>JBHPNE010000001.1:0-100986 GCA_042562855.1 Elusimicrobiota bacterium
CTACCTTCAAAAGTCCGAGTTTCGGAAGTATTGTTCCGTCATACTGTGTTGTTATTATATCTTTCGCTCCCTTAGCTAACGGAGAGAAATTTGTAATTTCATCTTTGGCAATTACCATGCCTGCGGCGTGAACACCAGTATGTCTTTTTAAGCCCTCTAATTTTTGAGAAGTTTTTATGAGTTTATCTATTTTCTCATCGGATTTAATAAGACTTTTTAATTCCGGAACCTGCTGAAGCGCTGTGTAAATGTTGGTGCCAAAGGGGATCATTTTTGCTATACGGTCGGTTTCTGAAGGAGTAAACCCCATTGTTCTTCCAACATCTCTAACAACGAGTCTAGCCTGCATGGATCCGTAAGTAATGATCTGCGCGCAATTATTTGACCCGTATTTGTTTCTGACATATTCTATTACCTTGTCACGTCCGGTATCGGCAAAATCTATATCAAGGTCCGGCATTGATCTTCTGTCGGGATTTAAAAACCTTTCAAAAAGCAGGCCGTAACGCAAAGGGCAAATATCGGTTATGCCGAGAGTATATGCTACCAAAGATCCTGCGCCCGATCCTCTACCCGGGCCGACGGAAATACCGTTTGTTTTTGCATATTGGATAAAATCCCAAACGATTAAAAAATAAGCCGCAAAACCCATTTTATTAATTATGTTTAACTCATGTGTTAATCGGTTTTTGTGGACATCTGTTAAATCATGGTATCTTTTCCTTAAGCCGTCTTCACAGAGTTTCTGAAGGTAAGATTCTGCGGTTTCGTTTTTCGGTACAGGGTAGTGGGGGAGTAGAAGCTGGTTAAAATCTATATCAAGGCTTACTTTTTCTGATATTTCCAAAGTATTTTTAATGGCATCCGGAACATAAGAAAAAAGTTTAATCATTTCCTGCGGAGACTTATAATAAAACTGATCCGATGAAAATTTCAAACGGCTTGGATCGTCCAAAGTTTTTGATGTTCCGATACAAAGAAGAACATCGTGGTCGTATGCGTCTTCCTGTTTCAAAAAATGGCAGTCATTTGTTGCAACAAGCGGAATCTCAAGCTTTTTAGAAATCTCCATTAAATTAGGGATAATTGCCTTCTGCTCCTTCAATCCGTTATCCATAATTTCAATGTAGAAATTTCCTTTGCCAAAAATTTCATTGTAATCAAATGCTACTTTTTCCGCTTCCTCAATTTTTTCATTCACAAGATTGCTTGCGATCTCGCCGGCAAGACACCCTGATAGAGCAATTATACCTTTGTGGTATTTTTTTAAAACTTCCTTATCAACTCTTGGTTTATAATAAAACCCTTCCAAGAAACCGATACTGACAATATGCATTAAATTTGTATAACCTTCAAAATTTTTTGCAATCAATGTCAGATGATTATAATGATTCCAGGTTTTACTCGGTTTTTTTTCATACATCGATCCCGGCGCAACATATATTTCGCACCCGATTATGGGTTTTATCCCGGACTCCCTGCATGCTCCGTAAAATTCCATTGCACCGTACATATTGCCATGGTCCGTTATTGCAAGTGCCGGCATTTTGAATTCTTTTGCGATAGTGTTTAGCAAAGCGGAAGGCTTTCCCTGGTCATTTGTGATACGGCAGGCTCCGTCTAGGAGAGAATATTCTGTATGGTTGTGGAGATGGACAAATTCTGCGTGGCTCATAGAAATTTTGATATCAGTAATATTTAAACGTCAGTTTTTTCTTTAGAATCGATATATTCTTTTATGATTTCATTAATTTTATTTATTTCAGAAGACATAAGCTTAATCATCTTGGAGTTTTCAGGATTTTTGTTGGTATCTGTTTGTTCTAAATAATATGCAATATTTTTTAAACTTGCAAGAGGATTCTTGAGTTTATGTGACAGGTTAGGAAAAAAATCCTTGCCTTCAGTTTTTTCTGGTTTCATAATAAGGCTACCTTTGATAGATGGGCGGGGAATTCGCAAGTTTTAAATTAGCCGACGAGAGGGATCGAACCTCCGACCTATGGTTTACAAAACCATTGCTCTACCAGCTGAGCTACGTCGGCGTTTATAGCGCTATATAAATACAAAAATATTTTATGTCTGTCAACCAATATAATTATAGTATTTTGGTTTTAAAATACCGTTTAGCTTGTATTTTAAGCAAAATTTTAGTATCAATTAATCATGAAAACGGAAAAAATAACATCAAATGAGAATAGCAAGATCAAGCATGTCAAAAAACTTCTTAAAAGCAAATCTTATAGATATGAAAACGGAGAATATGCTATTGAAGGTTTGCGAGTTCTTGATGATGTCAAAAAAACAAAAGAAATTTTTGTTTGCGAAGGTTTGGATATTCCTCAAATACTTACCAATAGGATTAATATAGTAAAAAAAGATATTTTTGAAACGATAAGTTCAACCGAAAACAGCCAGGGTGTGGTCGCGATATGCGAATTAAAAATAAATGCATCTTCAAGGATTGATAAAAATGCAAGATATGTATTATTGGATAGACTTCAAGACCCTGGAAATATGGGGACTATTATAAGAACAGCCAGTGCATTTGGTTTAAAAGGTATAATTACGGTGCCGGGATGCGTAGATGTGTTTTCTCCAAAAGTTGTTCGATCGGCAGTAAGTGCTATTGAAAAAATTGATGTTATTATGCTTGATGACATTGATATTCTAAAAGATTGCAATGTTATTGCTTCGGGGATTGGCGGAAAAGATGTATCCAAGTTCAGCTGGCCTAAGGGTTTTGTTTTGGTAATCGGCAATGAGGGGCACGGAATATCAGAAAAACTGGACTTGATTTCAGAACAAAAAGTGTCTATATCAATAACAGAAAATATGGAATCTTTAAATGCAGCAGTTGCAGCCGGAATACTGCTGTATGATGCAGCTAGTAAAGAAGCTATTTAGTTTTTTGTTTAAATATTTCGTATAAAACAATTGATGCGGCACAAGATGCATTTAATGAAGAAATTTTTGAAGTTTGCGGTATAGCTACTAAATCGTCGCATCTTTCCTTTACAAGCCTTCTCAAGCCCTTTCCTTCACTACCGATAACTATAGCCAACGGAAAAGAAAAGCTCTCAGTTGCCAGTGGTTTTGTATTTGTTTCAGTCCCGATTATCCACACGCCCGACTTTTTTAAAACATTAATGCAATCTGAAATATTTGAGACCCTCGCGATAGGTATGTGTTCGCTTGCTCCGGCGGAGGTCCTTGCCACGGTTTCAGTAAGACCTACACTTCTCCATTTGCCGATTACTATCCCGTTTGCGCCAAGGGTGACTGCACTGCGAATTATAGCGCCCAGATTGTGGGGGTCCTCGATTTCATCTAAAATAACAATTAAAGGTTTCGCCTCATTTTTAACTTTATTCCATAGTTCATATATATTGAGGTAATCCACTGCAGATATCTCTGCGGCAACTCCTTGGTTGTTTTCAATGTTAAGTTTATTAAAACGCTCCGGGGGAACGTGATGCATGGGTATTTGTTTTTCCTTTGCAAGCTTTATAATTTCTTCTATTGCCGAACCCCGAGATTGGTTAGAAAGCAGAATTTTGCTGACAGTTCTATTTCCGGCACGAAGAAGCTCTCTTACAGGATTTCTTCCGGTTATATAATTACTCATTATAATTTCCTAACGATGTTAATATTTGCAGGAGAAAAAGAGGTGGTATTGTCCGGATTATCGAACAGTTTTATTCCCTTATTTGATAATTCTGTTTTAATGGTGTCGGCTTCTTGCCATTTTTTCTCTTTTCGCAAAACTTCTCTTTTTTTAATGAGGTCCTTTATTTGTTTATCTTTAAGTTCTTTCGCTTTTTCAAAATCAAACTCCGCACCTAAAAGTACTTTTATAAAAGTGTTCATTAACTTAATTGAGTTTTCTATCCATTTCTTGTCTTTCTTTAAAAAATTATTCAAACTATAATTTTTAAGTTCATGCAATATTGATAATGCTTGTTCGGTATTAAAATCATCATCAAGCGATTCCAAAAAACGTTTCTTAAATTTTATGAACATCCCGTCTGTTTTTTCTTCTTCTTTTTCTTCTTTTTTAAGTAATTCCTGATGTAATCTAAAAAAAGCATCATAAATTTCTTTGAGAGAAATTTTAGCCGTATCCAAAGCGGCATCCGAAAAATCTATAGGCGACCTATAATGCTGTGAAATGAGGAAATATCTTACATAAATCGGTTCATATTTTTGAAATATTTCTTTTAGAGTAAAAAAGTTTCCCAAAGATTTAGACATTTTTTCTTTATTGATAGTTACAAAACCGTTATGTATCCAATAATTAACAAAAGGCTTGCCGGTACAGGCCTCAGTTTGTGCGATTTCATTTTCGTGATGGGGAAAAATCAAATCCTGGCCGCCGCCATGAATATCTATAGTTTCGCCCAGAATATCCGTTGCCATAACCGAGCATTCAATATGCCATCCGGGACGGCCTTTTCCCCAGGGACTATCCCAGGAAGCAGTTTTTAATTCTTCAGGCTTTGCTTTTTTCCATAGCGCAAAATCAAGCGGATCCTTTTTGTTTTCGTCAATGTTTACTCTTGCGCCGGATTTTAATTCCTCAATATTTCTTTTTGAAAGCTTACAGTAATCTCTGCAATTCCTGACAGAAAAATATACATCGCCGTTTATTTCATAGGCCGAACCTTTATCCAGTAATTTTTTAATAAACTTTGTAATATTTGGAATATTTTCGGATACTTTAGGATAGTGATCGGCTTCGTTTACGAAAAGTTTTTCCATTTGAATAAAATAATCTTTGATATGGGATTCGGCCAGTTGTTTGGGAGTAATATTTTTTTCATTTGCCTTATTTATTATTTTATCATCAATATCGGTAAAATTTTGCACATAGTTAACTTTATAACCGCGATTTTCCAAATGTCTCCTAATGACATCAAAGGCAACGTAGGCACGCGCATGTCCTAAATGTACTTCATCATACGGAGTAATACCGCAGACGTACATAGATACATTTTTATCCTTGATCGGCTTAAACTCCTCTTTTTTGGATTTTAAGGAATTATAAATTTTTATTGTCATGTTGATCTCTTTTTTAATAGTGCAATAGACAGTGAAGCTATTCCTTCTCCTCTGCCAATGAAACCAATCTGCTCATTTGTTGTAGCTTTTATGCCAATCTTTTTTTCAGAAATATTTATTGCTTTTGATAATACTTTTTTCATCTTCGGAATATAAACTGATATTTTTGGTTTCTCCGCAATTACCGAGATATCAACATTTTGAACCTTTAATTTCATTGATTTCAGCTTTTTTATAACTTTCTCTAATAATAAAACGCTTGAAATGCCTTTATACTTTAAATCTGTATTTGGAAAAAAGTGGCCGATGTCATTAAGACCGGCTGCCCCAAGTAGTGAATCCATCAGGGCATGAATCAGCACATCGGCATCGCTGTGTCCGATAAGGCCGTGTGTATGTTTTATTTTAATTCCGCCAAGCACTAAGGCCTCGCCTTTCTTAAGCCTGTGTACATCATATCCTATTCCTATATACATTTAAATCTCCAAAAAAGTTTTAGCGATCTTTAAATCAGAAGTTTCAGTTATTTTTATATTAGTTTGTTCACCTTCGACGATTTTTACTTTTTTTCCCATTTGCTCAATTGCTTGCGCATCATCGGTAATGTTTTTTGATTTCAATTTAGAATACGCTTTCATTATAACGGGTGCCTTAAAAATTTGAGGGGTCTGAGCAAACCATACCATGTCTCTGGGGATTGTATTTTTAATAAGTAAGGATGAGCCCGCACTTTTTACGGTATCTTTAGCTTTTACTGCGATTATAGAGGCTCCGTATTTGTTCGCAGCTTTTAAGCCCTTTATTATAGTTTTTGTTTTTATCAAAGGTCTTGCGGCGTCATGGATGGCAATGCAGTCAATATTACCATTAATGGTTTTTAATCCTTTAGATACAGAATTATACCTTTGTTTTCCTCCGGCAATAATGTCTAAAGAATACTTTTTCGCAACGGGAAGTAAAGATTTTAATTTATTTCTAGGAACAACTAATATAACCTGTTTGAAGGCTTTAATCTTTTTAAAAGCAAGCACACTCCATAAGAAAACAGGTTTGTTTTTAAGTTTTAAAAACTGCTTTGGTGTTTTAGAATTAAATCTTTTGCCCGATCCGGCAGCAAGGATTATTACCGCAGCTCTCATACTTTATTTCCCGTTATTGCTGGCGTGATGTTCTTTGCCTTGCTCGTTTGCAGGATGGGTAAAAAGCATACGGCCGGAAGACGTTTGTAGTATAGAAGATACAATAACTTCTATTCTTTTGCCGATATATTTTCTTCCATCCTCAACTACGATCATTGTTCCATCATCAAGATATCCGACAGCTTGCTTTTTTTCCTTACCTTCTTTTACGGGATAAATCTGCATCTTTTCTCCAGGGAGAAAAACAGGTTTTAATGCGTTTGCCAAGTCGTTAATGTTAAGAACTGTTACCCCTTGAAGGGTTGCAATCTTGTTGAGGTTAAAATCTGTTGTAATAACCCTTGCGCCCAAGTCTTTTCCTAAAAGAAGAATTTTGGTATCAACTTCATTGGTGGTTGAATAGTCTTTATCGAAGATTTTAACTGTTATACTTTCCTGTTTCTGTAATTGGGCAATTATATCAAAGCCTCTTCTAGCTTTGGTCCTCTTGTTGTTGTCGCTTGAATCTGCAAGTTTTTGCAGTTCGTTCAGTACAAACCTCGGGATTACTAAAACAGCAGAAATAAATTTCGTTTCGGTAATGTCAATTATTCTGCCGTCAATGAGGGTGCTGGTATCGAGTATTATAACATCTGTAGATTTTTTTCTTCCACCTTTTTTTACAAGATCCCTGTCAAGAAGATCGAGTTCAGATTTTTTCCTTATTGCAATAACCAAACCAAGGTATGCAAAAATTACCTTTATGAGCAGAGTATAATCTCTTACAAATTCATAAATGTTCTGATTCCCAATTAGGTAAATGGCGTAATCCAGAAATTTCGCAGCTATTAAACCTATGACCATGCCGAGTACGCCGATAATCAATGTGTCAAGCGGGATTTCCTGAATTACAATTTCAGCTAAGATTATAATTACGGATAAGGCTAATCCTACAAAAATGGCTGAAAGACTTTTAGAAATCTGAAAATAGCTTATTAATGGTCCTGCCAATAAAATTATGCCTCTTGCAATCCATACAAGCATTTAAGTACCCCTTTTTAAATTTTTTAACAAACTTTTTCGCATTATGCTGACAGGAGCTTTTTTGCCGGTCCAAAGTTCAAATGCCAGCACACCCTGATATAAAAGCATTCCTATGCCGTTATAAGCTTTTGCTCCAATTTTTTTTGCGTCTTTTATCAAACGAGTTTCATGATTATAAACCAGATCATAAACGAACAAGTTTTTACGAAGAAGATTTTTGTTTATTAAACTCTGTTTTGAATTTTTCATGCCGATTGGCGTTGCATTAATTACGATGTCGGCCTCTTCTATCTTTTCTTTAATTTTTGACATGGGAAAGTGCTTTGAGTTTTTTATTTTTGAAACAAGTTTTCTAGCAAGTGTTTGGGACTTGTCTGTTATATAGATCTTCTTTGCTCCGGACCAAGACAGGGCTGCCGCAACAGCTTTTCCGGCTCCGCCTGCTCCCATGAGCAGTGCTGTTTTTTTAATTGGGTTAAAGCCGCAATTTTTTATATCTTTGATAAAACCCTTTCCATCAGTATTATAGCCTGTCAAAACGCCATTTTTATTTACGATTGTGTTAATGCTGCCTATTTTTTTCGCCAGCGGATCAGCCTTATCGATAAATTTTAAAGCATTTTCTTTATGAGGCACTGTGATGTTTAAGCCGTGAATGTTAAATTTTTTTACACAGGAAATAGCTTTTGAAAGATTATTCGGAGAGATTTCAAATGGTGTGTAAATAAAATTCAATCCAGATACTTTGAAAGCAGCATTATGCATAGCAGGGGAAAAAGTGTGTTTTATGGGGTAGCCGAATATTCCTATTATCTTTGTATTTCCATTTATGTTCATTTTAATAATTTTTTTAAATTCCCTTTTATTTCTTGGTCGTCGGGTTCTATTTGAATAAGTTTATTCCATATATCAAGAGCCTTCTTATTATCTCCTGCAGCGGCATAAGTGTAGGCGATTCTCTTCAGCACTTCAATGTTGTTTACTTTTAGTTTTAAAACGTCCCTGTATTTTTGTAAAGCCATATCGTAATTTCCCACACAGAAGTCTTGCATTGCTGTATACATCAGGAAATCAGCAGACTTAAGGTTTAGGTCTTTTTCGTTTTTGGATATTACCATGCCAGCGTAAGACGAAAAGCCCATATACAGCGCAACAAAAGACAAACAAAACATCCATATTGCCAATTTTTTGCGTTTCAGAAGTATAATCCTGTCGTTAAAAATAAGCTCTCTGGCTATTCTGTTGAGATTTAGAATTACATTTGATTTATAAAGAAAAATTAATCCCAGTATAAATAAAAAGATTCCAATGGTAAATTTAAACAAAACTAATAACATTATGAACGAATTCTACTAAAAAAACCATTTTGTGTCAATTTTTCTAGTGTTTTTAATAAATACAGCCAGGCAAACAGGGGATTCTATTCCACACTAATTATTGTAACAAAACAAGTTGACAAGCCATATATAAAAAGATAAAATTTTTCAAAAGAAATCGCTTTAAATACAATATTTTTTCTGTTTTTAATCTCCTTAATTGTGCGATTAGGCAGAAGATGTGTTTTTTTCTTGTTGTTTAAATGATTAAAAACTGAATGAAAATTCAGCAAGACTTAAAAGGGGAATAAATGGTTTTGAATTTTGGGGATTTTGAACTTTTTCTAATAATCCTGTTATTCTTATTGATGTGGCTTATTGTGATTAATAACCGCAGATTAGTAAAAAGACAGGAGGAAGCGGCCCTAAATAAGCTTAAAAAAGCGCAAGATCATGTCCAGGCCCATATAATAAACCTTGATAATCTGGTGTCTATGCTGACAAAAATACACGAATTCGGTATGGCGGCAATTGACATTAATTCAAGGGATGAGTTATCACAGTCTGTTATCGGGTATGCATGCAAATTGGTAAACTCCAAGTCCGGCTCTTTTATGTTGATAGACCCTCTAACAAGCGAATTGACAATAATTTCGTCCAGAGGTTTGCCAAAAGAGGTAGCAGAAAATACGAGAATGAGGTTGGGGGAGGGTATTGCCGGACGTGTTGCAAAAACAGGCAAGCCTATTTTTGTAAAGAATATTGAGCAGGATGAACGGTTCTTGAGGTCAAACAGTAATCAACGCTATTCGTCGCCCTCGTTTGTTTCCGTTCCTTTAAGGGTAAAGGATAAAGTAGTCGGTGTGTTAAATGTTAATTCGCCGACAGATTCTGATACATTTGAAGAAATGGATATGAGATTGCTGTCCATTCTGGCAGACCAGACAGCAGTAATGCTTGAAAATATTGACTTGTATAACAATATCCAGAGTTTTTATTTCGAAATGATCCAAACACTCGCAAGGACTCTTGATGCAAAAGATTCATATACGCACGACCATGCGGACAGAGCGAGAAGGTATACGAGATTAATATGTGCTAAGTTGCATTTGCCTGAACCGTTGATAAAACATATTGAATATGCCGCCTTAATGCATGATATAGGAAAAATCGGTATCAGCGAGAAAGTCTTAAACAAAGAAGGGAAACTGACAGATGAAGAGTTTGAGGAAATAAAAGAACATCCTTCAATCGGTAATCGCATACTGGAGCCAGTTACCTTTCTTTCTCCCGTTGCCCCAATCGTACTTTATCATCATGAGTGGTATAACGGCAGAGGCTATCCTGCAGGGCTTGCAGGAGAGGAAATACCTTTGGGTTCAAGAATTGTTGCGGTTATAGATGCCTATGATGCAATGATATCCGAAAGACCCTACAGAAAAGCTTTAAGTAAAGAAACAGCCATAAAAGAGCTTGTTGCCGGAAAAGGAACACAGTTTGATCCGAAAGTTGTAGATATATTTTTGGAAGTTCTTAAAGAAGAAGAACAGAAAGTAAAACGGTAAATTACATATATGGATATTGGAACACTTTATATAGTCCCGACCCCCATAGGAAATTTGGAAGATATAACTTTAAGAGCTTTAAAAGTACTGAAAGAAGTTGATTACATCGTTTGTGAGGATACAAGGCAGACAATCAAACTTCTTAATCATTATGAAATAAAAAAAGCTTTAAAAAGTTTTTTTACGCATAATCAAATAAAGCGTATTCCAGAAATAACAAGAGATTTAAAGGCAGGCAAAATTCTGGCAATAGTATCTGATGGCGGAACCCCGGGGATATCAGATCCGGGAAGTTTGTTGATTTCAAAAGCAATAGAAGAAAAAATTCTAGTTGTTTCGTTGCCCGGGCCTACTGCCGTGACAACGGCATTAACGGCTTCAGGGCTGGCAAGTGATGGTTTTGTATTTTTAGGCTTTTTAAGGAGAAAAGCGGGCAAGCTTAAAAAAGAACTTAAAAGTGCGGCACTAATAAACAAAACAATAATTTTTTACGAATCTCCCTATAGGGTCAAGAAGACTTTGGAGTTGTGCCAATCGGTGTTTGAAAAAGAAACAAAGGTTGTTTTGGCAAGGGAATTAACAAAGAGTTTTGAAGAATATATAAGAGGAACAATAGGGGAAGTCATCGATACCATCAGAGAAAAAGATTTGAAGGGCGAGTTCGTTGTGTTAATTTCAAGCGTGAATAAAAAAGCGGAGAAAGCAAATGGTTAATATCGCAATTGTAGGGATTACGGGGTATGCCGGCGAAGAGCTATTAAAAATTTTATCAGTTCATAAGAAAGCAAATTTAACTGTTCTTATGGGAAGGTCTTTTAATGAAACTAAGCCATTGAAAGAACTGTATCCTGATTTTTCCCATATAAATTTGTCTTGCGAAAGCTTAAATATTGAAACACTTACTAAAAGGGCGGATTTAATATTTTTGGCTTTACCCCACAGAGTTTCTTTTGAAGTTGTTCCGGATATAATTCAAGCCGGAGGAAAAGTAATAGACCTTTCCGCGGATTTTAGAATAAATAACGGCGAAATATATGAGCAGTGGTACGGATCCAAACATAGCGCGACCCATTTGTTAACCGAGGCTGTCTATGGTATGCCGGAAATTTATAGGGATAAAATTAAAAAAGCGAAACTTGTTGCTAATCCCGGCTGCTATCCCACGACAGTTATTCTTGGGTGCACTCCAGTTTTGAAAAAAGGTTTAGTGGATGTAAATACTATTATAGTCGATGCAAAGAGCGCCGTAACTGGGGCAGGAAGAAAGGCCGTAGCCGAATATTACAACAAAGAGCACCCTAATTTCAGGCCTTATAATATAGGCGGTTCTCATAGACATATACCCGAAATGGAGCAGGAGCTGGAAAAAGTGGTGAATAAAAAAATTAAGCTGACTTTTACACCGCATATAATGCCAGCCGAAAGAGGAATGCTTTCAACAATATATATGAACCTAAACAAGGAAGCAAGCACCAAAAAAGTTCTTGATATATATTTTGAGTTTTACAAAAATGAAAAGTTTGTGAGAATTTTACCTGAAGGGCAATTACCTTCAATACACAAAGTGGTTAATACGAACTACTGTGATATAGGTGTTAAAATTGATGAAAGGACAAAAAAACTTATAATAATTTCAGCAATAGACAATTTAGTAAAAGGTGCATCAGGGCAAGCCGTACAAAATATGAATATAATGTATGGTTTTAACGAAGAAGAGGGGTTAAAGAGATAATGTTACCGAAAGGCTTTCTTGTTGGCGGTGTTAAATGCGCAATCTCTAAAAATAAAAAAAGAGAAGACCTAGGGCTGTTTGTGTCAGATGCACCTTCAGTTACTGCAGGTCTGTTTACAAAAAATATTGTTAAAGCAGCACCTGTTGTTGTAAGCGCAAAATATCTAAAAACCAACGGTAATTCTATTAGAGCCATAGTAGCAAATTCAGGCTGTGCCAATGCATGTACTGGGAAAAAAGGAAAAAAAGACGCAGAAGCCATGTGCGAATATGCCGCAAAGAACCTTAATACGGACAAAAAAAATGTTTTGATTGCCTCAACCGGCGTGATTGGAACATTTTTACCCTTAAACAAAATAAATTCCGGAATAAAAAAACTGGCAAAAAAAATCGGCAAAACAGCAAACAATGAGCTATCGGCCGCAAGGTCAATAATGACTACCGATACTCACTCTAAAATTGTTTCAAAAAAACTAAGAATTAACAGCAAACAGGTGACTATTTGGGGCTGTGCAAAAGGCTCAGGAATGATACATCCTAACCTTGCAAAAATGCATGCAACTATGCTCAGCTTTATTCTTACCGATATCTCTATTACAAAAAAGTGCCTGGAGAATTCTTTAAGCACGGCGGTAGAGAGTTCATTCAATTGTATATCGGTTGATTCAGATACATCAACTAACGACACAGTTTTTATTATGGCAAACGGACTTGCGGGAAATAGGGCTATTGTTGCAGATAAAAAAGA
Source organism: Elusimicrobiota bacterium (assembly GCA_042562855.1). Taxonomy (GTDB): domain Bacteria; phylum Elusimicrobiota; class Endomicrobiia; order Endomicrobiales; family JAPLKN01; genus JBHPNE01. The sequence goes on from JBHPNE010000001.1 coordinate 12,585, forward strand.
ATGCAAAATATTTTCAAAAGCATTGAACGAAGTAACTCTTGAACTTGCAAAAATGCTTGTTAAAGACGGTGAGGGTGCAACGAAATTTGTGGAGGTCAATGTAAAAAATGCATTAAATGAAAAAGATGCAAAAAAAATTGCATCAACTGTTGCAACATCCCCTTTATTTAAAACAGCAGTCTTTGGACATGATCCAAATTGGGGAAGAATAATAGCTGCTGCCGGCAGAGCGGGAGTATGCTTTAATCCTGATTTGGTGGATGTTTATATAAATAATAAAATTGTAGTTAAAAAAGGAATAGGAGTAAATTTTTCCGAAAAACTAATGAAAAAGGAACTGAATAAAAAAGAAATAAAATTCAAACTCGATTTAAAACAGGGTTCAAAAACTTCAAAATACTATACTTGCGATTTTTCATATGACTATGTAAAAATCAATGCCAGTTATAGAAGTTAGTGAGATGAGAAAAAAGACAAAAATTATTTCAATTAAAAAAGATAGGCCCGAACAAAAAAAACTTGAAGAGGTGTCCAGAGTTTTGTGTAACGGCGGAGTAATTGTTTTTCCGACAGATACGGTTTATGGGTTGGCTGCCGGAGCTTTTCATATTGAGGCGCAGAAAAAAATTTATGAATTGAAAGGACGCCCGTACAAAAAACCTCTTATATTAATGTCTTACGACATTAAATCGTTGGAGTTTCTGGTGAAAATATCGGATGATGCGCGTAAATTGATGAAAAAATTCTGGCCCGGGCCTCTTACTATTGTTTTACCAACCACGAGACTCGGAAAACTTGTAATGGGCGGAAGGAATGATATTGCCGTGAGAATTCCTCAAGGACATACGATTTTAAGCCTCTTAAAAATATTCGGATCTCCGATCGCCACAACAAGCGCGAATCCGTCGTCTAAGTCGAGTATTAAAAAGGGGCAGGATGCAGTTAAAATGTTTAAGGGTAAGACCGATGTGGTGCTGAATGCAGGAGAATGCAACATTGGCAAAGAATCCACTGTTATAGATATGATAAAGTTTCCCTACGTTGTTGTAAGAGAAGGATGTCTATCAAGTAAGAAATTGCTTAATTATTTATAAGGAGACGAATGATGAGTTTGTTATCGAAACAAGATCCTCAAGTGAGTAAAATTATTGACGAAGAACTTCAAAGACAAAAAAATACCTTAGAGTTGATTGCTTCTGAAAATCATACATCTAAAGCTGTAATGGAGGCTCAAGGGTCATGCCTTACCAACAAATATGCTGAAGGTTACCCCGGGAAAAGATATTACGGGGGCTGTGAAGTTGTCGACAAAGTTGAACTTCTTGCAATAGAACGATGTAAAAAACTGTTTGGTGCTGAACACGTAAATGTTCAGCCACATTCCGGTACGCAGGCAAATATTGCAGTTTTTATGGCAATGCTTAATCCCGGAGATACAGTAATGGGTATGGATCTTTCTCATGGAGGCCATCTTTCACACGGCCATCCGTTAAACTTTTCAGGAAAGTATTTCAAAATTATTCCATATACGTTAAATAAACAAAGCGAAACGCTTGACTATGAAGAAATAGAAAAAATAGCACTTGAATCCAAACCTAAGATGATTGTTTCTGGGGCTTCGGCATATTCAAGAATTTTTGATTGGAAGAAACTGAAGGAAATCGCTGATAAAGTCGGAGCATTTCTTTTTGCAGATATTGCTCATTATGCAGGTTTGATTGCAGCCGGAATTTATCCATCTCCGCTGCCTTATGCGGATTTTGTAACAACAACAACTCACAAAACCTTGCGCGGACCAAGAGGCGGCGTGATAATGTGTAAAGAAAAATACGCTGCACAAATAAACAGGGCGGTTTTTCCGGGGGATCAGGGCGGGCCTTTAATGCATGTTATTGCCGCTAAAGCGGTTGGTTTCAAGGAAGCTTTAGGCTCTGATTTTAAAAAATATCAGGAACAGGTCTTGAAAAATGCCAGAGCATTTGCAAAAAGTCTTGCCGAAGGTGGCTTGAGAATAGTGTCGGGCGGGACAGATTGTCATATGTTTTTAGTAGATTTAAGGCCTCTCGGGGTTAAAGGAAATGAGGCACAGGTTACCCTTGAAAAAGCGGGGATTACAACAAATAAAAATACAATTCCTTATGATCCTGAAAAACCGATGGTGGCATCAGGGGTACGTATAGGGACTCCGGCAGTAACCACACGCGGAATGAAAGAGCATGAGATGGCAGAGATTGCTGAGTGGATAATTTCTGTTCTTAAGAATAAAGATAATGAAAAAGTTATAAATGAAGTAAAGGAAAAAGTAAGCAAGCTCTGTAAAAAATTTCCATTATACTAAAGGAGAATTATGGATAACGTAAAACCTGTGTTTGATAAAGTGTCCCCATCTTTGCTTGAGATAATGCCTTATGAATATAAAGGGAAAAAAATAGAAATAAGCATAGAGAGCGAAGAATTCAGTTGTTTATGTCCATGGTCGGGTCTGCCGGATTTTGCATACATAGATATTTTTTATATTCCTGACCAATCTGTCGTTGAGTTAAAGTCTCTTAAATATTATTTACAGTCTTTTAGAATGGTAGGTATGGTTCATGAAAGCGTTGTAAACAGGATACTTGATGATTTTGTAAAAAAAGTTAAGCCCAAGGCAATGAATATCGAGATAGTTTTTAATGTCCGGGGCGGCATAACCACTACGGTAAAAGCCGAATACAAAAAATGAGGTTAGGATAATTATATGTTTAAAAAAATAAGGCACATACATTTTATAGGCATAGGCGGTTCAGGCATGTCCGGGATTGCCGAGGTGCTGTTAAATCTTGGATATAAAGTTTCAGGATCGGATGTAGCAAAATCTGACGTAACGGAGCACCTGAAAAAGCTTGGCGCAAAGGTATTTATCGGCCATAGAGCCAAAAATGTTATTGGTTCAAACGTAGTTGTAACTTCAACGGCCATAAAGCAGAATAATACCGAAGTATCAATGGCTTCAAAAAGCAGAATACCTATAATTCCAAGAATAGAAATGCTGGCAGAGCTTGCGAGATTGAAATATGCCGTAACAATTGCGGGTACACATGGAAAGACCACTGCTACATCCTTGGTTTCTCTTGTTCTGTTTGAAGGCGGGTTCGACCCCACTGTAATTATCGGTGGGAAATTGAAAAACTTGAAATCCGGAGCAAAGCTTGGCAAAGGTGACTACATTGTAGCTGAAGCCGATGAATCAGACGGCTCATTCTTGAAGCTCACCCCTACAATAACAGCGGTGACAAATATCGATAATGATCACCTTGACTATTATGGAACTTTAGAAAATATAAAACATGCTTTTGTTAGGCATATAAACAGTATCCCATTTTACGGATGTGCAATATTATGCAGTGACGATAAAAATATTTTAGAAATTATGCCGCAGATCAAAAGGCCTTATAAAACATTCGGGCTTAAAGGAAAACCCCACTTTCTGGCAAAAGGAATTAAACCGCTTGATTATGGATCCAGTTTTAGCGTTTACTACAGAAGAAAAAAGCTCGGGAAAATAAATTTGAGTATTTCGGGAAAACATAATGTGCAGAATGCTCTTGTAGCAGTTGCTGTAGGGCATGAACTTGGAATGCCGTTCAATAAAATTTCAAAAGCTTTGAATGATTATGAAGGTGTCGGCAGGCGCCTTGAGGTTAAGGGTAAGAAAAAAGGTGTTTTGGTAATTGACGATTACGGACATCACCCGACCGAAATAAAAGCAACGATAAAGGCAATAAAGGCCAATTGGCCTAACAAAAGACTAAAGGTATTGTTCCAACCTCATAGATATTCCAGAACAGCGCATCTTTTTGCTGAGTTTGCAAAATCTTTTAATTTTGCCGACCAGGTTAAGCTGCTTGAGATTTATCCCGCCGGTGAAAAACAAATTCGAGGGGTGAGCAGCCAGTTAATTTATAACGAAATGAAAAAAAATAAAAAAAATGTTAGTCATTTTGAAGGGATAGAAGTTTTTGCGAAAGGAGTAAGAAAAGGAGATATCATCCTAACCATCGGTGCCGGAGATGTTTGGAAAATAGGGGAAGAAATATTAAAAAGAGTTTAGGTTCACAATTATCATTGTTAGTGTCCTCAGTAAAAATAAATGAACCTTTAAAAAACCATACGACATTCCGCGTAGGCGGTCCGGCCTCTTTTTTTGTTGAACTAAGTAACAGTAAAGAGGTCCAGGAGGTGTTTACTTTTTCAAACAAGGAAAAGATTCCATTTTTAGTCATGGGCGGCGGCTCAAATATTTTATTTGGCGACCATGGTTTTAAGGGGATTGTGGCCAAATTGAGCGGCGATTTTAAAAAACGCCTTTTTAAAAACGAGACTGTCGAAGCAGGTTGTGCAATAAATTCTTCTGCATTGCTGAATAATTGTATTGAAAAAGAACTTTCCGGGGTAGAGTGCTTGGCAGGTATTCCTGGTACTTTGGGCGGGGCGATTTGGGGTAATGCGGGGACTGGTGAGGATTATATAGGCGACTATGTTAAAGAAGTAGAAATAGTTGATAATACAGGAAAAATCAAGAGAATTGACAGAAAAATTTTGAGATTTTCATATAGGGGGTCAAATCTCAAAAATTGCATCATACTTAAGGCAATATTAAGCTTGAAAAAGGCACAAAAAAATGTTATTGTTAAAAAGACTGATAGTGTTTTGTCTCGACGTTTAAAAACGCAGCCGATAGACAAAAGGTGTGCCGGCTGTGTTTTCAAAAACCCTGAAAATGATAACGCGGGGCGTCTCATTGAACTGGCAGGATTGAAAGGCCTATCGTTTGGCCAGGCAAAAGTATCTGAAAAGCATGCAAATTTTATTGTTAATGAGGGCGAGGCAAAAGCTTTAGATATTCGTTCGTTGATTACTGTGGTTAGAAACAAAGTTAAAGAAAAATTCAGCATTGAACTTGATCTTGAGATCAACGTTATTGGCGATTAATTCTATTTATGGATATACAAAATTGGATTAAAGATAAGAAAATTGCCGTTTTATACGGAGGGACTTCCGCAGAAAGAGAAATTTCTGTTGAGTCCGGCAGGTCGGTAATCAAGGCATTGAAAGAATCGGGATGCGACGTTGTAGAAATAGATGTAGGGGTTGATATATTTTTAAAGCTAAAAGAACAAAGAGTAGATTTTGCTTATATTGCTTTACATGGAACTAATGGTGAGGACGGAACGGTCCAAGGACTCCTTGAGTTATTAAACATTCCTTATTCAGGGTGCGGTGTTTTATCCAGCGCTCTTTGTATGGATAAATTTTACAGCAAGATGATTCTTAAGGCCAATAAAATAGCGACACCGGAGTGGATACTTCTGAATGAACAAAGCAAGAAGAAATGTTTGTTGAAATTTCCGCTAGTTGTTAAACCGGTAGCTCAAGGGTCGGCAATAGGAATTTCCATTGCTGAAAATTCGAAAAACTTTTCAGAGGCTTTAGAGAACGCATTTAAAATTGGCACGAGAATTCTTGTTGAAAAGTATATTTCCGGCACGGAAGTTACGGTTGCTGTTTTAGGGAGTGAGGCCTTGCCGGTGATTGAGATTGTTCCGGCAAATAAATTTTACGATTTTGATTCGAAGTATACAGCAGGGAAATCGCAGCATATAATACCGGCAAGACTGCCTAAAAAAGTGTTAAGTAGTATTAAATTATTAGGCTTGAAAGTATTTAAGCTTTTTAATTGTAAAGCGCTTGCAAGAATTGACATGATCGTTGACAAAAAGAATAAGCCTTGGGTGCTGGAAGTCAATACGATTCCTGGCATGACAGAAACGTCGCTTTTGCCCGATGCCGCAAAAGCTGCTGGAATCAGTTTTAATGAACTTGTGTTAAAAATCATGGAATACTCTTTAAGGTGATAAAGTGAGAAACAAACGTTTAAATTTAAATAAGGTCTCATCTAAACGTTCAACAAACTTTATTGTACGTTCAAATTTTAAAAGAATTAAAAATAGAAGCAACTTTAAATTATATCTTGTTTTAATTTTGACTTTTGCGATATTATACAGCGGTTGGCGAATTTGGGGTATATCGTCTGAGCTTGTTGGCTCTTCAAATTTTTTCAAAATTGAAAGTATAGAAGTGGTGGGCGGGGAAAATGTTTTGCCGGGAGAAATTCTTGCTCTTTTACCGTTTCAAAAAGGAGACAATATATTAAGGCAGCCTCTAAAGAAAATTGAAAATGATATATCGGGCTTAAAGCCTGAATTAAAGAATGTATCCGTCAGCAGGGGATGGAAAAGTATAAAAATTAAGATAAAAGAGAGGCGTCCTGTAGCTTTTGTAGAAATAGATTCAAAACGCTTAGGCATAGACTTTGACAACAAAGTATTTCCTATACGGGGAAACCATAGAGAAAAAGAAATTCCGCAAATTATAGCAAGCGATGAATTGAAGCGTGAGGAAATACTAACTTTTCTAAAGATGCTTTTGCAGAACGCAGATGAGCTGTATATAAAAGCTAGAATGGTATATTATAAGTCTGTTGATGACATAGTAATTGAACTTGGCAATAATCAGAAAATCATTTGGGGACAATTGGAGAAAAAGAAATTCAGATATAAGCTTAACGTACTTAATGAAGTGCTAGCCGATTCAAATGAAAGGTTTTCAAAAACCGAATATATAGATTTGTGTTTTTTTGATAAGGGAAGAGTTCTCGTTAAGCCATTAAAATAAATAATTCTTTAAAAGAGGGTAACAATGATAAAAGGCCAACTTCTAGCAGGAATTGATGTAGGAAGCAGTCAGGTAGTATGTGTTTTGGGGCGGGTTTCGGAAGAAACGGGCAAATTGGAAATAATTGCCGGATCAAAAATTCCTTCTAAAGGATTAAAAGGCGGAGTGGTGATAAATATACAGGAAGCATCTTATGCTATTGGAAAAGCCGTTGAGCTGGTCGAAGAGCAGGCTAAGGAACCGACCGATCAGATATGTATAGCTTTGAGAGGAAACCACTTAGAGTCTTTAAACGCGCATGGAACCATTAATATTTCACGTTCCGATAAGGAGATAACGCAGGAAGATGTTTATAATGTTATTGAAACCGCAAAAGCTATCAGAATGTCCCAGGATAGGGAAATACTCGACAGTGTGGCACAGGAATATGCGCTGAATCATCAAAAAGGCGTTCCAAATCCCGTCGGAATGGAGGGAAACTTCCTTGAAGCCGATGTGCACGTGATTACGGCATCATCCAGCCACCTAAATAATGTGGATAAATCTATTGCTCAAGCGGGCTTTAGGGATATGCTCAGCCAGGTTTACGGTTTATTGGCGGTAGGTAACTGTGTTGTGAGCCAGGAAGAAAAAGAGTTGGGATGTTTATTAATAGATTTCGGCGGACTAACTACGGGAATAGCAATTTATTCTGAAGGAAGCATTAGATTTTCAAAAGAGCTTCAAATCGGGTCGGATTTTATTACCCGCGATATTTCACACGGTTTAAGAACTTCCATGGTTTCAGCCAAAGAAATCAAGGAAAAGTACGGTTATGCAATGGCCAGTCTTATTGATGAGGATAAAACTTTTAATTACCAGGCTGTTGACGGCAGAACAATGAAAGAATATTCCTCAAGTAAGCTTGTTGATATAATACAGCCCAGACTTGACCAGATGTTTGTCTTAATTGAAGATGAAATAAAAAAATCTAATTATGCCGATGTAATAATTCCTGCCGAGGTCATCATAACCGGCGGCGGTGCAAGATTGAACGGTATGGTTAATGCGGTTGAGCAAGCCTTAAACTGTTCGGCCAGGATAGGCTTGCCACAGAATATTGACGGCAATGAACAGATTCTAAATGATCCGTCATACGCCACTGCAATAGGGCTGCTAAGTGCGGAGGTAACCAATGACGAGGATGTATCATACATAAGAAATATAAAAAGACAGTCAGGTTTTGCAAAATTCAAAAGTTGGTTTGATAGGACGTTTTAAAGGTAAAAACATATGGCTAATATAACACTTTCAAAAAATCCGGCTAACATTAAGATTATCGGGGTCGGCGGCGGTGGTTCAAATGCCGTAAATAGGATGATTGATGCAGGAGTACAGGGTGTAGAATTCATTTCTATCAATACGGACGTGCAGGCTCTCCGTTTATCAAAAGCACCCGTGAGAATTCAAATAGGCGAACAGATTTCTCAAGGTCTGGGAGTAGGGGGAAATCCTAACATCGGCAAACAGTCCGCCGAAGAAAGCCACGATAGGATCAGGGGAACTCTTGAAGGCTCACAGATGGTTTTTGTAACTGCCGGTATGGGTGGAGGCACAGGAACAGGTGCCGCTCCTGTTATTGCATCTATTGCAAAATCTTTAGGAATTTTGACCGTAGGAGTTGTGACAAAGCCTTTTGATTTTGAGGGTGCGATACGCTTACAGCAGGCAGAAGACGGGATTAAAAATATTAGAAATTATACAGATACTTTGATTATAATCCCCAATCAAAAAGTATTTCAGGTTATAGACAGTAAAACTTCAATAACGGATGCTTTTAAAACCGTAGATGATGTATTAAGACAAGCAGTTCAGTCAATTACAGACGTAATTAATCAAACCGGTGAAATCAACGTAGATTTTGCTGATGTTCGTACAATTATGCAGGGAGCCGGCGAAGCACTAATGGGCATTGGCGAAAGTACAGGACCTACAAGATCCCTTGATGCCGCACAAAAAGCCATAAGAAGCCCTCTACTAGACGACGTGTCTATTGACGGGGCTAAAGGTATACTGATAAATATTACGGGCAATAACAGTACTTCAATGATAGAAGTGAACGATGCAATAAATTTAATAAGAGATGCCGGTTCGCCAAAAGCTCATGTGTTTTATGGACAGGTCATAGATCCGAAGATCGGCGATAAAATAAAAATTACTGTTATAGCTACAGGTTTTTCAGGAAGGCGAATAACTAACAAACTGTTTGCTCATCCAGTATCCGGTAAAGCTGAGCGGGAAGTTTCGTCAACCGATTTAAATAAACCGGCTTATACTCACTGGACATTAAAGAAGCTTAAATAAGAATGTGGAAGATAAAAAAAGATCTTTTAATCGATACTGAACTACCTTTTAACAATTTCGTAACAACAAAAAATATTGGCAATATGCGCGAAGACAGTTTGCGCAAAAGTTTTTGTAAGGCCCGAGATTTGGACTTTCGGTCTTTAACTACAGTACAACAGGTTCATGGGAATAGAATTGCTGTTGTCAATGAATCAAATAAAGGCATGCAAATTCCTTTGGCAGATGGCTTAGTTACTAAAAGTAACGGCATTTCATTGGCCGTATTCACTGCAGATTGTTTGCCGGTTTTTTTTTGGTCTAGAGACAAGACAGTTATCGGAATGGCTCATGCGGGGTGGAAAGGGCTGGCGAAGAAGATTCTTCCCAAAATGGTTGAAATATTTTCTCAGAAATTTGGTGTTTCAAGTAAAGATGTTTTTGTTTCAATAGGACCTCATATACAGCAATGTTGTTACGAAGTAGGCAGTGAGGTTTTGAAAGAGTTTAATATATCGCAGAAGTCTAGAAAACTTGATTTGTCATCGATTGCAGTTAAACAATTAATGGATGCAGGTGTAAAAAATATTTCATCCAGCTGTAAATGCACCTGCCATGAAACTGATTTATTTTTTTCATACAGAAAAGATAAAACCGATAACAGGATGATGTCCGTTGTTAATAAATTAAAATAAGGGGAAAAAATGAGCTTGGATGAAATCCGAAAAGACATAGACGAGGTAGATAAAAAAATTCTGCAGTTTTTAAACAAAAGGGCAGAACTTGCAAAAAGAATCGGGAAGCTGAAAGCTGAACATGGAACGGACTTTTATATTCCTCACAGAGAAAAAAAGATTATTGCAGGTTTAATTAAGAATAACGACGGAAAACTCCCTTCGTCTTCTATCGAATCTATTTATCGGGAAATTTTAAATGCATGCCGTTCTTTGGAATCTAGGTTAAAAGTTGCTTATCTTGGACCTGAAGCGACCTTTACCCATCAAGCGGCATTAAAAAATTTTGGTACGGGAACACACTATATTCCTCAAAAATCGATTGCAGATGTTTTTAATGAAGTTGAAAAAAAACGTGTTGATTACGGTATAGTACCGATTGAGAATTCTACTGAAGGTATAATAAATCATACTTTGGATATGTTTATCGGGTCTGATCTTCTTATATGTGCGGAAGTAGGCATGCAGGTAGAACACTGTCTTTTATCAAACAGTGAAGATATTAAACAGATAAGAAAAATATTTTCTCACTCGCAAGCCCTAGTGCAATGCAGGAACTGGCTTGAAGAAAATATTCCAAACGTAGAAATAGTGGAGACATCCTCTACTGCCGAAGCAGCAAAATGCGCAGTGCAAGAAAATGGTTCGGCGGCAATTGCATCAAAAGCTGCGGCCATGCTTTATAATCTTGAGATCATCGCTGAAAGGATTGAAGATAGCAAGGAGAATTACACAAGATTTTTGGTTATCGGACGAAATTCTGCCAAAATGTCCGGCCGCGGACATGACAAGACGTCTGTAATGATTTCAATAAAAGACAGAGTTGGAGCGCTGCACGATATTTTAATGGCATTTAAGGCAAATAAAATAAATTTAACAAAAATTGAATCTAGGCCGACAAAAAAACGAGTATGGGAATATATCTTCTTCATTGACTTTCTCGGCCATGTGTCAGAAAAACGTGTTGAAAAGGCTTTGAGTCAATTGTCTAAAAATTGTACATTTGTGAAAGTGCTTGGTTCGTACCCAAGGGCTGAATAGTAAATCAAGGATTTTCAAATGAAGAAAATTAAATTTAATATAGACAGGATGATTCGGCCGAATTGTTTTTATTTTGAACCTTATGTTGCCGGCAAACCCATTGATACTGTAAAACGTGAGTTATGTTTAAAAAAGGTAATAAAGCTTGCCTCTAACGAAAACCCTCTTGGGCCATCTGCAAAAGCAAAAACCATCATGAAAAATATGGTTGATAAAGTGTTTTTGTATCCGGATTCCGATTCATGGCATCTTAAAGAAGTCATATCCCGTAAATTTAAGGTAAACCCTAAAAATATATGTGTTGGTTCAGGGTCCGATGAGATCATAGAAATAATAGCGAAAGCCTTTTTTAAACCATCGGATGAAATAGTTGTTTCAAAGCATGCTTTCATACGCTATGAGATGGCGGCAAAACTCATGGGATCAAAAATCAAAACGATCCCGATGAAAGACCTTAAACATGATCTGGCTGCGATGTCAAATGCTGTAAATTCAAGGACAAAGGCTGTGTTTATTGCGAGTCCCAATAATCCCACCGGGACATACAATACAAAAAAAGAGCTAGATGCATTTTTTGAAAATATTTTTAAAAAAACATCCGGGAATCTTCCTTTGGTAGTGATTGATGAAGCATATTATGAGTATGCAAAAGTAAACAAAGATTATCCCGAAACGATTAGCTACATGAAAAAATATCCGAATTTGGTTATTTTAAGAACCTTTTCGAAAATATATGCATTGGCCGGTTTACGCGTAGGGTATGGTTTCTCTTCTAAGAGTGTAATTGACTATATTGATAGGATAAGGCCACCTTTTAATATAAATTTAATGGCTCAGGCAGCTGCTGTAGAAAGCCTCAAGGACAGTGGTCAGGTTAAAAAGACGCTTTCTATGATAAGTAAGGAAAAAAAGTATCTTTATAGCTCGTTAAAAAAACTAAAAATATCGTTTATCGAAACCGCAGCAAATTTCATCCTAATAAATGTTTATCCTCATCTTGGTAAAAGCTATTTTGAAAAAGCTTTAATGAAAGGTGTGATTGTAAGAGCAATGGATGAATATGCATTGCCTCATCACATAAGAGTTACTATCGGACTGCCTCAAGAAAACAGATATTTTATAAAAGTTTTGTCTGATTTAATGAAAAATTGTAAATAGAGGATAGAATATGATTATTTGCTTAAAGAAAAACGCTTCAAAAAAGCAAATAGACGGCGTGATTAGCAAAATAAAAGATTTAGGTTATGTTCCGCATGTTTCAAAAGGTGTTGATCTGACCGTAATCGGTATGATAGGAGAACGTGCTGAGAAATATATCGATGTTTTCGAGTCATTAGAAGCAGTCGACCATATAAGCGAGATTGAAAAACCTTACAAACTTGCCAGTCGTGAGTTTAGAAAAGAAAACACCGTAATAAGTACGGGAAGTGTAAAGATCGGCGGTAAGAAAATATGTATTATGGCGGGGCCGTGTGCTGTCGAAGGCAGAGAAATAGTTCTGAATATTTCAAAAAGCGTCAAATTATCCGGTGCAGGAATTTTCAGAGGAGGGGCTTTTAAGCCTCGTAGTTCGCCGTATACATTTCAAGGGTTAGGAGAAGAGGGTTTAAAATATTTATCAGAAGTCAGTAAAAGTACAAAAATGCCTGTTGTTAGTGAGGCCATGACAGTAAACCATATCAGCCTGGTTAATAAGTATTGCGATATTATACAAATCGGCGCAAGAAATGTTCAGAATTATGATTTGTTGAAAGAAGCTGGTCGCCAGGAAAAGCCCGTTCTTCTTAAACGCGGAATGGCTACGACAATAAAAGAGTTTTTGCTTTCAGCGGAATACATTATGTCTCAGGGAAATTATAAGGTAATTCTCTGTGAGCGAGGAATTCGGACCTTTGAAAATGCAACAAGGTTTACGTTGGACTTAAATGCCGTGCCGGTTTTAAAAAAACTGACCCATCTGCCGGTTATTGTTGATCCCTCACACGGCATAGGCATAAGAGAGCATGTGGGGAGCATGGCAAAAGCATCTATTGCAGCAGGTGCGGATGGGCTGATGATAGAGGTTCATCCAAAACCTGAAGAAGCTCTTTCGGACGGCCCGCAAAGTCTTTTGCCAAAGCAATTTAGTGAACTTGTAAAACAATTGAAACAAATAGCGCGAGCAATAGGACGCGACATATAAGGGAGTATATGAAAAAGATAACTATAGTTGGTGTTGGTCTTATAGGCGGTTCATTAGGTATCTCTTTAAGGAATCGCAGAAAAAAATATCATGTTGTTGGTTTTGGCAGAAACAGGACAAAACTTATCAAGGCAAAGAAACTTGGTGCAGTTGATGAGTTTACAACGAATTTGGGGGAAAGTGTAAGGGAATCCGATGTTATTGTTATCTGCTCGCCGGTTGACTTGATACCTAAAATTGCAAAAAAGATTTTACCATATGTAAAAAATGGTGCAATTATTACTGACGTGGGAAGTGTAAAAAGAAACATTATTAAACTGGTAACAAAAATAGTAAATAAAAAAAAGAACGGTACCTGTTTTATAGGGGCTCACCCCATGGCCGGTTCTGAAAAAACAGGAATAGGTAATGCAGAAAAATATTTATATAAAGGCGCTACAGTAGTTTTGATTAAAAATAAAAGGACGCCTATAAAACAATTAGACACTGTCAAACAAATGTGGCAGGATGCTGGAGCAAAAACTATTTTCATGGATGAAACGATTCATGACAGGGTAGTTGCTTCAACAAGCCATCTGCCTCATGTAATTGCATATAATCTTTGTCTGTTGGTATCATCAATAAAAACAAAAGCTTCTTTATCAAAAGTTTTAGCAGGATCTTTTAAAGACCTTACAAGAGTAGCCTTGTCCGATCCGAGGAGCTGGTCTGCTATATGCAGTGAAAATAGCAAAGAACTAAAAAAAACAATTAACATTTTTATTAAAACACTTGAACAGGTAAGAAATAGATTAGGGAAGCCGAGGGATATTGAAAAAATATTTACTCGTGCGAATTTAGCCCGTCAAAAACTTTTAAATATTTAAATCATGAATTGGACAATAAATAAAGTATCAAAAATTTGCGGCAGTATTTCTGTGCCTGGTGACAAATCAATTACTCATCGCGCGGTAATTTTGTCCGCAATCTCTTCCGGGGAATCTCAGATCGAAAATTATCTTCCCTCACAGGATTGCATAAGTACTATCAAGGCTTTTGAAAAATTGGGTGTCAGAATTGAAAATGATGGACATTCTCTTAAGATCCATGGCGTAGGCCTGAAAGGGTTGAAGTCTTATAACGGTGTAATCAATGCGGGGAATTCCGGGACAACTGCAAGGCTTTTATCGGGAGTTCTGGCAGGACAGAATTTTACTTCTAAAATATCCGGAGATGAAAGTCTTTCGAAACGTCCGATGAGGCGTATAATTGAACCATTGGAATTAATGGGCGCTAATATAATTGCAAAAGACGGAAATTATCTTCCTATAGAAATTAAAGGCAATTCTAATCTTAAAGCAATAGAGTATTTAAGCCCTGTATCCAGTGCACAGGTAAAATCATGCGTGCTTTTAGCGGCACTCTTTGTAAAAGGAACAACGGAATTTGAAGAACCCATAAAGTCTCGAGATCATACGGAAAGGATGTTTAAGGATAGAGGTGCGGATATAAAAGTGGATGGAAATGTGATCCGTATAAACGGCGGGCATGATCTTAAATCAAAAAATATTGAAATACCCGGAGACATTTCTTCTGCAGCATTTTTTCTGGTCGCAGCATCTATTTTAAAAAATTCAAAGGTTACAATCAAAAATGTAGGGATTAATTCTACGCGTGATGGAATTATAAAAATTCTTGAGAAAATGGGTTTAAAAATAAGTAAAGATAACAATAGGGAAATTTCAGGAGAACCTGTATCAGATATCAGTGTAGAATATTCCCCACTATCTACTGTAGATATTAATGAAGATATTATACCAAGCCTCATTGATGAGATTCCTATAATAGTTTTGGCTGCGACACAAGCTGATGGTAGGACTAAAATTTCCGGAGCAAAGGAACTAAAAGTCAAAGAAAGTGACAGGCTTAAGAGCATATCTACTGAATTGAACAAAATGGGCGCAAATATTCAAGAAACACAAGATGGTTTGATAATCTCCGGAAGAACAAATCTTAAAGGAACAAAGGTCAAAAGTCATGGGGATCATCGCATTGCAATGACTTTAGCAATAGCCGGATTAATTGCCGATGGCAAAACGCAAATTGAAGATGTTGACTGTGTTAGTACGTCCTTTCCCAACTTTTATGAAATTCTCGAAGGGATAATAAAATGAGTAGAGTTAAAAGACGCAGAACTTCATTAATTTATTGGGGATTATGGGTAATATTACGCATTTTGTTTAAAATAATTTGGAGAAATCAAATTATCGGATATGGAAATGTACCAAAAACTGGAGGTGTTATATTTGCCCCCAATCATATTAGCAATCTTGATCCGCCATATATAGCTTGTTGCAGCAAGAGAGCCGGTTTTGCAATGGGAAAAAAAGAATTGTTTAAAAATCCTATATTTGCCTATTTTCTAAGAAATAAATTCAATACTATTCCTATTAAAAGAAGCGAACAAGATATTAAAGCATTGCGTTATATATTAGACTTGCTAAAATCAGGAGAGATGGTTGGTATATTTCCTGAAGGAACTCGCTCAAAAGATGGTAATATTGGGAAAGCTCGTCCTGGGATAGGTATGATAGCTTGTAATGCTCAAGTTCCGGTGATACCTGTAAGACTTGTTAATACAGACAAACTGTTAAAATTTAAACCGTTAAAAATAACTTTCGGAAAACCTTTACTTCCGCCTAAAATATTTGAAAAGGATGATTACAAAAAGTTTGCGGACAGTATTGTTGAAGAAATCAAAAAATTATGAAATCAAAAGTTACAGTTGCCAAATATGCCGGTCTTTGCTTCGGAGTAAAAAGAGCAATAGATATTGCAGAACAGACTTGTGTTGGGAAAAATAAAATTTATACTTTAGGTCCTCTCATACATAATCCTCAAGAAGTCGAGAGGTTAAGCTTAAAGGGAATAAAAAAAATAAAAGATGCAAATAAGCTTAACAATTCGGTACTAATTTTAAGAACGCACGGTGTTCCTTTAGGGTTTAAAGATAAGCTGAGATCAAAAAATCTTACACTAGTTGATGCAACCTGCCCATTTGTAAAACGAGCGCAGGATGTAATTAAAGAATTAAGTAAAAAAAATGTATGGATAGTTATTGTTGGAGAAAAATCCCATCCTGAAGTGAAAGCGCTAGTTTCTTACGGCAAAGGAAAATGCATTGTGGTAGAAAAAGAAGGTGATCTCAAAAAAATAAAAGCGGAAGGTAGCATTTGTGTTGTAAGTCAGACAACCCAGACTTCCGGCTACTTTAATAAAGTTGTTAGACAAATAAAGAAGATAAATCCAAATGTAAACGTGTATAATACCATATGCAGGGCAACGGTGGATAGACAGTATGCTGCAAAAAGAATTGCAAAACAGGTGGACATAATGCTGGTTATCGGCGGGAAGAATTCTGGAAATACCAAGCGTTTAGCACAGATATGTGCAAAGTTTGCTAAAACCTACTATATAGAAACGGCGGCCGAACTGAAAAAGAAATGGCTCAAAAACAGCAAAAAAATAGGAATAACAGCGGGAGCTTCGACGCCCGGTTGGATTGTTTCTGATATAAAAATGAGAATTAAAAAATTGCTAAACTAAATATTGAGGGAGTATGAGATGGATGAAAATAAGGATTTAAATAAAGAGAAAGAACCAATGAAAGAAGAAGAGCTGACCATGGGGGACCTTTTAGGCCCCGAGGTAAAGCTTGAAGAAGGAAAAATTATGAACGTCAGAGTAATTGAGAAGAATGCTGACGGTATTTTAGTAGATTTGGGTATGAAATCCGAAGGAATCATTCCTAAAGCTGAATTTAGTTCCCAAGAAGAAATGACCGAAATTAAAGAGGGAGCTATGCTTGATGTTGTCGTGCTTCAAAAGCGGAGCGAATTCGGATCTCCTTTAGTCTCGTACAAAAGAATACTTGAAAAAAAATCCTGGGAAAAAATATTCGAGTCGCAAAAAAACAATGAGCCGATTGAAGGTGCGGTAAGGAAAAAGATCAAAGGCGGCTATTCTGTAAATATTGGAGTGGATGCATTCTTGCCGGAATCTCAAATTGATTTGCGTCCTTCAAGAGATACAAAAAAATATATTGGAGAAAAATTTAAATTTGCTATATTGGAAGTTAACAAAGAAAAAAGAAATGTTGTGCTTTCAAGAAAAAAGTTGCTTGAAAATGAAAAAAAGAACAAGCAAAACGAAGTCTTAGCCAACCTTTTTGAAGGCCAGATCTTGGAAGGAAAGGTGAGATCAATAGTTAAATTCGGAGCTTTTGTGGACATCGGAGGCATAGACGGTTTGCTTCATATCAGCGATCTTGCGTGGTATCACGTAAAAAAAACCGAAGAGCTACTTAAAGTAGGCCAGGCGATAAGCGTTAAAATTCTTAAAATAGATAGAGTAACAGGTAAAATATCATTAGACATGAAACACATGTCGCCGCGTCCCTGGGAGGGTGCAGTTGAAAAATACCCTGAAGGATTGATAGTTAAGGGAAAAATTAGATCCATTACTGATTTTGGAATATTTCTTGAGATTGAACAGGGCTTGGAAGGGCTTATCCATGAATCTGAGATCTCATGGACGGATAATGGCAAGAGTTATAAAAAAACTTATTCTGTGGGCCAGGAAATTGAGGCGAAAATCATTTCTTTGGACCCGGAAAACGAAAAAATGGCTCTCTCAATCAAAAGAATGACAACTAATCCCTGGGAAGAGGCTTCTAATCGTTATTCCCCCGGAACAAAGACGAAAGCAACTGTGGTAAAAATTCTCCCCTTTGGAGCAACAGCTAAACTGCAGGAAAATGTTGAAGGGCTAATAAAAATTTCGGATATGTCATGGAAAAAAGTGCAGAATCCGAAAGACATTGTAAAAGCAGGGGATGTAATAGATGTTGTAGTTACAGAGATCAATCCACAGAATGAAAAAATAGCTCTTTCAATAAAACATCTCACACAAGATCCTCTAAAGAAGTACAAAACTGGAACTGTAGTTAAAGGAAAGGTTAAAAAAATCACGGATTTTGGTGCTTTTGTAGAATTGGAACCGGGAACAGATGCGTTGTTAAGAGCATCAGAAATTGATTTCAAAAAAGTTGAAAATGTTTCTGATGTCTTGAAAGTCGGACAAATTGTTGAGGCTAAAGTAAGTAAAGCCGATTTAAGAGAAAGAAAAATAGATATTTCTATTAAGAAGCTTGAGCAATCCAGGGAGCGCGAGTTGGTTAAAAAATATTCGAATAAAGCTGATGTCCCGACACTTGGACAAATACTCGAAGAAGATATAGAGGAAGAGTAGTTTCCGGGAGTAAACAATGCCTATATATGAGTATAAATGCAGAAAATGCAACAAGGTGTTCGAAAAACTTACCTTAAGCCAAGGTGATGCAAAGGTTGAATGTGATTCTTGCGGTTCTTCGGATGTCGAAAAAATATTTTCATCTTTTTCTAGCACAAAATCAAGCACTAAAAACAGTGTGCCCCCATGCGCAAATGGCGGTTGTTGCCCCGGGTGTAAACACTAAATAGGACGTAGTTTATGAATGAAATAAAAATTCGAATTCCCTATGCAGATACTGACCAAATGGGTATGGTATACTATGCGAATTATCTCATATATTTTGAAAGGGGTCGGACCGAATGGCTAAGGGGGCACGGGCTTGAGTATAAGAAAATGGAAAAAAAAGGGATGTATTTTCCCGTTATTGAAAGTTATTGTAAATATCACTCTCCTGCAAAGTATGATGATGAAATAACCGTACGGACCATTGTATCAGAAATGGGAGTTGCTTCAGTTGAATTTTCATACGAAATATTGTGTAATAGTAAGGTCTTAACAACAGGCAGAACCAAGCATCCTTTAGTAAACAAAGATATGCGTCCCATTAAGATCCCCAGGGAAATTGTTGATATATTCAATAAAGAAAAATCGGAGGCTATTAATGCTGAAAGAAAAAGTTGAAAAAGCTCTGGAGAAGGTCAGGCCTCATCTAAAAATGGATGGAGGAGATGTAGAATTGGTAGAAATTACTGAAGATAAAATAGTAAAGGTCAGGCTAAAAGGTGCATGCGGCTGCTGCCCTATGTCAGCAATGACTTTGCAGTCCGGAGTTGCAAGAGTTATTAAGGAAGAAGTTCCTGAAATTAAGGAAGTTCAGGCTGTATAAAATATGAGCAAGCTTATCGGCGTTATGTCTGATACTCACGACAATATGCCGTATATTAAGAAGGCAGTAGAGCGTTTTAATAAGGAAAATGTTGACCTAGTTATTCATGCCGGGGATATAATTTCACCTTTTTGCGCTAAGGAACTCGAAAAGCTTAAATGTAAATTCGTTGCTATTTTTGGAAATAATGATGGCGAACATAAAATCTGGAAAGAGCGAATAAGAAATTTTGGAGAAATTCACGAGTCGCCGTATCAGACAGAGTTAGAAGGGCTTAAAACATTAGTAATACATGACCACGTAGACGATATTGATCTGCTTGCAGAAAGCCAGAATTTTGACATTATAATATATGGTCATACACATAAAACCGACAATAAGGATGTAGGAAAGACGCTTGTTCTAAATCCGGGAGAAGCAGGAGGATGGTTGTACGGTAAAAAAACCGTAGCTCTCTTGTGGGTTCCGGAAAAGAAAGCAGAAGTTTTAGAACTGTAAAAGTACGGAGGAAAAATGTTAAAAGCAAAAGACATTATGACGACAGAAAAAATTTTTACTATCGGTCCTGATGAAATTTTGGATGAGGCAATCAAAAAACTTGTCAAAAATAAAGTAAGCGGCGTGCCTGTAGTTGACGAAAATAAAAAAGTAATCGGCATGATCTCTGAAAAGGACATTTTAAATTTTATGTTCAGCGGTAATGTTAAACAGACCAAGGTGAGCGAGGCGATGTCGACGAATGTTACGATGTTTTCTCCCGATACGGATATAGACAAAATAAGTCTGGTAATGGGTGAGAAAAAGATTAGAAGAGTGCCTATTGTGGAAGACGGCAAACTGGTAGGCATAATAAGCAGAAGAAGTATAATAAGAATTGTTCTTGATATGGGCGATAATTTTTAAAGAATTGTTGACTTATGTGGCTTAAAATATTAAAATCTGATACTTTTGAAATGGCGGCGTAGCTCAGTGGTAGAGCAGGGGATTCATAAGCCCTTGGCCGTAGGTTCAAATCCTACCGCCGCCAATATACTAATAGGGGATAAAAATGGCACTGAAATTTAATAAATACAGAAGAACCTTAGAACAAGAAGAGCATAGATACAGGGTGCACGACGTTGCTGATCCCAGGCTTTTCAGAGATCTTTTTCCGTATACAGAAATACCTAAAATAACGTTCAATAACCGCGTTGTTCCGATGATGCCG
Source organism: Elusimicrobiota bacterium (assembly GCA_042562855.1). Lineage (GTDB taxonomy): Bacteria > Elusimicrobiota > Endomicrobiia > Endomicrobiales > JAPLKN01 > JBHPNE01. The sequence continues at coordinate 32,942 of JBHPNE010000001.1, forward strand.
CCGGAAGAGATCTGGATTACTGATACAACATTTAGGGACGGTCAGCAGGCATTGTCTCCCTTTTCTGTTGAGCAGATATCTGACCTTTTTGACATGATGCACAAGCTTGGAGGTCCGAAAGGGATTATCAGGCAATCTGAATTTTTTATTTATTCTGACAAAGATAAAAAAGCTGTCAGAAAATGTATGGAAAAAGGTTATGAATTCCCGATAATAACGTCATGGATAAGAGCTAATAAGAATGATTTTAAGTTGGTCAAAGAAATGGGTTTAAAGGAAACAGGTATTCTGACTTCTTGTTCCGATTATCATATATTTTTGAAACTCAAAAAATCAAGAAAAGAAGCTCTGGAAATGTATTTGGATATAGTAAAGGGAGCTTTGGATGAAGGAATAACTCCAAGGTGCCATTTTGAAGATATTACAAGGGCCGATTTTTACGGTTTTGTTGTTCCGTTTGCTACCGAGCTTATGAGATTGGCCAAAGAGTATAAGACCAATATTAGGATCAGAGCCTGTGATACAATGGGCTATGCAGTGGCTTATCCAGGCGCAGCTGTGCCTAGAAACGTGGATGGCATTATGTATGGTCTTATGCAGCTTGCCGGAGTTCCTTCAGAATGGCTGGAATGGCATGGACATAATGATTTTTACAGAGCGTTGACGAATGCTACTTTTGCATGGCTTTACGGATGCAGCGGAGTAAATGCAACGCTTTTGGGTATCGGGGAACGCACAGGCAATACTCCTATAGAGGCAATGTGTATAGAATATGAGGCCTTTAGGGGCACAAATGACGGAATGGATCTCTCGGTTATCACAGATATAGCAAGATATTTTGAAAAAGAAATTGGCTATCAAATTCCGCCGCAGCAGCCGTTTGTGGGAGCCAATTTTAATGTGACAAAAGCCGGGATTCACGCTGATGGTCTTATGAAAAATCCAGAAATATATAATGTTTTTGATACGGAAGCTATTCTAAAAAGGCCGCCAGATGTTGCAATAACCAATATGTCGGGGTTGGCAGGGATTACTTTTTGGATAAATAACAAACTGTCTCAAGCATCCGGGAAAAAAATTGAGAAAGATGATCCCGGAATTGAAAAAATTAAAGAGTGGATAGATGAAGAATTCGCTAAAGGAAGGGTCAATGCTCTTAGCAATGAAGAAATGCTTGATCTGGTCAAAAAATTTCTCCCTAAATACTATCCAAAAAAGCTTAAATAGAAAAATACACACCAGTCATTATGGGAAAAAAAGACAATTTCTTTTATTGGAATTGTCTTTTTTAGTTAAGAGATGAAAAGTATCGTGACAAAATTTCAAAATATTAAGCTTTCTCTCCAGTATAAAATCCTTTCGCTATTTGCGTTGGCGATTATTCTCCCGGCGATAGTTACGGCGATATTGATAACTACAATAAGCAAAAGCGCAATAAAAAATTCAATTTATTTCAGGCAACAAGAAATTGTAAACAATTTGGCGGAAAAAATAGATTTTCAGCTCAAATTTCATTATAAGACTCTTGCTCAGTATCCAGATATCAGCATTGTAGGCCCGGCTCAAAAAGAAAAGCATATTAAAAATATTGTAAAAAAAGGCGATATTTTCCTGGAAGTAATGGTTTTAAATTCAAACGCAAGAGAACAGTTCAGCTATTCGGTTGGTGGGAAAAAAAGGATTAATAGCGGTAAACAGTATAATAAGGCATGGCTTAAAAAAAGATATATTAGTCAGGTTCGTTTTTCTGACAATAATCCCTATGTCTACATGAATGTTCCGATACAAAAAGGAGTAGTTGTTGCGAAGCTCGATTTCAAACAATTATGGCAGTTTATAGAAGAAAAAAAGATCGGCAAAACCGGCTATGCTTTCATTGTAGATTTGAAGGGTAATCTTATAGCCCACAAAGAACCGGAAAGGGTGTTTGCACAGAGCAATTTCAGCAGCTTGCCCGTTGTAAGCGATTTCATGAACAACCGCAAACCCTCCAAAAAACGCTGGCAGGAATACCGCGATGAAAAAGGAAAAAAAGTTGTTGCGTTGTATCATTCTATTCCAAGGCTCGGCTGGGCCGTTGTTACGCAAATTCCTTCATCAGAAGTTTATGAGCCCATAACAAAAATGTATAACAATATTGCTTTATGGACATTTGTATGGGTGACATTATTTTTAATTCTCGGGTTTAATTTTGTCAGACGTATTGTAAATCCTTTAATGATTTTGAAATCAGGAGCCGAAAATATAAGCAAAGGGAAACTTGATATAAGATTAAATATAAACACGGGAGATGAAATAGAGGAATTGGCCAAGAATTTTGAAACAATGGCCAAGAATTTGAAAGAACTTGAAGTGTTAAGAGAAGACCTTATCAGGATGATAATTCATGACTTGAAAAGCCCATTAAGCGGAATAACATCAAGCTTAGATTATTTAGATACAGGCCTTGCGGGAAATATATCGGATGAGCAAAAGAGCATTGTTGTATTAGCCAAAAAATCAACTGAAAATATGCTTGTTATGATCCAAAATTTGCTTGATATTGCAAAAATGGAAGAAGGAAAACTTGAGCTTAAGAAAGAAAAAGTAAACATCACTGAATTGATTATAGACGCAAAAAAACAATATGATACTCAAGCTTCCCGAGAAAACAAAAGCATGAATCTTGAAGCGGAAGAAACATTGCCAGATATAGAAGTTGAAAAGGGGCTAATTGAGCGTGTAGTGAACAATCTTATAACGAATGCAATTAAACATACTGTATCTGGCGGTAAAATAAGCATTGGTTTGAGAAAAATCGATAATTTTGTTCAAGTAAAAATTTCAGACAATGGCATAGGAATTCCTGATGAATACAAAAGCAGAATTTTCGAAAAATTTGTTCAAATTGAAGGGAAAAAAACTCACCTGCGGACTGGAGCGGGGCTGGGTCTTACTTTCTGTAAAATGGTGGTTGAGGCGCATGGTGGATATATATTTGTTGAAAGCGAGCAGAATAAAGGCAGCTCATTTATTTTCAATCTGCCGATATAATTCTCATTGAATATACCTATCAATTTTGTTATAATACAAAACCTTAAATTGTGCATTAACCGGGATAAAACAGAAACTGAAAATGACAAGTAAAATAAACCTATTTTTATCATTTGTCTTTTGTTTTTGTCTTTTTGCAAGTGCTGATATTTTATTTGCTGAAGAGCCTAAACAAAAGCATATTATTTTTATTGCTGACTGGGGCGATGAGGAACCACCTGAGGAAGTAATATCTTTATTGGTTTATAACCCTATGATAAAGCTGGCTATTCCATGGCCATCTAGTTTGGAGCCAACTGATCAGGTAAAATATTTAGCGGAAAGCGGGCAGATAGAGCCCATTCTAACAATCGAGAATGAACCCATTCTTCCTCTGATTTATAAGACCGAGATACCGGCGGAGCCGAAATTCACATATTCATACCCTCAGGATATATGGGATATAGTTGCAAAGAATAATATTCAATACCGTTCATATTTCCAAAGGGGTAGTAAGGGTTTGTATTTGAGATCAGGAATTTTCGGTGAGAAAACAATTTCGGGCTTAAAAAATCTTGGGTTAACTTGGGCTAATAGAAAAATATTAGACCCATCTGATGGCATAGGTTATGTAAGAAAAAGATTTCTTGTTTTAAATATGAAAAGAAACTATATCCATAATCCTGAAAAAAGCTGGAGATGGATCACTGGGCACAAAGAGGATGTGGTTGCAATTGTCTTTTCAAAAAGCTGGCGCTTAAATTATGAGTTTCTTTCATATGTGGGTCAGCAGTTACTAGTAAACAAAGATGTTAAAATGATTGTTCCACAGGATATTTTTTCAAATGGCACACTAAAAAAATTCCCTAGAAAGAATCTTACCCTAGATGCTGATTTAAATCCATGGATAAGAGATGTAAACCTATGGAAAAAGCTTTATATGGCAAGAAGGGCGATCAGGGCGTATAAAAATTCCGGAAAAGCGGAGTTGAATATTTTGGATGTAGTAAAGAATGAATTAAATTTTATTTACAAATATGATACATTCGCAAAAGCACAAGCCAACTCTAATTCGGAGGAATATCAGATAGTCTGTGCAGGAATAAGCAATATTTACAGATTCTTGAAAATTAAGGAACCGAAAGAAGCTGATATAGATGCCGAAGAAATGGATGAGGAAGACTTCGATGAAGAAAATGTATCTCAAAAGTTCAAAATATCACGAGGAAAATATTTTTTAGGCGTGCATAATACGCCGAATATGAAAGAAAAAACAAAACTAACTTATTTTTCTGTTGCATTAAGTTCATGGAGTGTGAATTACAGGGTTCATCTTCTCAAAAAAACAACAGACTACAATTGCCATGCTGATATTTATATAGACATGAATAACAAAAGAGGTGCCGGATTAGTAAGACTTCTCCCTGGCAAAGATGCTTTCTTGGATCCAAAAAATGCATGGGAATATGCCATTAGGATAAAGGATGATAGTGCAGAGCTTTATAAAGCAAGTAGATTTAATCCGGTTCTGGTCAAAGCTTTTGATATATCGGAAGGAAATAAAGTATTGATTCCAAAAAGTATTTTGAGAGGCAATCCGCTAAATTGGGGATATCAAGCCGTGGCTTTACATGAAGTTGAGAAAGTTGTGGAGATGGAAAAGAAGGTAAATGATAAACCTACTGATGGAGAAGAGGCAGAACCGGAAACTGAAATTATTAAGGAATATGAGATTTCAGATTTTCTATGCCGTGATGATTACGTCAGAAGAAAAACCCTAAAATCAAAAACAATTCAACTTCGCACAATTAGAGATATTCAATAAATTACACAATAATACTGGAGGAGTGCAATGTCGGTGATAAGACCATTTAATGGAGTTCGATTTAAGGGAGCAAATATTTCGAAATTTATTTGTCCTCCCTATGATGTGATTTCTAGTGATGAGAAAAAAAGACTAAAGAATCTTTCAAACAATAATATGGTGAAGCTTGAATTGCCGGATAGTCTAGGCACTAAAAATAAATATCAGCAAGCAGCGTTTCTTTTTGATAGCTGGCAGAAAAACAACGTCATGAATAAAGATGATAAGCCGGCCTTTTATTTTTATGAGCAGAAATTCTCAGATAATGGAAAAGGCATGAAAAGATGCGGTTTCCTTGCGGCATTGAAGCTTGAAAATCCTCATGGGGGAAGTGTTAAACCTCATGAAAAAACCTTGGCAAAACCTAAGCAGGATAGGTTAAGTATGCTGAGAGCGGTGAAAGCGAATTTGAGCCCGATATTTGGCCTTTTTAATGACGATAAGAAGATTGTGGTTAACATATGTAAAAAAATATCCGGAAAATCCCCGGATTCTGTTGCAAAGGACAAGGATGGAGTGAGCCATAAATTATGGAAAGTTGAGGATGAGAAAATAATCGATAAGATTTCGAAAGTCTTGAAAAGCCAAAAAGTGTTTATTGCGGATGGACATCACAGGTATGAAACGGCATGGAATTATTCTCAAAGTAGAAAGAAGAAAAACAGAAAACACAAAGGAAATGAGCCGTATAATTATGTAATGATATTTTTGTGTCCTATGCAGGACAAGGGTCTCTCTATTTGGCCGACACATAGGGTCTTTGATGAACCAAAAGACATGGAAGCGAAAATAGATAAGTATTTTAATGTTTCTAATGGTTCAAAATATAAAAAGTTAAAGAGTAATGCTTTGCAGCCATTGCTATTTTATAAAAAGGGAAAATTTAGGACATTGACATTAAAGAACAAAACCACGCTTAATGAATTCATGAAAGGCGAGTGCAGTTCTTCTAAAAACCTGGGGGTCAGTATGCTTCATAAGATCCTCCTTAAGGGTGTTTCTCCTGAATATATTCGATATGTGAAAAGCGAAAAAGAAGCGATCAAGAAAGCTAATTCTGAAAAATGCGTGGCTATGATAGTGCCTGCAACACCCATGAAAGCATTAAAAGAAATAGCGACGTTAAATCAGACAATGCCTCAGAAATCTACTTATTTTTATCCTAAAGTTACAACCGGTATGGTTTTGCACAGCGTTAAATAGGATAAGGGAGAACAAATGTTTAATTATTTTGATGTGCTCACCATTTTTGTTATTTTGGGATTGTGTTATTTGGGTTTCAGAACAGGGATTGTGTCCAATATTTTTTATGTGTCCAGCGGTTTTATAGGTATGTTTGTTGCCCATAAATTTTATAAGCAACTTGAAATGGATTTTCATCTGTTTTTCATATCAGTTGCACTTTGTGTCATGATTATAGGGTTTTTTATTGGGAAAGCTTTAAGAGACTATAAAATCGGACGCTATGATAGAGGTATTGGAGCGTTCTTGGGTTTGATTCTTGGGGTATTAATAACGACGGCGGTGACTGGCCCGGTTTTTGCTAAAATATCTGATTACACATATAAAATGGCCTATAATTCCATATCGGGAAAATATATTATTAGAGTAGTTCAGAAGGTGTTTCCGAATATCAAAGAGTTAAAATTAAGGAAGGTAAAAGAAATGATAGATAAAAGCGAGATTGCTAGTTCTGCTGGCCTAAAAGTGCTTGATACGGCGGAGGAAGCGGTAAAACAAAAAAAGAAAGACATTAAATAGAGAGGAAAAGACATGAAGAAAATAAAATTAGGTTTTCCAAAAGGAAGCTTGCAGGAATCTACCTTAGAGCTTTTTAAGAAAGCCGGAATTAGAATAAATACGTCTACAAGGTCATATTTTCCGTCGTGTGATGATGATGAAATTGAAGTAATGATGGTTCGCTCACAGGAAATGGCTAAATATGTTGAAGACGGTGTTTTTGATGTTGGTCTAACCGGCTATGACTGGATATGCGAAACAGGCGCAAAAGTAAAAGAAGTCTGCGAACTCATTTATGCAAAGTCGGGCTTTAGACCGGTACGCTGGGTGTTAGCTGTGCCCAATGGGTCTAAAATAAGATCAGTTAAAGATCTTAAAGGAAAGAGTATTGCAACAGAGCTGGTAAACTATGTAAAAAAATATTTGAGGAGAAAAGGTGTTAAAGCAAATGTTGAGTTTTCCTGGGGAGCAACGGAGGTAAAGGCTGGAAGATTTGTTGATGCTATTGTCGAGCTTACAGAAACCGGGTCATCTTTACGGGCAAACAATTTAAGAATAGTTGATGAGATTTTGTCATCCACAACAAGATTTATTGCAAATGAAGACGCGTTGAAGGATTCATGGAAAAGGAAAAAGATAGAAAGTATTGCAATACTTCTTAAAAGCGCATTGGCAGCTGAAGGTATGGTGGGTTTAAAAATGAATGTTTTATGCAAAAACTTAAATAAAATAAATAAACTTCTGCCGGCTTTGCGAAAACCCACACTTTCACAACTTAGTGATCCAAAGTGGGTTGCTTTAGAGGTTATAATGGAAGAAAAAGTGGTGAAAAAAATTCTTCCGGAACTCAAAAGAGCCGGCGCTGAAGGCATTATAGAGTATCCTCTTAATAAAATAATCTATTAACATGACTATTAGAGTAAGATTTGCTCCATCACCAACGGGGTTTTTGCATATTGGAGGGGTAAGAACAGCCCTTTTTAACTGGCTTTTTGCAAAAAAATCGGGTGGAAAGCTTATATTGCGTATAGAAGATACTGATGAAGCTCGTTCTACGGATGAGTCTGTTGGTGTTATCTTAGACGGGATGAAGTGGTTGGGACTTAATTGGGATGAAGGGCCTACTAAAGAAAAACGTGAGTTTGGGTCCTATTACCAAATGAAGAGAAGAGACGAGGGATTATATAAAAAATATATTGATGAACTCATTAAAAAAGATTTTGCATATCCGTGTTATTGCACAAAGGAAGAAGTTGATGCAATGCGTAAAAAAGCCCAAATGCAGAAATTACCTCCAAAATACGACGGCACTTGCTCTAAACTGACACCAGAACAAAGAAAACAAAAAGAAGCAGAGGGGAGAAAATCAGTAATAAGGTTTAGAATGCCGAAAGAGGGGAAAGCTCAATTTGATGATATCGTAAGAGCAAGTGTCGAATTTGAAAATGCTCTTTTGGATGATTTTGTAATAATGAAGGCAAGCGGAACGCCAACATACAATTTTGCATGTGTGATAGATGATTATCTCATGAAAATATCACACGTTATCAGGGGTGATGACCATATATCAAATACACCTAAACAGATCAATATATATAAAGCGTTCGGCTGGCAGATTCCGGTTTATGCGCATTTGTCTATGATAATGGGCCCTGATGGTTCAAGGCTTTCTAAGCGTCATGGTCATACATCTGTGCTTGAATATCAAAATGACGGTTATCTTCCTGAAGCCGTAATCAACTACTTATCCTTATTGGGTTGGTCAACAGAAGATAGCCAGCAGTTGTTTGAATCAACAGATGAGCTTATAAGCAAATTTTCACTAGAAAGATGCACAAAAGCTTCAGCGACATTTGATTTGCAGAAACTTTTATGGATGAACGGTGAATATATACGAAAGAAAAGTGCTGCAGATTTAACCGAAGCTTTCCTTAATTGGATAGAAGTTGCTAAACAAAGCGAGAAGATCAAGGGCTGGAATAAAAAACTGATTGAAAAAACAATAACTTTAGAACAAGATAAAATAAAACTCTTAAGCGAAATTCCCGGGTTGATTGACTTCTTTTTTACTGATAATGTAGAATATCTCGAAGAAGCCGTAAACAAAGTCTTTAAAAAAGATACTGCTCAGATGGTCTTAGAAGACGGCGTTGGGGAATTGAAGAATATATCGGATTTTTCAGCTGATTCTTTAGAAAAATTTTCAAGAGTATTTGCAGAAAAAAAAGGTATAAAGACAGGGCAGGTATTCCATCCTTTACGAGTTGCGGTATCAGGCAGGACTAAGGGCCCAAGCCTTTTTCATATGCTTGAGGTTTTAGGAAAAGAAAAGGTCGTGCAAAGAATAGAAAATGCCTTAAAAAAATATTTTTAAAGGAGCATATTATGGAAGCAAAAAATATGGATAGACATTTTGTGGGTTTAGTAATGATGCTTGCATCAGCTGCATGGCAGCAGATGGGTAAAATAGCAAATCCTATGACAGGAAAAGTAGACAGAAATATGCCTCAGGTTCAAATGATGATAGAAACATTATCTATGCTTCAGAATAAAACCAAAGGCAATCTTTCTACAGATGAGCAGAAATCTCTGGAAAATGTAATCTCGGATTTGCAATTAAATTATGCTGATGAAGTAAAAAAAACAGACAAGCCCGCGGATAGTGCTCCATCTGCTGAAACCGGTAAAGTGGAAGAAAAGAAAGAAGATAGCAAAGACGAAAAAGAAGAGAAGAACAAACCCATAAATTAATGATTGCCCGGTGGTGCCAGCCTGAGGCTGGTGCGCCTTTGGTGCATAATTGACCTTAAGGGATCTTTTTAATGTTTTTAGAAAAAATAGAAGCTATTTTTTTATTAGTTGCCCGGTGGTGCCAGCCTGAGGCTGGTGCGCCTTTGGCGCATAATTGACCTTATACGGTCTTTTTAATGTTTTTAGAAAAAATAGAAGCTATTTTTTATTAGTTGCCCGGTGGTGTAATTGGTAACACGCCTGCCTCTGGAGCAGGAGTCTCCTGGTTCGAGCCCAGGCCGGGCAGGTTCTTTAAACGAAATTTGCTATTATATATCGCATAGTTTTTGTTTGGCTATTATTTGAAGATTATTGGCTTGTTTAAAAGTTCTTTCTTGCGAATGATATATGCTAGTCCAATTCAAGGTTCAAAAATTGTCCAAGCCGGAAAATCACTTTTAAATAAGAGTCAAAAAGAGAGCAAGGGAAATGGTATTGCTCTCTTTTTGTTGGTAATTTGACTTTATAAAAAGGAAATAGTAAACTCATCGTTCAAATTTTGATGAATTAAACGCTTCTGATAATACCTTTCAGGCGGCAATTCTTTTTTAATTCATACGATCAAACAAAAAATTTTTTTAATTTTCAAATGGAGGGAGTATTAAAATGAGCGAAGTTAAACATTATGTGACTAGTGCGGAAGACAGGATCCCTATTTCGCAGAAAATTTTTTACGGACTGGGAATGTTTACCAATAATTTAGTTCCTGCAGCAATGGGAATCATGGCGGTGGTGCTTAATCTTGGTTTGGGAATGAATCCTGCCTTGGTTGGCTATATCATGTCATTTCCCCGGATCGTAGATGCGTTTACGGACCCGGCTATGGGGTATATCTCAGACAATACTAAATCGCGTTTTGGCCGGCGTAAACCGTATATCTTTTTCGGCGCTATCTTGCTTGGTATTACATTTGCCCTAATGTGGCGGGTCGGGCAGGGACACACCCAAATGTTTTACTTTTGGTTTTTTCTGCTTGGTTTTAATATTTTATTTCTTTGGAATACTCTTTTTGCAACGCCTTTTACTGCTTTAGGGTATGAAATGACACCTGATTATAATGAAAGAACCAGTGTTATGGCATGGGCTAACTGGTTGGGGCAGATTCCATGGCTCTTAACTCCCTGGTTCTGGTGGTTAATGGCAAATGAAAATTATTTCGATAATCCTGTAACAGGTGCGCAGACCATTGCACTATGGGTAGGATTTTCTGTTGTTGTATTAGGAATAATGCCGGCTATTTTCTCTCGCGAGCGATTCCTGAATGTAGCTGAAAATGAAATTAAAAAAGACAAACCGGGACTAGGTGCGCATATCATTGATTTCTTAAAAGGATTTGTAGTTACCATGAAAAATGCTGCATTTTTAAAAATAATAGGCGCAACTTTTTTTGTTTTCAACGGTTTTATGATAATATCCGGTTTTGCGATGTATATTTTTATTTACTATACATTTGGCGGTGATACAGTGTTGGGGGGTAAATATAACGGCTTATACGGTACGACTGCAGCTCTTTCTACGGTGTTTATTGTTATTCCAATCGTGACCCGCCTTTCGAAAGCAATAGGCAAGAAAAGCGCTTTTATTGTTTCAACCTCGATTTCTATTATAGGTTTTATTATTAAGTGGTGGTGTTTCAATCCTAAATATTCATCGCTTGTTGTGGTTAATCTGCCTGTTATCGGTGAAGTGCAGCTATTAATTCTTTTACCGGGCATTTTGATTTCTTTTGGTATAGGAAGCGTATTTATGCTTATGGGTGCGATGATGGGCGACACCTGTGATCTTGACGAATTGGACAGCGGCAAACGTCGGGAAGGTATGTATGGTGCAATTTACTGGTGGGTATTAAAACTTGGCATGTCTGTGGCATTTGCAGTTTCAGGGAATGTTCTTAATGCCACCGGATTTGATGTTGCATTGGGGGCAAATCAGACGGCAGAGACATTGTTTAGGCTTAGATTGTTTGATGTATTTCTCCCGATTTTAACTACACTTTTGGCGATTGCTGCTATTGCGACTTATCCACTAAATGAAGCAAAGGCGCATGAAATCAGGGCAGAGTTAGAAAAACGCCGCGGCAAGACCGTTTAATTAAACTATGGATTACAAAATTATTTTATATCAGCGCAATGTTTGGTAAAGTAAGTTCAATGATTTGTATTAGCCTTTGAGTATAGGCATTTTAATGCATAATCCATGGAAGAGCAAGGAAAGTTATCTTGCTCTTTTTTTGTTTATAAGGATTTTGAAATAAGAAATTAGAGTTTCATCTTAGCTACAAAACTAAAGCGAAATTTGCTAACATATTATGCAGTTTGTTTGGTTATTAATAGAAGATTATTGATTTGTTTAAAAATGCTCTCTGACGAAGGATATAGGCTAACCCAATTCAAGTTTCTAAAATCGCCCAGGCCGGGCAGGTTAATTCAAGAATATTTTTTTACTTTATACTTCCTTGCGTTTAATAAAATTTAGGGAGGCAGCTAAAATGGAAAAGAAAATTGGCGAAGTAGACGATTTTTTTGCACACGTAGGTGTAGTAGCACTTGTTCTTAAGGATAAGCTTAATGTAGGAGACACTATCCGGATACACGGGCATACGACCGATTTTACTCAAAAAGTTGAGTCTATGCAGATTGAACATGAAAAAATCGAAAAAGCAAAAAAAGGCGATTCAATCGGAATCAAAGTCAGGGATAAAGTTCGTAAACACGATACGGTATATAAGGTCATACCCAAAAAGTCTCTTATCGATTCTTTAAAACTTTTATTTAGCAAATCTTAGATCAACAGTTATTTAAATACTAAAATATTTAGTATGCAAGTATACTGTAGCGTGAAAATGACACGGAGTGTCACGTTAAAGCACACAGGGAAGGAAATAGTACGGAAATACGAAACAATCCATGAGGACCTGCCTTAAAAAGTCGTTTGAAATTCTATTAAAAACCCACAAAAGGAATGGAACTTTCATGACTCAAAAATTGTCTAAGTGATAGACAATTGGGACCTTTTGGTATGTTTATGTCATCGTTTATAGGTAATATTTAATGCTAAACAAGTTTATCTCATTTTTTGTTAACCGCCACTTACTGACAAATTTAATGTTCATCGTTATATTTGTCGGAGGCATATTTGCATGGGGGCATACAAAAAAAGAGGAAATGCCCGATATTACCTTTGATTTCATGCGTATTGGAGCTGTCTATCCCGGAGCAACGGCTGAGGAAGTGGAGCACTTTGTTACAAAGCCTATTGAAGAGGAAGTCAGGGGAATCGACGGTGTTTACAGAGTGACAAGCACATCCAGTGACGGTTCAGCCAGTGTTATGGTGGAGCTTGAGCAGTATTACCCTAATCGCGAAGAAGCAATTACAGAAATTAAAAATGCTGTTTTAGATGTTAAACTTCCTGATGATATTATTAATGATCCGACATTCAGAGTATTTAAAACAACAAAAAAAGCAATAATTGATATTGCATTGTATGATACGGAAGTCCACCTCCTTGATACACAATCCAGAAAAAAACTGCAGCAGTACGTATATGCATTGGAAAATCAGCTTTTAAATCTCCCTCAGATAAATAGTGTCAATAGAAGCGGTTATCTAAAGGAAGAGATTCAAATTAAAGTTTTACCTGAAAATTTAAGGAAATTTAATATTCCTTTTAATACGGTTATGCGAGAAGTTAAGAATAACCATGTCCGCCAGCCTGCCGGCAGTATTGAAACAAAAAATGAACCGAAAGTGACGTTACTTTCCGAATTGGATACTGTAGATAAGCTGAATAGCGTGGTTGTTCAGGGCGGATTTGAGGGCCAGGTTGTACGTTTAGAGCAGATCGCAAAAGTAACAAAAGGTTATGAAAAAAATAAGCGAATAACAAAGATAAACGGCCACGAAGGGGTTATTTTAAACGTTGTCAAAAACACTTCTAGCGGTATACTTGAAGCGATAGAGGTGGTAGAAAAAACGGTTAAAAGTTTCAATAAGAATAGTCTAAAAGGTACCTCTATAACATTAATTACTTTAGATGATGAATCACTAGATGTTCGTAACCGTTTATCGCTTATTACAATAAACGGTTCTATAGGATTCACTCTAATCCTAATAATGCTTTTTTTATTTTTGAACATTCGTTCAGCAATTTGGGTGGCGATAGGCATACCTTTTACATTTTGTTTCGCGATGATATGCGCTTTTTTAATGGGTTATACGATAAATAATATAACGCTGGCTGCGGTAATACTTGTTATGGGTATTATTGTTGACGATGCTATTGTGGTTGCAGAAAATATTGCGAGAATGCGTTCGCAGGGCATGAGTTCGCATGATGCGTCGGTTAAAGGAACTGGAAGAATGTTTATGCCCATTGTTGCAAGCATTGTTACTACATGTGTTGCATTTGTCCCACTTTTCTTTTTTTCGGGAAGGTTCGGCCAGATGGCGTCATTTATTCCTCCTATTATTTTCTTCATGCTTGGGGCAAGCCTTTTTGAATCACTTGTTATACTCCCCGGTCATATGCATTTTGAAATTACACCACTGAAAAACTATCTTTCTAAATTTAAAAAGAATGCAAATAATGCAATTCATTGGTTTAATAATTTCGAGGATAAATATGAGAAGGCTTTGAGCAAATTATTACCTTACAAGTGGTTCGTTTTCGGATTTTTTGCATTTTTACTCATTCTTGCCGGTTTTATTATGACTAAACAGATGAAATTCGTAATGTTTCCCGGAGAAGAAACAAGGCAAATTCATTTAACGGGGGAGGCAGATCCGGACAAAGACCGTTATGAAACAGCGGCACTAACCAAAAAAGTAGAGGATATAATCGGAGCTAATCTCGGCAAGGAAGTAATAGGGTTTAGAACAAGTATTGCCAGAAGCAGGCGCGGCGGGGCTGTTGAAGAGAATAAATTCAGTATGAGGATAGAAATATTACCTAGGGAAAAAAGGGAAAAGTCGGCCCAACAGCTTAATAAGGAGTGGAACGAAAAACTTAAAAGCATAACTGATTTGAAAAACTTAAAACTTTCAACAAGCCATTGGGGGCAATCCAGCGGAAGCGCAATTGAGCTTGTAGTGAAAGAAAATAACGATGATACAAGACATAAGGTTGCGCAGCGTATTGAAAGCATAATGAAGGAGTTTTATGCACTCAAAGATGTTGAAATTGAACGCGCATTGCTAAACCCTGAATATAAGATAAGCCTAAAAAGGGAAAAAATTAAAAGATTGGTTATAAGTCCTGCAAGCGTGGCATCAACTTTAAGAGCTGCTTTGGAGGGTACTGTAATATACGAATTGCCTCATGGGGACGAGGAGGTTAATGTCAGATTTTCTATTGTTGACGGATCAAAAGATGATATTGATAAAATTTTAGATCTTCCGGTAGAAAACCAGGGAGATTATCTGGTACCTCTAAGAGATATAGTAACGGTTGAAAAAACCGTAACACCTAATTCGATTTCAAGAAAAGACAATAAAAGAATAACTAAAATATTTGCTGACATAAAAAAAGATTCACGAGCGACTCCTCTTGAAATTGCCGAACATTTCGAAAATGAAGTCTTTCCTATAATTCTATCCGAATACCCTTCTACTACGCTAACATTTGAAGGCGAAATTCAGGATACCCGGGAGTCTAAAGGAGATCTCATAAATGCTGTTATAATGGTTGTATTTCTTATCTATGTAATTCTGGTGTTACTTTTTAATTCCCTTTTTAAACCTATCATTATCATGTTTATAATTCCTTTCGGTATGGTTGGCATTGTTCTTGCATTTTGGCTTCATGGAAAAGTATTATTCGGTTTCTTTGCAGCAATTGGTGCTTTGGGGCTTGCCGGAGTCGTTATCAACGATTCTATAATTATGCTCGATAAGCTTGATAAGGAATTCGATGGATCTCAAGGAACGGAGAATACTAACAAACAAATAGCGGCTATAGCAAGGACAAGGCTTCGTGCTGTTGTTTTAACTACTTTAACAACTGTTGCAGGAGTCTTGCCGACCGCATATGGTTTGGCAGGTTATGATGCTATGCTGGCTGAGATGATGCTTGCATTAGCCTGGGGCCTAGTTTTTGGGACACTAATAACGCTTATTTTAGTTCCGTGTGCTTATAGTTTTACTCGTGACATAAACCTTTACAAAGTAGATCTGACAAAAAACGGGGAAGAAAAGCCAGAGGGACAAAATGCTTAAAAAACTGATCAGTCTTTTATTAATACCAATATTTTTTACATCAATAGCTTATGCCAAAAATAGTAAAAAAGTGCATAAACTTCCAGTAGAGGACTTTGTCAAGCTTGCGATAGAAAATGACACTGTTTTTGAGGAAATACTAATTGATGAACTAAGTCTAAAATACAGTAAAGGCTTACAGCTTCCCGCAAAAGATATAGTATTAGAGATCAAAGGGCAATACGATGCCTATTTTGATTTGGAAAAAGAATATCCTGAAGGATCAGCTTCTTTAAGCAAACTTTTTCCCTATATTGGAACAAGTGTGTCTGCAGAGTATACTACAATGCCTTCGTTGAGTGCTGATCAAAACAGCTCCATGTTTACATTTCTTATTTCGCAACCTCTTGCAGAAAATGCTTTCGGCTTTGCTACACGCATGCACAGTAAAATTATCGGTATAGAAATTGATGTAGCAAAGTATCAAATAGTTGAAGCTTATGAAGATTATTTGGCAACAATCATAACGGCATACTACAATTGGTATTCGGCATATGAGAATTTAAAAATCGGAAACTCTTCTTATAAACAAAATTTGAAATTGCTCGAAAATGTCAAAGATAGAAGGCGGAGCAATATTGCCCTTCCTATTGATGTCAATAAGGTAAATGTTCAGGTCTTAAGCAAGAAGGAAAATTTAATAACATTAGAAGAATCATATGAAAATGTTTTAAACTTTATAAAACAAACAATTAGATATAAGGGGAATGAAATACTAGAGCCCATGCCCCCCTCTGATTATAAAAACAAGGTTGTGGTATTTGAAACTGAATATGAAAATTTTAAAAAGGAAAGCCGGACATATGATATTCTAAAAATCTTAGAAAAAAAGAGCAGCTTAGAAGTAAAGAAAAATGCCAATGAACTTCTTCCTTCAACAAATTTACTGTTGGGTTATAAGACTTCCGGTGAAGATTTTGATATTAAAAATGAGGAAAAGTATGCGTACGGTGCTATTTCTGTTTCCTGGCCTCTTTCGGACCAGATCGCGCACGCAGAATATGAGATATCAAAGATAACGCATAAAAAGACTCAAATTTCAAATGAAAACAAATATGTCCAGTTGTATACCGATTTGAAAAACTTGTCCATTCAGATTGAGAGGGAGAAAAAACTGATCAGTATAGCCGATAAAAAAATTAAATTAGCAGAGTCTATCTTAAAGGATGAATCCCAGAATTATTCTTATGGGAAAGTTACATTAAATGACTACATAGATGCCGTAAATCGGTTAGATGATAATAAATTCAATAGAATACTGCATTTGGTACAGCTTAAAATACTTACCACAGAATGGCTGAGAATGACCGACCAGTTGATCAATCGGAAAGAAATACAGAACAAGCCAAAGTTGTAACCTTTTTTAAAACTTATAATTTTGATACAATATTTTTATATTAATATTTCGGGGAAATTTCAGTTAGTTAAATACTTAGATATGTGGTATGTATATATATTGCAGTGTCAAAATGGGAAGTTGTATACGGGGACGACCAACGATGTGGAGCGTCGCATCAAAAAACATAGGGAGGGGAAGGGTGCGCGTTATACAAGAATATTTGGAGTAGATTCTCTGCTTTATAAGGAAGAATATAAAACTCGAAGCGAAGCTTTGAGGCGGGAAGCACAAATAAAAGGTTTAACAAGGAAAGGGAAACTTATTTTGATAAAAGAGAATGGGGAGAAATAACTTTGATTTATGATGTCATTGTAGTTGGCGGTGGTCCGGCAGGCGCAACTGTTGCCTATCATCTGGCCAGGGGAGGTCTTAAGGTGCTTTTACTGGAAAGGCAGAAAATTCCCCGTGATAAACTTTGCGGAGGACTGCTTAGCCTCAAGGCTGCAAAACTTTTAAATTTTGATTTAAGTGAAGTGATAGAAAAAGAGATTTTTAAAGCCAACATTTCTTTCGGCAAACTTAAACGTGTTATAGGAGGTTTTGGGGCTGTAGGATATCTTCTTTCTAGGGACAAGTTTGATCAGTTTCTTTGCGCTAAGGCCAAAAGTGAGGGGGCAGATATCCTCGATGGAGCAAGAGTCACTGAAATTGAACAAAAAAGTGAAGATGTGATTGTGAGATGTGAAGGGAAAACCTTACGGTCTAAAATAGTTGTAGGAGCTGATGGTATTGGAAGTATTGTTGCAAAAGCAATGAATTTATCTGAGGGAGAAATGGGGCTTGCTCTTCTAACTAAAATCCCATATAAGAAAAACAAGCTTCTTAAAAAGGCATTTAAGTCTGTTCTTATGGATTATGGATGTATCCCAGGCGGATACGGGTGGGTGTTTCCGAAACAGGACCATTTAAACGTAGGAATTGGAACTTCTAATAAGAAAAAATACACTCAACTGAAGAGGTATTTTTACAAGTTTCTTTCAAATCAAGGGTTTCTTCCTAAGGGAGAAGATATTGAGATTTCTGCACATCCAGTACCATTAGGAAATAAAATGGAGAAGTTTCAGAATGGGAGAACACTCGTAGTAGGAGATGCTGCATTCTTGGCTGAACCCTTTTTCGGAGAGGGGATATACTGGTCAGTTTATAGTGCTCAGATGGCTGCTTCAGTGATTGTTAAAAAGCTAAAAGAGAAAACCTCTGGTGAATTCTCCCTCCACGAATATGAGGAGAGTATTCAGAAGTTAGTGCTTCCGGAAATAAATGCTGCTCGAGCAGTAGCTAAAACATTTTATCGTTCCCCTCGTAAACTTTTTATTTCGATGAACAAAAAGGTTGAAAAGAGTATCAGTCAATTAGTAACAGGGGATTTGACCTTTCAGGAATATGTAAACTCTGATATATTAAAACGATGGATTTTTAGGCCTCGTTAGCAGTAATGTGCTAGACTCGTTTCTACAGTTGGAAAAAACTTGCTCTAATAAAAAACAGTAAATCCTTGTAAATAAAAATAGAATTTGCTAGTATCTACCGAGTTTAAAAAGCTCAGAATAATCGTTTCGGCATTAAATGCTTGAAAAGAGTAAAGCGGGAGAATTATTGTATGGCAACAGGAAAAGTGAAGTGGTTTAATGATGCGAAAGGTTTTGGTTTCATTTCAAATGATGATGGTAGCGGTGATGTTTTCGCACATTTTTCAGCAGTAGAAGCTTCAGGTTTTAAAACTTTGGCTGAAGGTGATTCTGTAGAGTTTGAGGTAGAATCTTCAGACAAAGGCCCAAAGGCATCAAATATCAGAAAAGTATAATTTTCTGTATTATAGTATTAAAGAACAAAACCCTTAATTGTTAGTTGAGGGTTTTTTTCTGTGTTTTTAAAGTATTTCGAGCGATTTAAAGGTTGATATATTATGGATCAAAACAAAATTAGGAATATAGCTATTATTTCACATGTTGATCATGGTAAAACAACATTGGTTGATCAGCTGTTTAAACAAAGTGGAATGTTTAGGGACAATCAAGCTGTAGCTGAACGCCTTATGGATTCTATGGATCTGGAAAAGGAACGTGGTATAACGATTGCTGCTAAGAACGGTTCTTTTACGTATAAAGATTATTTTGTAAACATAATTGACACTCCCGGTCATGCTGATTTTGGCGGGCAGGTGGAACGTGTCCTGAAAATGGCAGACGGGGTTCTTCTTTTGGTTGATGCTGCTGAAGGACCCATGCCTCAAACTTATTTTGTCTTGAAGAAAGCTCTATCTATTCACTTGCCGGTGATTGTTGTTGTTAATAAAGTTGACAAACCAACCGCAAGATGTAGTTGGGTAGTTGATCAGGTTCTCGAACTATTTATAAAGCTACATGCACCTGATGAGCTCCTTGATTTTCCATTAATCTATGCTTCAGCCCGGGACGGTTATGCCATGGATGATTATCATAAGAAGGGAAAATCAATGGGTCCTCTTTTCGAAAAGATTATCGGTTGCATCCCATCTCCAAAAGGAGATGCCAATGCCGGGCTCCAGCTTTTGGTCAGCTCAATAGGACATTCTTCGTTTTTGGGACGGCTTGCCACTGGCAAGATAACCTCAGGAAGCTTAAGTAAAAATAAGAATGTTGCCGTTGCAAAAACTAACCACAATATTGTTCCTGCTCGTATTACAAAAACCTATCGCTATCATGGAAGTGAAATGAAAGAGGTTGATGATGCAAGTGTTGGTGAGATAGTTGCAGTTGCAGGCATGGAAGATATAACCGTAGGTGAAACTCTTACGGATATGGATAATCCTATGCCTCTTCCTCCAATGGAGCTTGATCCACCGACTTTATCGATGAATTTTATCCCGAATGATTCTCCGTTTTCCGGAAAAGAAGGCGAATTTGTTACATCAAGCCATATCCGTGAACGGTTAGCTCGTGAGACTTTATCTGATGTTGCATTAGTTGTAGAGGATCTTATCAATATGGTCGGATACAAGGTATCGGGGAGAGGCGAACTTCATTTATCGATATTAATAGAAAAAATGAGACGGGAAGGATATGAGTTTCAGGTAACACGGCCGCATGCTATTTTTCATGAAGAAAACGGAGTTGTAAAAGAACCATATGAGGAGCTTATATTAGATATTGATGAATCTGCTATTGGTGATATTATGGCTAATGTCAGTTCCCGTAAGGGTGAGATGATTGAAATGCATCAAGACGGGACTATGGTCCGTCTAAAATACAAAATTCCAACTCGCGGATTGTTGGGTTTTAAATCAGAATTTATGACCGCGACCAAGGGCCTGGGTATAATGAATTACATGTTTTTAGATTATGATTCATATGCTGGGGAAATAAAAAACCGGGTTAATGGTGTTTTAATAGCAATGGAAAATGGTATTACCGCCGGATATGCGTTGTTCAATCTCCAGGATAGAGGAAAGTTTTTTGTTGGACCCGGCGAGAATGTATATTGTGGTCAGATACTCGGCGAACATTCAAGGGAAAACGACCTCGTGATAAACGCATGCAAAGGAAAAAAGCTCACTAATATGCGTGCTTCAGGATCTGATGATAATATAATACTTACTCCTCCGGAAAACTTGAGCCTTGAAAACTGCGTTGCATATATAAATGATGACGAACTAGTTGAAATTACCCCCAAATCTATCCGTATGCGCAAATTATTGCTGGATGAAAATGCGCGCAAGCGTTCTAAAAAATCAAAAAATTAATAACAGAATTAGTCCTGCGCATTTCAAAATTCACAGAAGCTTAAGCTAAGTGTGACCCCAAGAATATTGCGAAAAATCGAGCCAAAAGGTGTTTTACATAAACGAAATATTATGTATAATGCATAATCTATATCGCTAATCAGGAGAGAGTAAAATGGCAAAAGGATCAAACATTTCAGAATTGCAGGTGGAAAGAAAAAAATTTAAACCAGTACTTCCGGCGGTACTCAAAGGCGGTCCGGCTGCAGTAAAACTAAAGTCAGGAAAAACTACACAATGTATATCAGATCAGGAAACGGTAAAAAAACTTTTCATCAATACTTATGGAATGCCTGAAATTCATTTTTCTAAAGGGGTAAATTCGGGACTAAAAAAGAAAACGGTAAAAATCGGTGTGGTTTTATCAGGTGGCCAGGCTCCAGGGGGGGCATAATGTTATAGCGGGGATTTTTGATGGATTAAAAAAGGCCAATCCCAAAAATAAGCTCATAGGTTTTTTAGGCGGGCCTTCAGGTATTCTTGATAATGAATGGAAGGAAATCACAGCCCCTTTTGTGGATCAATACAGAAACACAGGCGGTTTTGATATGATCCAGTCGGGCAGAACCAAAATAGAGACGCCTGCGCAGTTTGAACAGACTAAGCAGACTTTAATAAAAAATAAAATTGATGCACTTGTAGTTGTGGGAGGAGATGATTCAAATACAAACGGCGCCTTGTTGGCAGAATACTTTAGAAAAGAAAAAACTGGTATTAGCGTAATAGGCGTGCCTAAAACTATTGACGGCGATTTGAAAAATAAGCAGATTGAGGCATCTTTCGGTTTTGATACCGCTACAAAGATATATGCTGAATTAGTCGGAAATGTGTGCCGCGATGTAAACTCTGCAAGAAAGTATTGGCATTTTGTAAGACTTATGGGGCGATCAGCCTCACATATAACACTGGAAGTCGGATTTAAGACCCAGGCGAATATTATATTGGTTGGCGAGGAAGTCCTTGAAAAGAACATGACTCTTTCTCAAGTGGTTAACTATATTACTGAAATAATTACTAAACGTTCAGAAATGAAAAAGAATTTCGGAGTAATACTTATACCTGAAGGTTTGATTGAATTTATCCCTGAAATGAAAGAACTAATTTCTGCTTTAAATGATGTTCTTGCAGACAATGAAAAGGAGATCAATTCAATATCGAGCATAGTTGAACGTAAAAATCTTGTATACGAAAAACTCCCTGAAAAATTAGCCGCACTCATGAAGTCTCTTCCGGATGGTATAGAATCTCAGCTAATGCTGGATCGTGATCCTCACGGGAACGTCCAGGTTTCATTGATAGAAACTGAAAAGCTGCTTATTGAAATGGTTAAGATCAGGCTTTCTCAGCTCAAGAAGGAAGGAAAATTTGATGGTAAATTTTCTACTATCACCCATTTTTTTGGTTATGAGGGTCGTTGCGGAGCACCGTCAAATTTTGATGCGAACTATACTTATGCATTGGGATATAATGCGTCAGTGCTTGCACTAAACGGGCTTACCGGTTACTTATCTTCCGTAAGAAAGCTTGTGAAAAAATCAAATCAGTGGGAATGCGGCGGGATTCCGTTAACAATGATGATGAACATTGAAAGAAGAAAAGGCAAAGAAAAGCCGGTCATACAAAAGGCTTTGGTCAGGCTTGATGGAGCACCGTTTAAAGAATTGGTTAAAAACAGGGAAAGCTGGGCTTTAGCTGAAGACTATATTTATCCCGGCCCTATACAGTATTTTGGACCTTCAACTGTTGCAGACATTACAACTAAGACTCTACAATTGGAACAAAAAGGCAGCAAATAAAGACTTGCGGAGAACTTATGCAGCTATGGGATGCACTGTTGGGTAAGAATGCGGTTTTGCAAACAATAAAGAAAAGGCGCAGTACAAGAGTGTTTTTAGATAAACAAGTTCCTGATGAGGATATAGATGCGCTTCTTCAGGCGGCAAATCAGGCTCCTTCAGCCCACAATCAGCAGTCCTGGCGTTTTATTGTAATCAAAGGAAAGAAAAAAAGTGAACTAGTAAACCTTATTACCGATAAAGCCGCCCAACTTCCAAAAACTTCCTCGGTTCTTTTGAGAATGGCTTCCAGGAGCATTCAGGAAGCACCCGTTGTTATTGCTATTTCAAATTCCGGTGAGCTTATGAAACGCGGGGGAGAACGTTTTAAACTAAACAAAAATATATCGCATGATTTCTTTAGAACAATGGAAATACAAAGTTCTGCCGCGGCAGTTCAAAATCTCCTTCTTGCTGCAACCTCTCTTGATATAGGTGCTGTATGGCTTGGAATTCTTTTTTTAATTAAAGATGATGTTTTAGAATTTTTAGAAGAACCAAAGGGAGAATTTATGGCGGTGGTTCCGGTTGGTTACGCTTCAAAAGAAATGAAGGGGCCTAAAAAAAGAGGACTAGAAGCAGTTGTAAAAAGGTTTGAGGATTAGGATGATTAAATTAATTGTAAAGGAATTGAAAGAACATGTACCGTTTACATTCTTCGGGGCTGTTACGGGAATAGTGTTAATGATATTTTTTTACAGACTTCCGTACAATGTATCATACAATATTTTTTATGTCCTTCATCCCATGCATGTTTTTTTCAGTGCTTTTGTGACAGCCTCTTTATTTGAAATATACAATAGGAAGAAAAACTGCAGAAGTAACATTTTTGCACTGATTTTAATAGGTTATACGGGGTCAGTCGGTATCGCTACATTGAGCGATTCTTTAATTCCATATATCGGAGAAGTATTATTAAATCTACCGAACAAGGAAGCGCATATCGGTTTTATTGAAGAATGGTGGTTAGTAAATCCCTTGGCATTTGCCGGTATTGCAGCTGCATATTTTATCCCAAGAACAAAAATGCCGCATGCCGGCCATGTACTATTGAGTACCTGGGCATCTCTTTTTCATATAATCATGGCTTCAGGCGATCAGATGAGTTGGCTCCTATATTTAATGGTATTCATCTTTTTGTTTCTTGCAGTCTGGATACCATGTTGCTTAAGCGATATAATATTTCCACTTCTTTTTGTAAATGAAAAGAGGCATTGTCATTAAGGAGAAAATCATGGGATTGTTCAAGTATTTTAAATCCTTATTCGTAAGGGAGGCGGTTGTGGATTACAAAAAGCTTGTTATCGCAGCAGTTGCAGTATTTTTTGTTTATGAGTTTGTTGATTTTACTGTTCATTCATTGATTCTAGCACCTACTTACATGAAAATGCAGAATATTTGGCGAGCGGATATGATGCAGAAAATGTGGATAATGTATATTACTGCGCTCGTTTTTTCTTTTACTTTTGTTTATATTTTTGCGAAGGGCTATGAAGGTAAAGGAATTATTGAGGGGGTGCGTTTTGGCGCTATAATATCTTTGCTCATGCTTTTGCCTGGAATATTTAACCAATATGTAATTTACCCAGTATCTTACAAACTAGCGCTTACGTGGTTTGTTTTTGGAGTTGCTCAGTTTGTGATATGCGGCATTGTTGCATCTCTTATTTATAAACCGAAAAAAGCGTAAAATCACATTATAGAAATTTAACTATTGTATAAAGACTTCTGGCTAAATACCATATCCCCACAGCAATTGCCGCGATACGGCCGATTAATTTTACGCTTTCAAAAGCGGTTAACCTTTCAGTAAATAAAAGAAATATTAACCAAAGACTTGACCCTAAATAAAACCCTAAGAAGTATATAATAGGTTTTATTAAGCTCTTCATTTGAAGAGCATCGCTTAATCCTAACAGGAAAGGCGGACAGATATTTACCCCCAAAACAAAACCGGCAAAAAACGGAAAATTCTTTTCAAAAAAACCTCTGGAAAAATTCCCACAGAAAGAAAAACTTGTGTTTATTTTACCGAATGCATAGAAAAGAAGCCAAAAAGCTAAAAGTAGTGTAAGAGCAGAAAATATTAAGGGATCTATCCTGCCGTTAAAATATATACCTATAGTTCCTGAGGCAACGGCAAACAAAATATATGCTGTAAGTCTGCCAAGCATAAAATATACAACAGGAAAAATTATTTTTCTTTTTTCAGATAATAAAAAGGGGAGTAATACGGGAAGGCATGTTCCAATACAAAAAAAATTGACCGATAGACCAGTTAATGTTCCTTGAATTAATTGTTCCATTGTTTTTAGAAGCAATAAGACTTATTCCCAGATCCCAGATATTTTATGGCCGCAGTAAATACATTTACCTTTTTTTATATGGAACCCTTCTATAAAATAACCCTTTCTTTCAACAAGCAACTTTTTGCAATTCGGACAATAAGTATTTTCATATTTGTGACCGGGTACATTTCCCAGATACACATAATTTATTCCGGATTCTTTTGCAATAGAATACGCCGTTTCTAGGGTTTTTACCGGTGTTGGGGGTAAGTTGGTAAGTTTATGTCTTGGGAAAAACCGCAAAAAATGAACAGGAACATTATCCCCCAGATTTTCAACTATCCAATCACAAAGTTTCTGTATTTCTTCCTGACTGTCGTTTAAGGTGGGAACCACTAAATAACCAACTTCAAGCCAGACATCATTCTCTTTTAATATCTTTAATGTTTCAAGAACGGGTTCAAATTTTGCAGCAGCAACTTTTCTATAGGCTCTTTTTGAAAAACCCTTCAGGTCCACGTTTGCTGCATCCAAGACAGTGCAGAGTTGTTTCAGAGGTTTAGGGTTGATATATCCGCTTGTTACCCACACATTTCGTATCCCGTGTTCTTTTGCAAGGAAAGCAGTATCATACATGTATTCATAGAAAACAGTCGGCTCGCTGTAGGTATAGGATATTGAGGGAGAATGCTTTTCTTTAGCAATTTTAATAACTTCTTCGGGCAACAATTCTTGTGAAACTACATTTTCTGGTTTTGCTTGAGATATGCTCCAGTTTTGGCAAAATACACATCTTAAATTACATCCTGCTGTTGCAATAGACAATGTTGTTGTTTGCGGCAAAAAATGGAAAAGAGGTTTTTTCTCAATCGGATCTAGGTTTAAGGAGCACACTTTTGCATAAACTAAACTTTGCAGTTTCCCATCGATATTTTTTCTTACCGTACAAACACCTGTTTGTCCGTCTTTTAGGAAACATTCACGCGGACAAAGGAGGCATTGTACGTCAGTTTTTTGTATTTTTTCATAATAGCGGGCTTCCTCAGCATAAAGAACGCTAAATAAAAGAAGACACGATAAGAAGGTAAAAATATATTTCATATATGACACAAAAATTCTACTTCTTCAAATAGATAAAGCCAAACATAACTTTCATTAGGCTTTATTGCGGGATAAAAATGAGGGCAGTACAAGCCATTTTAAAGTAATGATTTTTAATATTACAACACAAATGATCGTTTTTTCTATTCCCCATGCCGGAATAAGAAGAGTTCCGGCTAAAACTGATGCGAACCAAGCACCCAACACGTCTGCTGAGTAGACCTTTCCTCCTATGGATGCCTCTCTTTCATAGGTCTGTTTACGCATAATTGATGAAATAATCGGGAATTCAAAGCCTACGAAATATCCTGATCCTGCGGACAGAACGAACAAAAGGGGAATATTGACTAAAGAATATTTAATTAAAATCCACCATAAAATTATCCAAACGCAGAAAATAATTTCAGTTTTTAGTAGAACATTTTCGTTTTCCAATCGGTATCTATACTGCATAGTCCATGCACCTAGGCTTGAGCCAATCATAAAAAAAGCACTCAAAACCCCTATCCAATAGTAAATATTTCCGCTGATTATTTGAAGCGCGAGTATACTTATCATCTGAAGACTCATGCCCGCAAAACCCGAACTGAAGGCCGTTCCGCGGGCTTTTACTTTTGACAGCGAAAGCAAAAATAGGATTACGACCACAATTATCAAGGAGTAGTTCACAAAGAACTTATAAATGAGCGTAAAATGAGGAGAAAATATAGACTGCCAATATAATAGAGCTTTTAGCATTCCATTAGGGGAAAAATCCTTATTAATTGCGGTTTCAACAGAGCTTGTGATTTGGTAAAGAAGTATGTTTTTTCTTTCAAGATTTAGCTTGTAATCAATCAAGGATGAGCTCAAATATTTCGTATCCAGTCTTAATTTTTTTAAACGATCTTTAATAACACTTGGAGCAACTATCGGAGAGTCAGATCCTATAAAGAGGTTAGTTTCTCCGGGTATCAGATCAGTATGTTTAAAGACTTTTTGCAGGGTGTTTAATATAGTGTTATTGAGCCTTGCCTGATATTTATCTACGTATACGGACGATCCGGGCAAAGTAAATGCAACTATTCCGTTTTTAAGCAGTCTACTTTTTGCTAAATTAAAAAATTCGTAGGTGTAGAATCTGTTCAATGATAGAGTTAAAGGATAAGACAGGCCAATTAGAATTACATCGTATTTTGTCTCATACTTCTTTAAATATGAGCGCCCGTCTTCCAAGCTCATTTGTATTCTTGGATCGGACAGAGAGTATTTTGCCTCTTTGGGCCAGTATGAATATAGAAATTCCAGATATGCAGGATCAGTTTCAAGATAATGAAGTTTTTTTACCTTATGGTCTAAAATAGTACTAATATATTTTCCTGAACCTCCAATTAAGATTACTGATTTCGGATTTGGATGAAACAGAAGAGACAGATGGCCAAATTCCTCAGCAGAAGCCGTATCAATGTTTGGCAGGCTGATTTGAGGGACTCCGTTTGAAAAAAGTACCTTTTCATCATCTCTTACTGCAGAGCTGATTTTTCCCTGGAATGAATCCGTGTACTTTTCAACTTTATAGCCTTGGAATATTTCAGCGAAAGTATATTTTTCTATGGTAGATGTTAAAAATGGTGCCAAGAAAATAAAAACGATAAGAGAAATTACTGCTTGGTTTTTATGTTTCGTTACCATATATAAAGCCCACAAGCACACTGTGCAGATCAATATAACGATGGCAAAAGGAATAAGCGTATGAATTAAAATGAAAGTAAATATTACGCCGCCGGCCAGGCATCCGGCAGATTCCCAAAGATAGCAAGTGGCGAGTTTAAATACAGGTTTTTCTTTTTTAGCCCAGCTGACAATTGTGCTGAATTGCGAGCCCATTATAAAACTTAACGGGAAATAAATAAATAGTGACATAATAAAACAAGCAATTAGAGATATTCCTTCCCCTGGGAGAACTTGAAAAAGATTTCTAATATTTCTGGTTAAAAAGAAAGAGACAATAAATAATATGAATGCTATGACGAATGATTTTGATAATGCATCCCTTTCGGTGATTTTTTCTCCGAAAGGATATGTCGCTGCAACATAGCTTCCAACGGCGGTTCCAAGGAGCCAATTGGATAGCATTAAGCCTATTGTGAGTTCATTACCCTGAAAAACAACCAACATTTCTCTTAAAAGAAGAGTTTGCGTAACTATTGCAACAAAACCAGATATGAAGAACAATATTTTAAACATGATGTCACGATTTTAACAAAATATTTTTATTTTTACAAAACTAATTCTATTTTTGGTATAATAAATATAATGGGAGCAAAAATGAATAAAAAGCTCATTACGTTATTTTTAAATTTGTGTATAATAATGGTTTTCCAAAAAGCTTTTGGAGGAGAAATAAAAAATGTTAGTTTGCCTCAGCCAAAACTGGACAGTTCCTATTCTTTAGAAAGAGCAATACTAAAAAGAAGGTCTGTAAGAAATTATATAAATAAAGAGCTCGACAATGGTCAGATCTCTCAAGTTTTATGGTCCGCCCAAGGAATTACGAACAAAAGCATGGGTTTTCGTTCCGCTCCTTCAGCTGGGGCAATTTATCCTATAGAGTTGCTTGTTCTTACAAACAAAGGAGTATTCATTTATTATCCGGATAATCATTCTCTAGGTAAAATCAGCAGTGCAGATAAACGCTCAGAGTTGTCGAGGGCGGCATATAGCCAGGGTTTTATTTCAGATGCAGGTATGACCGTCGTTGTTTGTGCAAATTATTCGCATATAACCAAAAGATACGGTAGTCGCGGGATTAGATATGCAGACATGGAAGCCGGACACATTGCTCAAAATATACATCTACAGGCAGTTGCTCTAGAGCTTTCTTCTGTACCTGTTGCTGCGTTTTCAGAGGAAGGAGTTCATGAGCTGTTAAATCTTTCAAAGGATTCTACGCCGATTTATATAATTTCCGTTGGGTATAAAAATGAATAATATGAAAAAAATACTAATTATCTTTACAATTTTGGTTTCAACAGTTAAAGGGCTTGCGTTAGCTGAAAAGCTCTGGGAAATCAAAAGTTCTTTGGGGTATAACAGTTTTAGTGGTAATACTGACAGTCAGCAGTTGGCAATAGATGTATTTGCAAACAGAAAAACAAACGGTGACGAATTTACGGTTTCCGGGAATACTTATTATTCGGCAATCAGCGGCCAATTGGACGCGGAAAGATGGTACAATATGGTGCGTTATGCATTTAGTTTCGGAGAGAAGAGATGGTTTAACTTCTATAAAGTTGAAACTGACCATGACCGCTTTACAAATATTGACTACAGAATAGTTCCTTCAATCGGTGTGGGTTATTGGCATTCAGATAAACCAGATTGGAAGCTGATGGGTGAAGTCGGAGCCGGTTACGTTTACACGGCATATACCAGCACATCTTCTGTAGAAAATAACGGCATAATATTGGTAGCCAGGGTGTTTTTGGAAAAAGGGGTATTTGATTCATCAAAAATTACACAGCAGGTAAAGTTTTATCATTCGTTAGATGATATAAATAATTTTAGAATATTTTCCGAGACATCGTTCATAAACCCTGTAAACAAAAACATTTCAATAAAATTTAGCTTGGTTGATGAATATAATTCACAACCGGCCGTTGGAGCTGAAAAAAACGACCTAAGATTTATGACACTTTTGACCTATACGTATTAAAATATTGTATAATAAACAAAAATTTGAAAAAGGACTAAAATATGGAAGAGCAAAATATCACTAAACCAAAGGGAAGTTTTTTGAAATTATCATTATCATTTGTTTTTGGAATTGTTTTTACCGTTCTTTTAATTAATTTTAGCATACAGCGTTTACTGGGCAATTATTTGTTGGAAATTGCGAATAAAAAAATACCTGAAATATTTGACAGAAAGATTAGTATTGAAAAGATAAATATTTCAGCAATTACCGGAAAAGTAATACTAAAGAATGTTAAGATTGAAACCTATCCTCAAGTATCATCCAAACCCGCTCTTACTGTGCCAAGTTTTGTAATCCAGATATCTCTACAGGACCTTTTTATCGGTAAACTTTTGATAAGAAAAGTTGTGTTGGCCAAGCCCGTACTAAACGCAAAGTTAGAAGGCATATCAAAAAGTGATTCAATGCTTTCATATATTGCAGGCCTTAGAAGCTTAAACGTGGGTCCTCGAAATCTGTTTATTCACAAGGGTCTGTTTATTGCGGATATTGACGAATCCAATGAATTGGTGATTTTTTCCGATTTTAACGTTGCTATTAAAAATATGCCGGTTAAATTTAACGAGGATAGGCCTTTTAGTGTTGAGTTATCTGCCAGCATACCCTCATTTGAAAAGGGCTTTATAAATTTAGACCTGCAGTTTAATTCTGTTAGGCCTAATCTTGATTTCGAAGGAGAATTCAAGGCAAAAAATGTTTCCATTCCTTATTTTTCTCCGATGTTTAGAGAAGGAGATGAAGTTATCGTTCAAAACGGCACCCTTGAAATTCGAAGCAATATTCATTGTGTAGATAATTGGCTCACGGAAAGTAATGTCATAAGCATAAATAAGCTAAACCTTGATATATCTTCCAAAAAAATATTCGGTATTCCTGCGGAAGTTGCTACAGAATTTTTCGAATCAAACACTGTTACCTTTGATCTGCCTATCAGCGGAGACATAAGGAATTTAAATTATGATTTTGAAACTGCCTCAACCCAAGTTATGTATAAGGCTCTTCAGGGGAGATTCAAAAGCGATGCTTTTACAAAAAAAATATCTGAACGTTTCGGCAAAAAAATCGGAAAAAAGCTTGATGTACTGTTTGCCAAACTCTTATAAATAGGAACTGAAAAATCAATAAAATAAAGCCTTTTGATTTAATTATCAAATGGTTTTATTTTTTTAATAGTTTTGCTAGAATAAGCCGGAATTAGGAAAGACTAAAATATTGTATTTTTAAAAAATGAAATTATTTAAAAACATTAAAACCCGCATCAATAAACTTTTATTATCGCGTAAGGTAAGCGACGAACATCCGCTTAGAGCGGAACTTTTCAACGTGGATCAGCTTGAACAGCATGCTAAGATGCTTGCGGGCCGCCATGAAGTAACTTCAAAGCGCGTTCCGGAAATGCTTCTCCCCAGATTAAAAAATAATGAATACATATTGCTAAAGACCAGGGATTTTTTGGAATCTGCAGGAAAAGCCAAACGCCGCATTTCAATGGCCGGCGAATGGTTGATAGACAATTTTTACCTTATTGAAGAGCAGATTCTCTTATCCCAAAGACATCTCCCCAAAGGCTATAGCCAGGAATTACCTCATCTTGTGAAGGGTCCCTTAGCCGGACATCCGAGAGTATATGAAATTGCCTCTGAAATTATTGCTCACGGGGACGGCCATATAGATGAAAAGGGCCTCCTTAGTTTTATTAAATCCTACCAGACAATTGCTCCTTTAAGACTGGGTGAATTATGGGCAATACCAATAATGCTTAGACTTGCTTTAATTGAAAATCTTCGGCGTGTGGCATCTCGTCTAACAATTTCCCAGATAGACAGAAACAAGGCAGATTATTGGTCAAACCGTATGACAGAAGTTTTTGATAAAGATGCCAACAGTCTTATAGTTGAGATTGCTGCTATGGCCAAAGCCGATCCTCCAATGTCGAGTACATTTGTTTCTGAATTTGTTAGAAGGCTTCACGGCCTAAGCTCAACATTAACTCTTCCTTTGACCTGGCTTGAGAAAAAACTAGCAGAAAAAGGACAAACTGTTGACCAAATGCTTCAATTAGCCAGTCAAAGGCAAGCTTCTGATCAGGTATCAATTTCAAACAGTATCGCGTCTTTAAGACTTCTTGAATCTGCTGATTGGCGGGATTTTGTTGAGGAATTAAGTTTGGTTGAACAAGTTTTGCGCAAAGATCCTTCCGGGGCTTACTCAGGCATGGATTTTGCTACCAGGGACCGTTATCGTCACGTTATTGAGGCAGTTGCAACACGAAGTAAACTGCAGGAACATGTCGTTGCATCCAAAGTTGTACAAACAGCTCAGAACTGCATGAAAGATAATGGATATAACGACAGGGCTTCTCATATAGGGTATCACTTAATAGGGGGAGGATTCCAGAGATTTGCAAAACTTATAAATATTAGGCTAAAGTTTTCCGAAATTATGCAGACCAAAGGCAACACTCTTTCGGGCATTTTGTATTTCTTACCGATGTTAGTTATTAATTTGTTCGCTACAGCTGTCATAATTGTTCAGGGCTATGCGTTCGGCTTGAGAGGGCCTCTTTTGTGGATTGCTGCGGTATTACTCCTTTTTGCAACAAGTCAGCTTGCGGTTTCAATTGTGAATTGGCTAGTAACAATGCTTATTAAACCGAACGATCTTCCAAAAATGGATTTTTCAAAAGGAATACCACCCCAATTTCATACATTGATTATGATCCCGACGATGCTAAATAATGCCAAAGGCGTGGAAGAATTATTGGAAGGATTGGAAGTCAGATACCTTGCAAATAATGACCCGAGTCTTCATTTCGGGCTGCTAACAGATTTCATTGATGCAAAACAAGAGAAGATACCTGATGATGAGACATTATTAAATCTTGCCGTTAGCGGAGTTAAGAGATTAAATAAGAAATATGCGAGAGAAGCTGGTGAAATATTTTTTCTTTTTCACAGACCAAGGCTTTGGAATGAACAGGAAAAGATATGGATGGGCTATGAACGCAAGCGCGGAAAACTTTCGGATCTAAATATGTTACTTAGGGGAGGCGGAAAGGAAAAATTTTCCAAAATAGTAGGTGACGTGTCCATACTGCAGGACGTTAAATATGTTATTACGCTTGATACGGACACTCAAATGCCAAGAGATGCTGCGCACCAATTAATCGGAACAATAGCACATCCCCTGAACCAGGCTTACTATGATGAAGCATTGCAAAGGGTCACAAAAGGTTACGGGATCTTGCAGCCAAGAGTCGATGTAAGCTATCCGGGAAATAAAGTGTCTCACTTTGTAAGAATATTCGGGGGCGAACCGGGTATTGATCCTTATACAAGGGCTGCGTCTGATGTATATCAGGATATGTTTAAAGAAGGTTCTTTTATAGGCAAAGGGTTATATGATGTAGATGCTTTTGAGAGATCTTTAGATAAACGTTTCCCTGAGAATTTAATTTTAAGCCATGATTTGCTGGAAGGTTGTTATGCGCGTTCAGGTTTAATAACAGATGTACAACTGTACGAGGCTTATCCGTACAGTTATATTAAAGATGTCAGCAGAAGATATCGCTGGATGAGAGGTGATTGGCAGATTATTAAATGGCTTCTATTTAAAGTTCCCGGTTTTGATTCTAAAGTATACAAAAATCCTATTTCATTAATTTCAAAATGGAAGATTTACGATAATTTGAGACGCAGTATCGTCTCTTTTTCGACATCAATGCTTTTTATTTTAGGTTGGATTTTATTCAAACCTGCATGGTTTTGGACATTGGTTGTAATGGGTATTGTAGCTTTGCCCATGTTTTTTATGTCTATGGTCCCAATAGTGCGAAAACCAAAAGATCTTGAACTGAAATCGCATATTAGTTCAATACTGGGCCTACTGGGTAAACATTTGTTCCAGTTTATGTTCATCATTGGTTTTGTAATTTATGATGCTTTTTTTAGCCTGAATGCAATCATATCTACGATATGGAGAATGTTCATATCAAAGAGGAGACTTTTGGAATGGAGAACTTCCGGCGAATCCAGTACTCCAACATCAGCTTTCGGTTTCCTGCGTGTTATGTATATATCCCCATCAATAGCTGCTTCTATTTTATTGTTTTATTATTTCGGGAAACTTCAAATAGCTTTAGCTGAACAGACACTTCTTTGTATATGGTTTTTGTCGCCTTTTTTCGCTTGGTGGCTTAGTAAACCAATCTCAACAAAAGATGTTAAACTATCCGGCAAGCAAATAATATATTTAAGAAATCTTTCAAGGAAAATATGGAGGTTTTTTGAAACTTTCGTAACAGCTGATGACAATTGGCTGCCGCCGGATAATTTTCAGGAATCCCCAATTAAAGTAGTTGCCCATCGTACATCTCCAACTAATATGGGCTTGGCCTTGTTATCGAAACTTACCGCACATGATTTTGGATATATTTCACCCGGAAAACTTGTTAACCGTTTAAAAAAATCCTTAAATAGCATGGGAAAGCTTGATAGATTTAGGGGGCATTTTTACAACTGGTACAACACTCAGACGTTAATACCTCAGCAGCCTCTATATGTTTCTACGGTTGACAGCGGAAATTTGGTGGGCCACCTGATTGTTTTGCGAATGGGATTGATAGAATTGATTGATAAAAAGATCTTTTCAAAAACTGTCTTTGAAGGAATTTCTGATACACTGCGCTTGCTGTATGATAACACCAATAATATTTTAAAATCAAAAGAGAAAAATAAAGATATACAAAAAGTAGCAGAAATAATTAATCGGATACAAAACGAGCTAAAAACTGAACCCGAAAGTCTCACACCATTTTATGCGATGCTGCGCCGTATTACGCTTGACGTACAGGAAATAATCAGAGTTATTCCTTTGAAAGATTCTAATGAACTTCAATGGTGGGCCAAAGCTTTAGAACTGCAGTGTTATGATTATATTAATGATACGGCATTTATTGCTCCTTGGATAAAAATTTCACAACCACTTTCTGACATATGGACCAGAGGTACTGATGAACAAAAAGAGGATCTTAATAGACTTAGGGAAAAATTAAAGGAATTGGATTACAACCCTACTTTAAGAGAAATTTCTGTGTTAGAAAATGATCTATTGCCCTTGTTAGATAAAGTAACAAGCAATATCGATGCGAGCAGTGATACAGAGGCAGAAAGTGAAAAAGACTGGATGATTAATTTAAAAAGTATTGTTAAAAATGCAAGTGATCATGCAAATGAAAGAATCATTGAAATTGAAACCATTATAAAGCAGTGTAACGAATTTTCAGATATTGAGTATGATTTCCTATACGATAAAACCTCACACTTGTTTTATATTGGATACAACGTAAATCAAAGAAAAACAGATGCAAGCTGTTATGATCTCCTAGCTTCAGAGGCAAGATTATGCAGTTTTATAGCGATTGCGCAAGGTAAAATACCTCAAGAACATTGGTTTTCTTTAGGCAGGCTTCTTACAAAGACTGCCGGAGACCCCGTATTAATATCCTGGGGCGGATCCATGTTTGAATATCTTATGCCTCTTTTGGTTATGCCGAATTATGAGAATACTCTCTTAGACAGAACTTATAAAGCGGTAATTAAAACCCAAAAAGAATATGGAAAAAAAAGAAATGTCCCCTGGGGAGTATCTGAATCAGGGTACAACATAATTGATGCAAGCATGAATTATCAATACCGTAGTTTTGGTATTCCCGAAATAGGATTCAAGCGCGGATTATTTGAAGACATTGTAATCGCTCCCTATGCTTCGATGATGGGCCTAATGGTGAGTCCGGAAGAGTCTTGCGAGAATTTGGAAGTAATGTCAGACAAAGGTTTTGAAGGGATATATGGTTTTTATGAAGCTATAGACTTTACGCCTTCAAGAGTGTCATCCGACGAATCATATTCGATAGTCGAATCGTTTATGGCGCATCACCAAGGCATGAGCTTTCTCTCGCTGTCTTATCTATTATTAAATCAGCCTATGCAAAAACGTTTTTTAATGGACCCAATGTGCAAGGCTACTGAGCTTCTTCTTCAAGAACGTGTTCCAAAAACTGTTCCCTATCTTTATGATACAGAAGTCACGGGGATTTTGCGAAGTGTAGAGGAAAAAGAAACACTTATGCGTGTTTTTTCAAATCCTAATACAGCCGCACCCGAAGTACATCTTTTAACTAACGGTCAATACAATGTGATGGTTACAAACTCAGGGGCAGGATACAGTAAGTGGAAAAACTTTTCAGTTTCAAGATGGCACGAAGATTCAGTGCAGGACAAGTGGGGCAATTTTACTTATGTGAGAGACGTCGAAAGCGGTGAATTTTGGTCCACAGCTTTCCAACCTACACAAACAAAGTCGAAATATTATGAAGCTATTTTTTCACAATCTAAAGCAGAATTAAGAAGAAAGGATCATGAAATAGAGACGTATACAGAAATAGTAGTTTCTCCCGAAGATGATATTGAGATTAGGCGTACCACCGTTGTGAATCAATCACGCACCAGACGTGTTATTGAATTTACAAGTTATGCGGAAGTTGTAATTGCTTCTCAGTCAGAAGACGATTCTCATAAATCATTCAGCAGTCTTTTTATCCAAACACAAATAGATTTTTCAAAACAAGCAATAATATGCAATCGCCGGCCAAGATCAGAGAACGAAAAGATGCCCTGGATGCTGCATTTAATGGCGGTTCACGGAGAAACAACCGAAGGTGCAACATACGAAACAGACAGGGCAAAATTCATCGGACGCGGCAAAAGCCTAGTAAGACCTTTTGCTATGACTGATTCTGACAAGCTTAGCAATAGCGAAGGCTCAGTTTTAGATCCTATTGTCTCTATACGCTGCCGTGTAATTCTTGAGCCGGATGAATCAGCAACCATAGACTATATAACCGGCGTGAGTGAAACAAAGCAAATGGCCAGTTATCTGATAGACAAATATCGCGATAAGAATTTAGCGGACAGAGTTTTTGATTTAGCATGGACGCAGGCGCAGATAAAGCTCCAGCAGATTAATGCAACGGAATCTGATGCACAGTTATACGGCCGCTTGGCCAGCTCTTTAATATACATAAATGCGTCTTGGCGAGCAAATGCGAATATCTTAAAGCAAAATACGAGAGGCCAATCTGACCTTTGGGGGTATAGCATTTCCGGCGATATACCAATTGTGCTACTTAGGATAGAAGACCAGGCAAATATGGATATTCTAAGACACATCGTTCAGGCGCATGAATATTGGCGAATGAAAGGGCTTATGGTTGATCTTTTGATATGGAATGAGGATCATTCTGTGTATAGAGATCTCCTTAATGATCAAATAGTTGGCTTGGTTACAGCAGGGATTGAATCTCAAACACTAAACAAGCCCGGCGGGATTTTTATACGACGGGCAGATCAGATGTCCAATGAGGATAAGATACTCATGCAGACAGTTGCACGCATCGTTATTACTGACAGAGGAGGATCCTTAGAAGAGCAGTTAGAACGCAGAGGTCATTCAAAGCTGAATGTTTTGCCTTTCACTCCTACAAAAAGACAAGAAAAAGAAAAAGTTATTAATATTGAACCTAACAGAAAAGACTTGCTTTATTTTAATGGGTTTGGCGGGTTTTCAAAAAATGGCCGAGAATATGTAATTATAACCTCAAAAGATAGAGCTACACCTGCTCCATGGTCAAATGTTTTAGCTAATCCAAATTTTGGTACGGTAGTATCGGAAAGTGGAGGAGCTTACACGTGGAGCGAAAATGCTCATGAATTCAGAATTACCCCATGGAAAAATGATTCCGTTACGGATTCAAGCGGTGAAGCAATGTATGTTCGTGATGAGGAAACGGGAGATTATTGGTCTCCCACGCCCTTGCCAGCCCGCGGAAAAACGCCATACGTAAGTCGTCATGGGTTCGGTTACAGTATTTTTGAACACGCGCAAGAAGGAATAGAAACGGAATTAACGGTATATACTGCACTAGAGTCTCCTGTTAAGTTTGGAGTCTTAAGGATAAAAAATCGGTCTGGAAGAAAAAGAAAACTTTCGGCAACAGGTTATTACGAATTAATACTGGGCGACTTAAGGCAAAAAACACATATGCACATTGTTACAGAGCTTGACCCTAAAAGCGGAGCTCTCATTGCGTACAATCCTTATAACAAGGAATTCCACGGACGAGTGGCATTTCTGGATGTTAATGATAGTACAAGGAGCGTCAGCGGCGACAAAAAAGAATTTATTGGAAGAAACAGAACGCTTGCCAATCCTGAAATTATGCTGAGGGAACGTTTGTCAGGAAAAGTCGGAGCCGGTTCTGAGGCTTGTGCGGCAATGCAGGTTAAGTTTGACCTAATTGACAACGACGAAAGAGAGATAATATTTACTTTAGGCGCAGGCAAAAGTATAGATGAGGCAAAAAGCATTATTCATAAATTTAAAGGTGCTGTTTCAGTACATAAAGAATTAGATAAAGTAATACATTATTGGGAACGTAGTCTTGGGGTATTACAGGTTGATACTCCTGACAAATCTGTGAATATTTTAGCAAATGGATGGCTGCAGTATCAGGCGTTAGCATGTCGTATTTGGGCAAGAAGCGGATACTATCAGTCCGGAGGCGCTTTTGGTTTTCGTGATCAACTACAGGATGCAATGTCTCTTGTTTATTCCGATCCCGGTATTTTAAAAAATATTTTAATAGATTTTGCACAACATCAATTTATAGAAGGAGATGTGCAGCATTGGTGGCATCCGCCATCGGGAAGAGGGGTAAGAACCCATTGTTCTGACGATTATCTGTGGCTGGTTTTTGCTGCGTGTCACTATGTAAAAACCTCAGGGGACAAAGGAATCTTAAATGAAATAATACCCTTTATTGAAGGACCGTTAGTTAAACCTGATACTGAATCCTATTTTGATATTCCTAAAAAATCCAGTGAAACGGGCACGCTTTATGAACATTGTGTTTTGGCAATTGAGCGGGCCTTAAAATTTGGTGAGCATGGATTGCCTCTTATGGGTCATGGGGATTGGAATGACGGGATGAACCTTGTAGGTGCAAAAGGAAAGGGAGAAAGTGTTTGGCTTGCATTTTTCCTTTATAGTGTACTTATATCGTTTTCTGAAATATCTGAAATGCATGGTGATAAAGAGTTTTCGAAAACATGCTTAAATAAAGCAGAAAATTTGAAAGAAAATATTGAAAAAAATGCATGGGACGGCCAGTGGTATAAACGTGCGTATTTTGATAATGGTGATCCTTTGGGGTCTGCTTCAAATATGGAATGTCAGATTGACTCAATTCCTCAAAGCTGGTCAATAATATCAAAAGCTGGAGATTTGCAACGGTCCAAACAAGCTATGGATTCAGTTGACAACCGTCTAGTTGATAGAAAAAATTCCTTAATCAAACTTTTCGACCCGGCATTTGATAAATCTGACCTTAACCCAGGCTATATTAAGGGCTATGTGCCGGGGGTTAGGGAAAATGGCGGACAGTATACTCATGCGGCTGTATGGGCTGTTATGGCTTTTGCTATTCTTGGTGATAGTGAAAAAGCGAGTGAACTACTATCTCTAATAAATCCAATAAACCATTCAACTGATGAAAACGGAATTAACAAATATAGAGTAGAACCATATGTTATGGCGGGGGATGTTTATGCTGTTTCGCCTAACGAAGGGCGGGGCGGTTGGACATGGTACAGTGGTTCTGCAGGATGGATGTATCAGTTGATAATCATGTACTTGTTAGGTATAAAAATAAGCGCAAATAAGCTGTATTTTGAGCCTTGCATTTCAAAAGACTGGAAATCTTATAAAATACACTACAAATACAAAAATACTCTATACAATATTACAGTGACCAAAAATGCTAGTAATAAAAAAGATCACGTAGTTTTGGACGGTCACGCTCAGGATGAATCGTTTCTTACGCTAGTTAACGATAACAAAGAGCACACAGTTCAGATAAAGCTTATTTAAACCGATTGAGAGGGGCACTAAGCCTAAGACGGAAAAGTAGAATCTGCCTGTAAAATCAAATCAATTTGACTTTAACCTATCTTAACCAATTTAAACCTATTTGAACCTCATATGGACACTTTTTGGACACCCCAGCCGTCGTCCTGTTTTAACATCCTTATAGTCATACCCCATAAGAATATGGGAGTTTCTTACCCTACCATGCTGTTTACTATTTCGGAACTTTTGCCAATTGGAGTTGACAAAAAATATTGTTTATGATAGACTTCTAACTAGAAGGACAAAGAGGTCCTCAAATCGCTGACGATTTGGGGACTTTTTTATTGTAAGTCTTGGCAAAGAAGCTTAGAAAGTTTTAAGACATGGAAGTCTTTGGTTCTAAAGTAAATTTAGAGCTGAGGGCTTTTTTTATTGGTCTTAAACACCAACGGTGGTAGCAAAGTATTTTAAAATTTTAAAGGAGAATGTCTCCCAAGGGACAAATCTCATCAAAAACACTCAAAGGAGATTTAGATGAAAAAAAGAATTATGACATTAGTATTGATGTTAGTTTTTACAACAAGTCAGTTTGTTTATGCAAGTCCTTTGTTTTCCGGTTCTGAGGTGTCGGTTTCTGGGACAT
This sequence comes from Elusimicrobiota bacterium, assembly GCA_042562855.1. Taxonomy (GTDB): domain Bacteria; phylum Elusimicrobiota; class Endomicrobiia; order Endomicrobiales; family JAPLKN01; genus JBHPNE01. The sequence goes on from JBHPNE010000001.1 coordinate 73,330, forward strand.
TGGACTATTTCTCTTCTTACATGTGGAGAGGTCAGACATTGGATACAGATCTGGTAGTGCAGCCGGGTTTTACAGTAGGTTGTAAAGATTTTAGTTTTGGATTTTGGAGCAGTATGCCGGTTTCCGACAAAGATTCTTCCGGTGCATCAAATGAAGTAGATATTACTGTTTCATACAGTAGGGATTTTGGAAAAGTCGGTATTTCACTCGGATATGTTTCCTATGAATTTCCTTCTACAGTTTTTTCCGGAACGGATGAGGTGTTTGCAGGATTTTCCTTAAATGAACTTCCCATATCTTTCGGAGTCACTTATTATAATGACTACGATGACGCTGACGGATTAAAAGGTAGTTATACAGTAGTAGATTTGGGAAAAGATATTGGCAAGATTACAGAACTTCCAATAAGCGTGTCTTTGAGCATGGGCACGTATAGCGATTACGGAACATTCATGAACGGATCTGTAATTACAGTTGGATTAGGTTCGGAAGTAGAAATTTCCGAAAAAGTAACAATGTCTCCATCGATCTATTATGTGTACACGTCAGGAGATTTATCAGAAGATTCTATCGGTAATCAGAAAGGTGGAGTATATGGCGGATTTAGTTTGGGATTCTAAAAAAGGAGGGTAAAAAAATGAATTCAGGTGATACAGCTTTTATTCTGATATGTGCCGCTTTAGTATTGTTAATGACGCCGGGACTTGCTTTCTTCTACGGTGGCATGGTCAGGAAGAAAAATGTTTTAGGTGTTTTAATGCAGTGTTTTGCGATAATGGGTGTTATGAGTTTGCAGTGGGTGCTGTTTGGTTACAGTTTGGCTTTTTCGGAAGGTAGCTGGTTTATCGGCGGGTTGCAGTGGATGGGGCTTAATGGTGTAGGGCTTGAACCGTATGCAAATTTTTCGGAAACTATACCGCATCAGGCTTTTATGATATTTCAGGCGATGTTTGCGATCATAACACCGGCACTTATAATCGGTGCTTTTGCTGAAAGGATAAAGTTTTCTGGATTTATAATCTTTTCATTGTTGTGGGCTACATTTGTTTATGATCCGGTTTGTCATTGGGTCTGGGGTCCTGGAGGATGGTTAGGACAGCTTGGTGCTTTGGACTTTGCCGGAGGAACTGTTGTTCATATTAATGCTGGGGTAGCAGCTTTAGTTATGGCGCTTTTCTTAGGGCGGAGAAAGGGTTATGAGAATAAGCCAATGCCTCCTCATAATTTGCCCTTCACGGCTTTAGGTGCTGGATTATTGTGGTTCGGATGGTTTGGATTCAATGCAGGAAGTGCTTTGGCTGCTGACGGCATAGCTGTGAATGCTTTTGTTGTTACAAATACAGCTGCAGCTGCTGCGGGTCTGACATGGGCTTTCCTTGAATGGATATTGAATGGAAAACCCACAATCTTCGGTATTGTTACCGGCGCAGTAGCAGGGCTCGTTGCTATCACACCTGCCGCTGGTTTTGTCAGCGCATTATCAAGTATAGCTATAGGTGTTTTAGTCAGTGTAGTATGCTTTGTAATGGTCAGTATGGTTAAACCAAAGTTGGGCTATGATGACTCGCTTGATGCTTTCGGAGTTCATGGAATAGGCGGAATGGTAGGAGCTATTGCTACGGGGCTGTTTGCTTCTGTAGCTGTAAATGCAGGTGGAGCAAATGGGTTGTTCTTTGGGAATTTCGAGCAGCTAAAAATTCAATTAATAGCTGTAGGAGCAACGACTCTGTATACTTTGGTAGTAACGGTAATACTGTATAAGGTTGTTGATCTAATGGTAGGAATGCGTGTTAGTGAAAAAGATGAGGCCTTAGGATTAGATTTGGCTGAACATCATGAAGGCGCATATACTGTAATTGAATAAGGAGGAAAATATGAAACTAATAATTGCAATAATTCAACCGTATAAGTTAGAAGAAGTTAAAAAGGAGCTTTATGCGAACGACATAAATCTTATTACTGTTACTGAAGTCCTTGGACACGGCAGACAAAAAGGTGTTACAGAAATTTATAGGGGCGTTAAGGAAACAGGTAATTTATTAAGAAAAGTGCGTTTAGATATAGCCGTTAACGATGAATATGTTGAGAAAGCGGTGTATTCTATTAGAAAAGGAGCAAAAACAGGTGAAAAGTTTGGCGATGGGAAAATATTCGTTCTCGACCTTAAGGAATGCATAAGAATAGGTTCGGGTGATACAGGTAAGAGAGCTATAGGTTAACCAATCTCAACCTATTAGGATATAATATGGACACTTTTTGGACACCCCAGCCGTCGTCCTGTTTTAACATCCTTATAGTCATACCCCATAAGAATATGGGAGTTTCTTACCCTACCATGCTGTTTACTATTTCGGAACTTTTGCCAATTGGAGTTGACAAAAAATATTGTTTATGATAAGCTATTAATTAGAAGGACAAAGAGGTCCTCAAATCGCTGACGATTTGGGGACTTTTTTATTTGTATTCTAAGCGAAGAAGCTTAAAAGGATCTAAGACATAGACGTCTTCGGTTTCTAAGATAGTTTTAGAAATTTTGAGGGCGTTTTTTCTTTGTGTGCTGGAAAGATAAGCAGAATAATTGGAGGGAAATTAATGACAAAATATATTTTTGTAACTGGTGGTGTGGTATCTTCATTAGGAAAAGGAATTACTGCTGCTTCAATAGGCAGTCTATTTAAAAGTTGTGGATTAAGAATTAATATTATAAAGATTGATCCTTATCTGAATGTTGATCCAGGCACAATGAGTCCTTTCCAGCATGGCGAGGTATTTGTAACAGATGATGGAGCAGAAACAGATCTTGATTTAGGTTACTATGAAAGGTTTCTTGATATAAACTTGTCGCAAGACAGTAATTTTACCAGCGGTAAAGTATATGAAACAATAATTTCAAGAGAAAGAGAAGGAGGTTATCTGGGAAATACTGTGCAGGTTATTCCTCATGTAACAAATGAAATAAAATCCAGAATAAAAAAAGCCTCAAGAGGCAACGATATTGTTATTGTTGAGATAGGAGGTACAACCGGCGATATAGAAGGCTTACCGTTTCTTGAAGCAATACGCCAAATGAGGCATGATGTAGGCCATGATAACGTGTGTTATGTCCATGTAACACTTGTTCCTTACATTAACGCTGCTCAGGAGATGAAAACAAAACCTACTCAACAGAGTGTTGCAAAACTCAGGGAAATAGGAATAGCTCCACACGTATTAGTATGCAGGACAGAAAGGCGCATGACACCGGATATGAAGAAAAAAATAGCTTTGTTCTGCAATGTCCGTGAAGATGCAGTAATCGAGGAAAAAGATGTTGATACGAGCATATATGAAGTTCCTGTTATGCTCAAAGATCAGGGTATGGATAAGTTGATAGTTGACATGCTTCATATTAATTGTAGAAAAAGTAATTCTAACAATTGGAAAAAAGTTATTAAAAATATAAAGAGCTGCAAAAAAACAGTAAATATAGCGGTTGCCGGAAAATACACAGAATTAAAAGATTCATATAAGAGTATATGGGAGGCTTTAACTCATGGTGCGTGGGCAAATAATGCTAAGATCAATATAAGTTATGTAGATGTGGAAAAAGATGATCTGAACGAAAAATTTTCAAAAGCTGATGGCATATTGGTTCCCGGAGGATTTGGGGACAGGGGTATTGAAGGAAAAATAAATGTTGTATGTTATGCAAGAGAGAATAAAATACCATTTTTCGGGATTTGCCTTGGGATGCAGTGTGTTGTAATTGAATTTGCAAGGAATGTATGCGGCTTAAAAAATGCAAATAGTACGGAGTTTAATGCTAAAACACCTTATCCTGTTATTGATATAATGAAAGAACAAAAGAAAATATCAAACAAAGGCGGAACAATGAGGCTGGGTAAGTATCCATGCCAGTTAATAAAAGGCTCGCTGGCAAATAAAGCGTACAAAAAATCATTGATTTATGAGCGTCACAGGCACAGATATGAACTAAACAATAAGTTTAGAAAAAAACTTGAACAGTTCGGAATGGTCATTACCGGAAAATATGAAAATAAGAATCTGGCAGAGATAGTTGAACTAAAAAATCATCCATGGTTTATAGGAACTCAATTTCATCCTGAATTTAAATCACGCCCGACAAGTCCACACCCACTTTTTAGTGATTTTATTAAATCGGCAATAGAAAATAAAAGTAGAAAATGATAAAATAAAAATTATTAGCTACGTATAGGAAAATATTATTATGGGAAAAGTTTATTCATTAATGAGTACCGGGCTTCCTGAGCTGGATAATGTAATTCAGAACGTAATGCCAGGCGATAATATTGTCTGGCAGATGGACTCTATTGAAGATTATATCCTTTTTGTACATCCATTCTTAAGCGATGCATACAAAAAAGGAAACAAGCTGATCTATTTCCGGTTTGCAGAGCACTCTTCATTGTTACCTGAAGGAGTTAACGCTGAAGTTTATACCCTTCACCCTGAAGATGGGTTTGAATCATTTATAGCAGAGATTTTTAATGTTATAGAAAAATATGGTACAGGTGTATTTTATGTTTTTGATTGTTTGTCAGAGCTTACAGTGGATTGGTATAGTGACCGAATGCTTGCTAATTTTTTTATGCTTACCTGTCCCTATCTTTATGATTATGAAACTGTAACATATTTTGCTCTTCTAAGGAATCATCATACCTCGCAAACTATTAATGCCATACATAATACTGCTCAGGTGATTATAGATGTTTATCGTAATAAAAATGATTTGTTTTTGCAGCCACTCAAGGTTTATAAACGACATACTCCGACTATGTATATGCTTCATCACTGGAAAGATAGAGAGCTTAAACCTGAAACAAGTAGTACTATAATTTCAGAAATACTTGAAGAGGTATCACATCCCTGGCTTGATTTCTCTGTAAGCAGGCGGGATATGTGGATCAGAGTATTTTCAAAAGCACGTGAGATTCATGAAACCATCTCTTCTTCAAAGTCACCTCAAGAAGGGTTGGATGAAGATATTGTCAAAAGCAAAAAGTTTGATAAGGAATATGAAAAGTATTTTCAACGTCTATTAAGAATGGCTGTAACAAGAGATGAACGAGTTATAAAATTGGCAGAAAAATATTTTGAACTTTCTGACCTTATAGATATTGGCAAACATATGATAGGAACCGGGCTCATAGGAGGTAAGACAGTAGGAATGCTTTTAGCCCGCGCTATTTTAAAACGTTCCAATAAAAAGTACTGGCAAGAAAAATTGGAGCCGCATGACAGTTTTTATATTGGCTCAGATGTTTTTTATACATATTTAGTCCAGAGCGGCTGCTGGTGGCCACGGTGGAAACAGAGGCATGAAGACAATGTATTAGAAGGTGCTGAAGATGTGCGGCAAAGAATGCTTTCCGGTGATTTTTCGAGCGATATCAAAGATCAATTCGTGGAAATATTAAATTATTTTGGGCAGTCGCCAATTATTGTACGTTCCAGCAGTCTCTTAGAAGACGCATACGGAAACTCTTTTTCAGGAAAGTATGAGAGTGTGTTTTGTGCGAATCAGGGCACCCCGCAGGAACGGCTTGAGGGATTTATGAATGCTGTGCGCGCTGTTTATGCAAGCACTATGAACCGTGATGCATTGTTATATCGTGCTCAAAGAGGCCTTTTAGACCGTGATGAACAGATGGCACTTCTTGTTCAGCGGGTTTCAGGCTCTGTTTATAATGACACGTTCTTTCCTCAGATTGCAGGTGTAGGATTTTCATATAATCCGTTTGCGTGGAGCCAGGATATTGATCCTAAGGCCGGAGTGCTTCGTCTCGTCTTTGGATTAGGGACAAGAGCAGTGAACCGCAGTGATGACGATTACACATGTATTGCAGCGCTAAACGAACCTAAGAAAAGGCCCTCAGCAAACATAGACGATGATAGAAAATATGCACAGAAAAAGATTGATATCTTAGACCTTAAGGCTAACCAGCTTGTATCAAGACACTTTGAGGATCTGGCAAAAAATATTTCCAAATTACAACTTGATCTTTTTGCCATACGTGATAATGAGATGGAGAAAAGAGCCAAAGAAAGAAATATTCATGATATATTTTCATGGATCATTACATTTGACGGCCTTTTTTCTAATACAGAGTTTGCACAGGATATGCGTAGGATATTAAGAACAATTGAGGACGCTTATGAATATCCTGTTGATATTGAGTTTACATCCAATTTTTTAAGTAATGGACAATATAAGATTAATCTTTTGCAATGCCGCCCCTTTCAGGTAAAAAGAGGAACTTATATAGTAAGGGAACCTGGGAGGATACAGGAGAAGAATTTAATATTGAGAACAAAAGGCCCCATAATCGGCAATAGTGTGCAGATAGTAATTGACAGGTTGATTTATATTCTTCCTTCTATTTATGGACATATGTCCATGCCTGACCGCTATTCGATTGCACGGCTAATAGGAAAGTTGACTAATCTTGAAAATAAACAGGAGAAAAAAAACATTATGCTTATAGGGCCGGGCAGATGGGGAACTACAACTCCTTCGCTCGGTGTTCCCGTTGAGTTTGGCGAGATAAATAATGTTTCGGTTCTATGCGAGATTACAGAAATGCATGAAGGCCTTGTCCCGGATGTTTCGCTTGGAACCCATTTCTTCAATGACATTGTAGAGTTGGATATGCTTTATATGGCCATTCATCCTGCGGGAAGTGATAACTTTATAAATAAAAAGTTTTTGGAGACAGCACATAATCAATTGGAAAAGCTTCTTCCGGGTGAATCTAAATGGTCTAATGCTGTACGTATTATAGATTTGTCACAGGAACAGCAGAGTAGTTGTATTTATTTAAATGTAAATTCCCCGGAGCAAAAGGGCGTTTGTTATATAGGTAAAAAAGAATGAAGAATTTTGGATTATATGATAAATCATTTGAACATGACAGCTGTGGCGTAGGATTTGTTGTTGATATTAAAGGCAAAGCCTCGCATCAAATTATAAAAGACGGCGTTACCGTTTTAAAAAATCTTGTGCACAGAGGAGCTATTGGAGGTGATTTGAAAACAGGTGACGGGGCTGGAATGCTTCTTCAGATACCACATCGTTTTTATTATGAGGAATGTGCTAAACTGGGATTTAACCTTCCTGATAAGGGTAACTACGGAGTAGGTTTTCTTTTTTTACCGCAGGATAAGAAAGTCCGAAATAATATAGAAAAAGAGGTAACAAACATTATACAGCAGGAAGGGGGCAGTGTTATTGGCTGGCGTGATGTTCCTGTATGCTCGGATTGCCTTGGTGAAATAGCGAAAAGGACTATGCCGTTTATGAGACAGGTGTTTACAAATTTCCCCAATTTAATTGGCGACGAGCTGGAAAGAAAACTATATATTTCAAGAAAACGAATGGAAAAAGCCGCAATAAGCATAAAACTGTCTATGGAAGAGTTTTATATTCCAAGTTTTTCATCAAGGACCATAGTTTATAAAGGCATGTTTGTTGCTCCTCAGTTTGAAAGTTTTTATCCTGACCTGGTAGAAAAAAGTTTTCAGAGCGCTTTTGCGCTTGTGCACCAACGATACAGCACAAATACATTTCCCTCATGGCCACTTGCACAACCGTTCCGCAATATTGCCCACAATGGTGAGATAAATACCTTGCGGGGAAATATTAATAATATGAAAGTACGTGAAGCAACGTTATCATCACCACTGTTTGGCAAGGGTATAAAAAAATTATTTCCCATTATTATGGAAGGGGGCAGCGATTCTGCCGTATTCGATAATACTTATGAATTGCTGGTTTCATCCGGGAGATCTGTTGAACATGCTATGATGATGATGATTCCTGAACCTTTTGGAACCAAATATCATATTAGTACTGATAAACGTGGTTTTTATGAATTTCACGCTGCATTTATGGAACCTTGGGACGGCCCTGCTGCAATAGCTTATACCGATGGGACAAAAATAGGTGCTGTTTTGGATAGGAACGGCTTAAGGCCAGCACGATACGTAATTACTAAAAGCGGGAAAGTTGTGCTTGCATCTGAAGTGGGGGTTCTTGATATAGCCCCGGAAGATGTTTTAGAAAAAGGACGGCTTGCACCTGGAAAGATGATTTTAATAGACACTGCTATAGGAAGAGTTAAAAAGGATAATGAGATAAAGGCGTCCGTATCAAGGCAGAAATTATATAGGCGGTGGCTGGAAGAAAACCGTATTGAATTAAAGGGCTTGTTTCAGCCAGCCGGGCCTGTTAAAGTTGATGAAAAATCGCTCTTGATAAAACAAAAAGCTTTTGGTTATACACTGGAAGATCTGAACATGATTATAAAACCAATGGCTGAAAATGCCCAAGAGCCAATAGGTTCAATGGGTGATGATGAGGCTTTAAGTGTTTTATCGGATCGTCCCCAGCGGTTATACAGGTACTTTAAACAGCTTTTTGCCCAGGTTACAAATCCGCCTATTGACCCGTATAAGGAAAACCTTGTTATGTCGTTAATGAGTTTTATTGGGAAAGAAAGGAACTTGTTAGAAGAAAGCCCGGATCAGTGCCGCCAGCTTAAACTTTCACATCCAATTTTAACCAACGAAGATATGGACAAACTAAGAAATGTGGATATTCGTGATTTTAAGTCAACTGTTGTTCCGATGACATATAATTTAAGTTCTTCAGAAGATACTAAAAGAAATTTTGAAAATGCCATTAAATTTTTGTGCCGGCAAGTTGAAAAGAAGGTTGATGAAGGCTATTCAATTGTTATTATCAGCGACAGGAGAATTGATGAAAATAATGTTCCGATACCAGCGCTTCTTGCAACATCGGCTGTAAACAATTATCTAGTTAAAAAAGGAAAACGGCATTTAATAGGGCTTGTGGTTGAAACAGGAGAAACAAAAGAGGTTATGGACTTTGCAACTTTGATTGGTTATGGTGCCAGTGCCATAAATCCCTATCTGGCTTTCGAAATCCTGGCGTATTTAAAGGTAAATGGCCACCTTAGCCAGGACATGAAACTTGAAACAGCTATTGATAACTACATTATAGCAGTTAAGAAAGGTTTACTAAAAATCATGTCAAAAATGGGAGTGTCAACAATTCGCAGTTACAAAGGCGCTCATTTATTCGAAGCCGTTGGATTAAATTCTGAGTTTGTGAACAAGTACTTTCCTGAAACCCCGTCACGTATAGAAGGTGTGGGCATTGATATTATAGCTCAAGAGGCTCTATTAAAACACAGGAATGCTTTCACGGGAAATAATATGGTTGATTCAGGGGGACACTACCATTTCAGGCGTTCTTCTGAAAAACATTTACTAAGGCCTGAAGTTATTGGGCTACTTCAAAAAGCAGTCAGGGAAGGAAATTATGATTTATACAAAAAATATTCCAGGCTAATTAATGAGGATGAAGAATGCCTGTGTACATTAAGAGGCCTTTTCAGGTTTAAAAAAGACAAGTCTGTACCTGTTGAAGAAGTTGAGCCTGTTGATACTATTGTAAAGCGTTTTGTTACATCTGCCATGTCATTTGGAAGTATCAGTAAAGAGGCACATGAAACTCTGGCAGTAGCTATGAACCGCCTAGGCGCACAAAGCAATTCCGGTGAAGGCGGCGAGGATGAGGAACGTTATAAGCCTTTGCCAAATGGCGATTCCATGATGAGTAAGATCAAACAAGTTGCTTCAGGCAGGTTTGGGGTAAATAGCAATTATCTTGTTCATTCAAAGGAACTTCAAATAAAGATGGCTCAAGGCGCTAAGCCAGGTGAAGGCGGCCAGCTGCCAGGGCATAAGGTTGATAAGATAATTGCAAAGGTCAGGCATTCTACGCCTGGCGTTGTACTTATATCACCCCCTCCTCATCATGATATTTACTCTATTGAAGATCTGTCCCAGCTGATATTTGATTTGAAAAATGCAAGCCCAGACGCCCGGGTTTCTGTAAAACTTGTAAGCGAGGCAGGAGTAGGGACTGTTGCAGCGGGCGTTGCAAAAGGCAAGGCAGATATGGTTCTTATAAGCGGGGGTGACGGCGGGACAGGAGCATCACCTTGGTCTTCGATAAAACATGCTGGAATGCCGTGGGAAATCGGATTGTCTGAAACACAGCAGACACTGGTACTTAATAATTTAAGGGATCGTATACGCGTGCAGGTTGACGGGCAGTTGAGAACAGGAAGGGATGTGGTTATTGCTGCTCTTCTTGGCGCTGAAGAGTATGGTTTTGGAACAATTGCTCTTGTTACTCTTGGATGCGTGATGATGCGCAAATGCCATTTGAATACCTGTCCTGTAGGTGTTGCTACACAAGATGAAAGACTGCGCAAACGATTTGCCGGTAAACCGGAATATGTCATCAACTTTATGAGATTTGTGGCACAGGAAGTAAGGGAAATTATGGCTGAATTAGGCTTTAGAACAATTGATGAAATGGTAGGACAGGTTGACAGGCTTAAGGCAGATAAAACAATTAAGCATTGGAAAGCAAAAGGCATTGATTTTTCAAAACTGTTTATGAAACCAGCCTTGCCTGAAGGCTCTTCATATCATTGTGTTACAACACAGAAATATGATTTCTCGAAATCCATTGGTGAGTCCCCGTATATAGACGGGGAGTTAATAAAGAACGCAAAAAATGCAATAGAAAATAAACAGCCTGTTAGTTTATTTGCTCAAATAAGAAACTCCAATAGAACTGTTGGAACACGATTAAGTTCCGAAGTTTCAAAACTTTATGGTTCTGCCGGTTTGCCCGAAAACACAATTAAATGCAAGCTTACCGGTGAAGCAGGCCAAAGTTTTGGAGCATTTCTATCTAAAGGTATCACATTTGAGCTTGAAGGCGATGCTAATGATTATCTAGGCAAGGGTTTATCAGGCGGACGTATTATACTATATCCAAACAGGAAATCTACGTTTCGTGCACAGAATAACATTATAACTGGCAATGTAAATTTATTTGGTGCAACTGAAGGAGAGGTTTTTATACATGGGATGGCAGGTGAACGTTTTGCAGTACGTAATAGCGGAGCTATTGCTGTCGTTGAAGGAGTGGGTGACCATGGGTGTGAATATATGACGGGCGGGCGAGTGGTTGTACTTGGCCGTACCGGTGTGAATTTTGCTGCAGGGATGAGCGGTGGAATTGCGTATGTTTTAGACGAAAACCAGCTTTTTGATACCAAGTGCAACCTGGATATGGTGGACTTAGAGCCTGTAACCGAAAAAGAAGATATGGATTTTCTATATAATTTAATAAAACGGCACGTAGAATTTACCGAGAGCCAATATGCTGTAAGGATAATAAAAGACTGGGATGAGATGCTACCAAAGTTTGTAAAAGTATTCCCGATTGATTATAAGAAGGTTATTGAACGCCAGAAAACAGGCCTTTTAAAAGAAGCCGAAGTTGAGTCTGTAACAGAGGAAGTTTATTAAGGAGAATATTTAAAAGATGGCAAAACCTACAGGTTTTCTAGAAATCAAACGAAAAGATGCTAAATATCGTCCTGTTAAGGAACGAATAAAAGACTATAAGAATGTTGTAGAGTATTTATCATATGACGATGTACGCGAACAGGCATCGCGTTGCATGGATTGCGGCGTGCCTTTCTGTCATTGTATTGGATGCTCCGTTGAAAATCTCATACCTGAGTGGAATGATTTGGTATACAAGGGAAAATGGAAGGAAGCATTGGAAAGACTGGAAAACACTAACTCTTTGCCTGAAATAACAGGCAGAGTGTGTCCTGCAACTTGTGAAGCCTCGTGTACGTTATCTATAAACGATAACCCTGTTGCAATAAAACAGATTGAGCTGGCAATTATTGAATACGGATTTAAACAAGGCTGGATTAAACCAAAAATACCTGGTGCAAAAATAGATAAGAAGGTGGCAATTATAGGTTCAGGGCCGGCTGGCCTTTCTGCTGCTATAGTTTTAAGGGAGTTGGGGTACAAAGTTACTGTGTTTGAAAAATCAAAAGCTATTGGTGGTATATTAAGGTATGGAATTCCGGATTTTAAACTGGAAAAATGGGTGATTGACCGAAGGATTGATATAATGAAAAAATCAGGGATTAAGTTTGAAACAGGTGTTAACATAGGTGAGGATATGTCTGAGCATTACCTTAGAAGGTCTTTTGACACAATTCTTTTAACCATTGGCGCTGGGCAACCCAGGGATTTAACAGTACCTGGCCGCCAGTTACAAGGCATTCATTTTGCAATGGATTATTTAATGTGTTCTAATAAATACGTATCAGGCGATATAAAAAAAGATGTCCCCATAAATGCCAAAGGAAAAAATGTTCTTGTTATAGGTGCTGGGGATACTGGTTCAGATTGTATAGGAACTGCTAACAGGCAAGGTGCAAAAAAGGTTTATCAATTTGAAATTTTACAAAAGCCTGAAGAATGGAAAGAATCCTATAACCCAAACTGGCCTGACTGGCCTTTGATACTAAGAACAACGTCTTCTCATAAAGAAGGAGTAGAGAGAGACTGGTCTATTACTACAAAAAAATTTATGGGTAAAAATAATCAAGTTCAAGAAATACATTGCTCTAGGGTTGAGTGGAAGTCGTCAGAAAAAGGTTTAAGACCTCAAATGGTTGAAGCGCAAGGAAGCGATTTTACCATTAAGGTTGACCTGGTTATACTGGCAACAGGTTTTGTGCATGTTGAACACAATAAATTGCTTAAGAAATTGAAGATTGAGTATGACCAGTGTGGCAATATCAAAACTGATATAAACTACACTACAAATGTTGAAGGTATATTTGCTGCTGGTGATTCTAATGTGGGTGCTTCACTAGTAGTTCGTGCGATTTATGACGGCCAGCAGGTGGCCATGAAGATGCACGGATTTCTAAATAGTCTAAATAGCAGCAAAAAATAGTATCTATCAGAGGCATAGATTATGAAAAGTGTTATAAAATACGAAGATGAAGTGAAAATATTGCGTGATATTACTCAAAGTATAAGTTGTACTTTAAATCTTGAGGAAGTTTTAAAAAAGATAGTAGTGGCGGTTTGATAAAGCAAAAACTTGACAAGTTGGCAAATATTTGAGAAAATGTCTTCGGAAAGACAAAGGTGTTTTTCCATGTATGACTGTGAGAGTCAAAATATTTTGTGAAAAGTAATCGCGATGAAGCGTTCCGATAAAGGGCGTTTCTTTTTTTTGTTTAAAAAACTATTGAAAAGGAGATACTAAAATGGTAAAAGGAATAAACATTGAAAAGGAGATAGGCAAAATGGTTACAAAACGAAAGAAAATTAATATTAATGCAGCGACTGATGTTTATGGTAAAAATGTATTTAGCCTGAAAAATATGCGTAGTTATTTGTCGGAAAAAGCATATAATTCCCTAAGGTCAACTATAAAGGAAGGAAAGTCAATAGATCCAAAAATTGCCGATGAAGTGGCCGAGGCCATGAAGGCCTGGGCAGTTGAGAAAGGTGCAACTCACTTTACCCATTGGTTTCAGCCTTTAACTGGTTCAACAGCTGAAAAACATGATTCATTTATTTCTCCGGATGGTGAGGGTGGAATAGTGATGAAGTTTTCAGGCAAGGAACTTATCCAGGGAGAGCCTGATGCTTCAAGTTTTCCTTCGGGCGGCTTACGTGCAACTTTTGAAGCTCGTGGTTACACAGCTTGGGATCCGACAAGCCCTGCTTTTATTACTGAAGGCACAAAAGCTGTAACTCTTTGCATTCCTACAGCATTTTATTCGTATACAGGCGTGGCATTGGACAAGAAAACTCCTCTTTTGAGATCAATTGATGTTTTATCCAGACAGCTTTGTCGTCTTGGAAGTTTATTTGGCGGCAATATAAAAAATAAGCGAGCCTATGCTACGCTTGGTGCTGAACAGGAGTATTTCTTAATAGATAAAAAATTCTATGATGAAAGACTGGATCTTTTACAAACAGGGCGAACGCTTTTTGGCAGAAAACCTGCTAAACATCAGCAAATGGAAGATCATTATTTCGGTGCTATAAAGCCAAGAGTATTGGCATTTATGGAAGACTTGGACAATGCTCTTTGGAAATTAGGTGTTCCGTCAAAAACAAGGCATAATGAAGTTTGCCCGGCACAGTTTGAGATCGCTCCCGTTTTTGAGGAGTTGAATCTTGCGGTTGACCATAATATGCTGACCATGGAAACATTGCGTCGGGTAGCTGGGAAACATGGTTTTGTGTGTTTATTGCATGAAAAACCTTTTGCCGGTGTTAATGGGTCTGGTAAGCATAACAACTGGGCAATAGTCGGCCCGGATGGTAAGAACTGGTTAAGCCCCGGAGATAATCCTCACGATAATGCCCAGTTTTTGACAATAATATGCGCTTTGATAAAAGCGGTTGATGCAAATGCTGATATTTTAAGAGGAAGCATTGCATCCGCTGGAAACGATCATAGACTGGGCGCTAATGAAGCTCCTCCTGCGATAATTTCAATTTTTTTGGGAGAGCAGCTAACCGATATCATAGAACAGATTGAAAAAGGTGGCGCAAAAACATCTAAAGCACAGGATGTTTTAGAACTTGGAGCTACATCTCTTCCTCCTTTAGCAAAAGATGTTACAGATAGAAACAGGACTTCTCCTTTTGCATTTACGGGAAACAAATTTGAATTTCGTGCTGTTGGTTCCAATCAAAGCTGTTCAGGGCCTAATGTTGTTTTAAATACCATAGTTGCCGATGTAATTGATGAGATTTGTACACAACTTGAGAAAGACAAAAAAGATGGGAAAGACTTCAATTCATCATTACAGTTAATTCTGCAAGACATCGTTACGAAACATAAAAGAATTCTATTTAACGGTGATAATTATACTGATGAATGGCACGCAGAAGCTGAAAGACGAGGGCTTCCGAACTTAAAAACTACTCCTGAAGCTTTAGAGTCTTTGAGAACTGATAAAGCGGTTAAATTGTTCAGTAAGCACAAAGTTCTTTCAAAAGAAGAATTACAATCCCGTTACGATATTTATGCAGAACAATATGAAAAAATTATCACAATAGAGGCCGGTGTTTCTCTAGAAATAGCTAATACTATGATTCTTCCCGCAGCTTTGGAATATCAGAATCTTTTGGCCAGCACGCTTGAAAAAACAAAAAATTGCGGTATACAATCTTCTAAAACCGAAGATCTTCTAAAACAAACTTGCAGTTTATTTGACTCCCTGGTTGATAAAATCGAAAACCTGGAAAAGGTATCAGAAGGAGAGGATACAAAAGAGAAGCTTTCAGCAATGAATAATTTGCGCGAGGTTGCAGATGAATTGGAAGGAATTGTGCCGAGTGATATCTGGCCTTTGCCTTCATATGCTGAGATGCTTTTTGTAATGTAATTTTTTGCTGTACATATAAACGTTAGAGGTGCTCATTGTTTTTACAATAAGCACCTCTAATTTTTTAGAGTAAAAAACAAAAAACTCTCAATTAATAATTGAGAGTTTTTGTTTAATTGTTCAAAAGCTATTGTTTAAGAGATTATTATGCTTTCTTAATGTTAGTTGCTTTTGGACCTTTGTCTGAAGACTCAACTTCAAATGTAACTGAATCTCCTTCTGCTAAGCTTTTGTAGCCATCTCCTGTAATTGCAGAATAATGTGCGAACACATCACCACTACCATCATCATTGGAAATGAATCCAAAACCCTTCGCATCGTTGAACCACTTCACTTTTCCTGTTGCCATGTAACACTTCACCTTCCTTTTCTCTTCACCCAGAATCGGGATAATTTTCGCGCCCACCAATCGTTGAAACCTGTTGCATTATAGCTAATTAATGACTAATAAGTCAACCTATTTTCAAAAATAATTTATTGTTTTTGAACAGGTCTTTTGCGTTGTGATGAAGACGGATTTAGGCCTATCATTGGGATTGAGCCAGTACCTGTAACCTGAGGCAGAATACCGTCCCATTTTTCAATAGCTTTCATATTTGCTTCAACTTTTCTAAGCTCAATCAGTTGGCCTGAGATGTTAGCTCTTTGAAGCCTTAAAGATTCTGCTTCAGCTTTTGCTGCTGTAACCTTTTGTTTTGCTTCAATTTTTATTCTATCTAAATCTCTCGATGCTTTTAAAGCAAGCTGTTCAGCACTTTGCTTTGCTTCTATTGCTTCAGTGAAACTTGCCGAAAAACTGAATGCTGCAATTGAAAAAGCATCAACTGTAATATTATGTTTGCCGAGTCTTTCTGTAAGCGCTTCTTGCATTCCCATGCTTACCATAGGTCTTTTGGTGATCAGCTCTTCTGCTGTATACTTTGCAGTCACTGCTTTGACAATTTCCAAGATTGCAGGGTCAATTATTCTTTCTTTAAATCTAATGCCAAGCTTTTGATATACAATATTTGTTTTTGAAGGGTCTAAGTGATAGTTCAATGCTACGGTTGATGTTACATCTTGTAGATCTGCGGAAGCGGCAACGGTGTCTGTTGTAGCTTTTTGTACCTTTACATCCATTAATACTACATCCTGCATAACAGGTACCCTAAAATGCAAACCTTCATTAAATACAGCATCCTGTACAGCGCCAAAATTCATAACTACTCCGCGTTCTCCAGGGCCGACAACCACCCAAGGTCTAAAAAGCAGAAAAAGAAAAAACAACGCCCCAATAATAATCAGCCAAAAGGGAGTTTTTTTAATTGAATCAAGTACCTTTGTAATATCTTGTTCTTCCATAAAATCCTCCTAATTTTTGTGTCATTCTATATATTTCAAGACCCTATGTCAATCAAAATAATTTTAATTTTTACTAAAAAAATGTTAGAATCAAAAAATGAATTCAATAAAGGGCATTGACGATATTTTTGTTTTGTATGAAGAACAAATTTCCGATCACTTTTGTTCAATGATGCAAGGCATTAAAAATGATAAGGTTAAATTGGTCGAGTTGGCAGAGAAACTAGCAAGCGCTTTAAAGGACAAAAAAAGCATAATTAAAAATATTGATGCAATTGTCCCAATTCCATTACATTCAGAAAGGGAAAAAAGCCGGGGTTTTAATCAGTCATACGAAATATCAAAAATGGTGGCCAAAAAACTTGATATTCCGATTATTTCAGGAGCAATTGAGAGGACCAAAAATACCCGTCAGTTAAAAGCTTTAAGCAAAGAGGAAAGAGAAACTGAAATCGAAGAAGCATTTAATTTATTGGGGCCTGAATTGTTGAAAGGAAAAAACCTTCTTGTAATTGACGATGTAATATCATCGGGAACAACGCTTTCGAAATTTTCAAATTATTTGAAACAAGCTGGTGCAAAAAATATTTTCGCTGCAGCACTTTTCAAAGTGAAAATTGTTAAGGTTTAAGGATTAATTATGTCCAGAGTTAAAATGTTAGAATGCTTTCAGGCCCGGAATGCCCCGTTTGTGTTACTCCTGTATCATGTATTGATAAGATTATTGCTTTGTCTGAATATAAAGATATATTATAGCGATTTTTGGAGATATGTTAAGAGTTTCTGGTTCAAAGAAAAATCTTGAAAAAGAAAGAAGCGAAGACAAGGCAATAAAAGTTGTTTATTCTCCAAGGGTATAATCCTATATTAAAATACAAAATAACAAAGAAGAATTTATAATTCCAATAAAAAATATGCAAAAGAAAACCCAAAAATAATTTAAAAGCTAACGTTATAATTTTTAAGAATATTTTTGAATTTAACAGGAGAATAAATTATGCTCATAAAAATGATTTTAAAAACCTTGCTTTCATTTTCAAGTAAAGAAAAAAATAAATTCAATAAAATAATTGAAACTATTTCTGTATGGTTGTTTTTTTTGCTTTTACTGCCGGCACCTTTTGTTTTGGTGTTTAATAAATATTTTCTTAATTCCTTGTATATTAAGTATTCTTTTCTAACACACATATTTATTGTTTGTTTGTTTATATTTTTAGGACTTTTTATTATTATATGGTCAATTATTAGTCACTTGAAAATTGGGAAGGGAACATCAGTGCCTAATATACCTCCTAAAAATCTTATTATATTAGGACCTTATAAAATAGTAAGAAATCCTATTATGCTTGGTTTAGCAATTTATTATTGTGGAATAGGTACACTTTTTGCAAATCTATCGCTTGGAATAATGAGTTTTATTCTTTATTTATTAGCAGGGGGATTTTATAACAAATTTGTCGAAGAAAAGGAACTTGAAGCAAGATTTGGCGATGATTATATTGAGTATAAGAAAAATACACCCTTTGTTTTTCCATTTAGATTATTTAAATAAATGTTAGTTAAAAAATTAAATTGTATTAGAGCGTGAAAAAATAATGAAAATATATGTTTTTTGCGGTGCAAATTCAGGGAAATCTACAAAATATTCAATGCTCGCTTATGAACTTGGCAAAATAATGGCAGAAGAAAATATAAGCTTGGTTTACGGCGCAACAGTTCCGAGTATTAATTGCCGGCGGAGATATTGTTGGCGATGATGCTGTAATTAAAGCAATGGACATGGGCAAAAAAGCAGCGTTTGAAATCTCAAAATACCTATCTAAAAAATAGCTTCTGTTACAGCTCAACATTTACCATTGTTGACTATCTAAATAGTTATAAGTATAATTAGCCTAAGTTAAACATTGATTTTTCAATATATTTATTTAAATTGTGCCGGCGTAGCTCAGTGGTAGAGCAATCGCTTCGTAAGCGATGGGTCGGGGGTTCAAATCCCTTCGCCGGCTTACTTAATAAGCACAGCAAATTAATGACGAAAACAAAAAATAAGTTTATAGTGATTTTATTTTTTAGTGTATTTATTCCTTCTTTGGTTTTTGGAGCTTCAGAAGGAAGTTCAATCTTTCCGTTTTTGAAAATTTGTACTTCCCCACGTGATTCTGCAATAGGTAAAATGCGCGGCTTTTCCGAATCCGGTTCATCAATTTCTAATCCTGCAGTTCTGCCTTTCGTTGGAAGAAGCAAGGTTTCATTGGGACAGCTGTCTTATCTGGCTGATACAAAATACAGTTTTTTAAACTTCATACAGCCGGTTTCTCAAAAAATTACTGTGAATTCATCTTTCGGATACATTGGAAACGACGGGCTTATTAAAACAGTAGCTGATTCAAGTACTCAAGGGTATAAAGAGGCCGGAACATTTGATTATATGGACTCAATTTTTGCTGTTGCCTATGGACACAAAATAAGTAAGAGTTTTTCCTACGGTATTTCTGCAAAATACATTCAACAGACCATAGATTCTAATTCCGATTCAGGAGCCTCAGGCTCATTAGGTTTTTTGTATAAAAGCCCCTTGAAAAATTTTGCAATGGGATTCGGAGTCTTTGATCTAGGTCCCAAGATTAAAGGATATGACCTACCTTCGGGGGCATATTGGAGTATAGGAAAACACTTTAATAAAAAACTATTTTCCGAATTTGAAATTGTGAGTTATAGTGAAAACACTTTAAACGTTCAGGCGGGAGTGGAATACGCATATAATGAAAATTTAAACTTAAGAGCTGGTTATGTTTATCCTTTCCAAAATCCGGACTTAGGGACCTTCCATGAAGTAAATTATACGGTAGGATTTGGGTTTTTTTACAACCATTTTTCTATTGATTATGCATGGGTACCGTACGGAGATTTAGGTCATACGCACCGTTTTTCGTTTACAAAAGAGTTTGGAAAACAGCCTCATACAAGTGCCATAGCACCTGTTATTGAGAAAAAAGGACCATTAAAAATTGAGGTGGCTGTTGCGGATTTTAGGTCAGAAAATATTTCTGCTAAATACGCTAAACTGGCAGAAAGTTCATTGATTGAGGAGCTTGTCAGTTCGGGCAAATTCCGAGTCCTTGATACAGAGTATATGAAGATAGAACTTGAGAAACACAATGTGAAAAATCTCCAAGTAGCTGTACAGGAAAATAATGTTGATATTAAATCCATCTTAGGCGTTAAAAAAGTTATCTTTGGAAACATCCAAAAAATAGGAGATTTATATTACATTAGGGTAAACATGATGGATGTTACTACCAAAAATGTAATAAGGTCATACAGCAATACTGCTAAAAACGTAGAACAGATTCGTAAAATATGCAAGGAATTTGTAAGGAAATTAGGTAAAAACAATGAATAATGTAGTTTTTTCTTTAAGAAATGAAATAATTAAATACACGGAAAAAATACTAAGCATTGGACTCCCCCTGCTGTATTTTCTTGTTGCAGTAGGATTTTATCTTAAAACTTATGATTCCGCTCAGATAAAAATAACTTTTACTCAAATCGGAGGAGCAGTCATTGTTGCAGTTTGGTTGGTAAAAATTATCGAAGAAGACATTTTTCTATTTTTTAAGAAAAATATATTGATTATTTTTCCGCTTTTAGCGTTTCTTTTGTCGGGGCTAATATCGCATCTTCATTCATCATTTCCCTATGCTAGTTCTAATGAGCTTATTAGAAGAGTTATATACATGTGTATAGCGATGCTCGCAATTTCAGAAATAAATAGCAGAGAAAAAATGGTTCAATTATTCAATTGGCTGATTGCTGCGACATTTGTCGTTTCAATTTATGGGCTCATACAGTATTTAGATTTTAAGTTTTTTCCAAGGCCTCCGGAACCGGGCCTCGATCCATTTGTATGGCGCGGTGCTTTTGGGGAAAGGATTTTTTCGACATTCGGTAATCCAAACTTTTTTGGTGACTTTCTGGTTGTAATGAGTCCGGTTGTACTGGCTCTTTTTTTTCTAAAAAAACAGGCTCATCTTTTCGTTTTGTGGGCTTTAATGGCTTTTTGTGCGATGTTTACTTTTTCAAAAGGAACATGGCTTGGTTTTGCGATTGGTTTTGTTATTTTTGTCATTTTGTATGTGGGATATTTTGCCAACATAAAATCTAATAAAGTACGCGGTATTCTGATTGGATTTATAATAGCCGTTCTTTTATTTGCAGGAATAGGAACCCTGCAGAGATTAAGCAAACGAAGCGACAGTGCATCATTCAGAATATTTACATGGCTGTCCACCTGGGAAATGATAAATACCAAACCTGTTTTTGGGACAGGAATTGGTTCGTTTTATGTGTCTTATCCGGCATTTAGACGGCCTCAGATATTTTTTATTGAAGGAAAACATAATACGGAAACAGATCATTCTGAAAATGAATACATTGAGGTATGGGCTGATGAGGGAATATTTGGTTTCGGCATTTTTTTAGCCTTGTTAACAGTCTTCTTGTTTATGGGTTTTAGGAACTTGAGATATTTTACAAAAAGAAAACAGGATGGCTCTGGATACGATATAAGAGCGTACTATCAGTTGGGTCTATTAACAGCCGTAATGGCGCAATTAGCTCACAATTTTGTTTGTGTATCTTTAAGATTTGTATCCTCGGGAGTAATGCTTTGGCTTTTTATAGGGCTAATTGGGTCACTAGCAGTAAATAATCCCCTGCCTAATAAGTTTGAGCGCGTTTTAGAAAAAAATCCAATTCCTGAAAATTTAAGACGCATGCTTCAAGCTATGATACTGCTTCTGGCTGCGTATTTTGTCTGGGTTTTTTGTGGATATTTCAAAGCAGATATGGAGCATAATCGTGCAATATTTTTCTCGAAACAAGCAAAGTGGGAAGAAGCCTTGAAAACATATGAAGGGGTAGTAAGTAAAAATCCTTCATTCATTATGGCATATTATTTTATGGGGAATGTTTATAACGACAGATGGAGCAAAGATGATGCCCATAAAGCTATAGAAAAATATGGAAAAGCATGGGAGCTTGCGCCAAATTATGTGCAGTCACATCACCAGGCAGGATTAATTTATCTGAAATGGGGCCAGGATGAAAATAGATTAGCATATGAAGCTAAACAAAAAGGCAATAGAAAAAAAATGCTTGAACATGAAAAAAAGAAAAAGGAATTGTGGATGAAAGCGTTGGAAGAGTTCGATAAATACAGAATGATTGACCCAATATACAACCTCAATTATTATAGAATGGCATGGATATATATGCAGTTGGGGGAAAAAACAAAAGCCGAAGAGATATATAAGATGCATTTAGATTTTCCTGAAGAACTTCAGAAACCTCCTCATAGTGCTTGGGTGGAGGACTGGGCGCCAAGAAGGGCTCAGGAATACTCAGAAACATCTGTAAACCTCGGAAATTTAAGATTCATGCAGAATGATTTTAAAAAAGCCGAAGAATATTACAAAAAATCAATTGATTTATATCCGGATTCTATCAACGCAATGAAAAATCTCGCAATACTATACAGTCGTACGAATAGAAAAAAACTGGCCGGTGAGCTTTGGCAAAAAATCAGAGTGCTTGCCCCGAACGACCCTGATGTAAAAAAAGTTTTTAATAAATAAAATTTAAATGAAACGATTCTATTCTTACATAATATTCTCACTTCTTTTTATTCCACCTCTTATTTTTTTTACCGATCTCACTCGTAATCCCTATTATTTCCAGATAGTCCTGCTTAATAGTCTTACGGTAATACTTTGGATAGCCTGGATTTATGAGCAAATAAAAAATAACAAGCTAATATTTCCAAAGACAAATCTCGATTTGCCTATATCAGCTTTTTTTATCGTTGCTACAATTTCTTTAGCAATCGCTTTGTTTTTTAGCTGGTCCGATCCTTATCTTAAACACAGTGTTTTTAACGAGGGAATTAAAAGATGGCTTTTTTTGCTCGTCAATTCAATTCTTGTCTATTATGCAGCAATAAACTTTATTAATGATAGTAACCGTATAAAAGCTATAAAAATTGTTTTTTGGGTAGGTATTTTATCGTCTTTATACGGAATACTTCAATACTTTGGTATAGAAATCATTTGGCCTAAAATATTGAATCCATTTGGAGGAAGAAGTGTTTCCACTTTTGGTAATCCGAATTTCTTGTCTTCTTACATTGTGCTGTTATTTCCAATCTCGTTTAGCTTATTCTTAGGTTCAAAAACATCCGATAAAAAATTGATTCATATGATTCTCATGGGTATATATTTTACTGCTTTATTATGCACGTTAACCCGTTCATCATGGGTGGGACTTTTTGTTGCAGTTGTTTTTGTCTTGTTTGCTTTTTTCAAATACGAAAAACAGACTCTTTTTAAAAATGGGAAAATACTCTTTGCATTAATGCTTCTTTTTCTTTGCTTTATGGTCTTCTGGCCGAAAAGCAAAGTATCAGGATATAGCCCTTCCGTTATCGAGCGTCTAGCCGAGGTTGGCAAAGCAGAGAAAGATTATTATGGGCCTTGGCATCAGAGGCGGCTTATCTGGTCTTGCGCATGGTATATGGTAAAAGAGAATCCGTTTTTAGGAAAAGGGTGGGGATGTTTTGAGTTGTTCTATCCTTTTTACCAAGGAAGACACCTTTTTCTTGATGCTTATCGGAATTTTAGAACGCATGCGAATAATACGCATAATGAAATTTTGGAAGTATGGTCACAGGTCGGAACGGTTGGTTTCGGGATATATATATGGCTTTTGGTAACAATTTTTTATTACGGCAATTTTCTAATGAGAAAACTATCGTCTGAGAAGAAATTTCTCAGCATAGGGTTAACAGCTTCGTTAGTTGGAATGCTTACAGACAATCTGTTGAATGTTTCAATAAATTTTCCCATACCGGGTTTTTTATACTGGTGGAATGTAGGATTGTTGATGGGTATGGGGCACAGGGAGCATTATACCATTGATTTGAAGGGACTGTATAAGAAAATTGCTCCCTGGATTTTAATATGCCTTGGAATCGTTCTTATCAGATACTACTCAATGAATTTTTTGGCGGAAGTTCATTTTTTTAAAGGTTTTAAAGCTTCAAGGGGCAATAACTTAAAAAAAGCAGTAAAAGAATTTGAGACTTCAAAAAAATACCGTAAATATGAAGTTAATAATAACTACGAATTGGGCAATGCTTACGCGCGTTTGAATATGTCCGAAAAAGCAATAGAGCTTTACAGAGAGGCTTTACGCTCGAATGCCGGGTATGACGAAATATATTTTAATATGGCAAATATGCTAAGACAAAAAGGCGACAACAAAACCAGTGCTGATGAATATACGAGATCTATATACATAAATCCGGTCACTATCGAATGCTACAATGCACTGGGCAGTGTATTTCTTCAGGAACCCGGCAAGTACAGCGAGGAAGGTATAAAATTATTTCAGCAATACGTTTATTTCTTTCCGAATGAAAAAGATGTTTGGAATAATTTAGGTTTTTTATATATGCAAAGCGGTGAATATGAAAAAGCACTGAATTCGTACAGGAAAGCATTAGAAATTGATGAAAATTTTGAAATGGCAAGAAGAAACATAAATATTTTGTTAACAAAACTCGGGGCAAGGGATAAAAAACAGGATTCGATTGATAGGCTTTTTAGAGAAGTTGAACGAAATATTAACGAGAAAAACTGGGAACAGGGCACTAAAAATGCGGAAAGGCTTGTCGGTCTGATCCCCAACAATTTCCGAGCAAATTTATATCTTGCTAATATGTATTTCACTATAGGTAAAGTTGATGAGGCAATAGAAAAATATAAAGTGGCTATAAATTTGAGCCCTAATAATGAGGCGGCAATTGGAAATCTTGCAATTGCGTATTTTCAGGTTAAAAGATACAAATTATCACTTGAACAATTCCAATTGCTGATAAAAATTGACCCAAAAAACCAGATGGTCGGAAATAAAATTAGGGAAATTAATCATATATTGCAGTCCCAAAAGAAGTGAAGTAAATTTGAAAGCTTGTTTGATATTTCAATATGTTTTTGAAAATTTAAAACATTGACAACTCATGGCTAAAAATGTAAAATTCTCATCAGAATCGATGAAAAGGGGTGAAAATATGCGTAATTTTGTAGGAAAAAAGTTGTTTTTTTCAAGTTTCATAATTTTGCTTTTTTTTATTTTTTCTGCCCCAAAATTGAATGCTGAAGTGTCTACCTACCAAATAGACACACCAACGCACGAAATGCTTGATTACGGTAGTTATGATGCCGATTTCCGTTTTTTCACAAATGGAGGGGTGCTTTCCCGGTTTAGTTTTGGCGTGTTTGATATTTTAAATCTTGGTGTCGGATGGGAACTGGAAAATTTCATTGGAACACAGTCCATAATCATTAGCCCTCCTTCTATGTATTTTAAGGTCAAGCCTTTTGAAGGAGGAATGGTTTTGCCAGCAATTGCTATTGGCTATGATGGGCAAGGTTATTTTTATGACAAGGATTCCGGTGAATACGCCCAGAAGGAGAAAGGGCTTTTTGTAGTTTTTGGCAGGGAAATATTTTTCCCTTACTTTAATCTAAATCTTGGATTTAATATCAACGATTATCAGGAAAGTAAAATTCTCTCCTTTTTAAATTTTGATTATGAGATTGAAGAATCTTTAATGCTGTTGGTAGAGCTTGATGATTTGGGATCATCTGATGATCCGAGATTCAATTTTGGAGTCAGATTTTATGTGGCGGAAGACTTAGCAATATGTATTGCCGGAAGAGATACTATTTCAGACCGTGCAGCAGAAAGAATAGCAAATATTAAATACACAGGAAGATTTTAAGGCTAGGATTTTTATGGCAAAAGATATTATTGGGCTTGATTTTGAAAAACCGATTCTGGATTTAGAGAAAAAAATAGACGAACTACGCCTTTCCGTAAATGACGGTAAACTTGAGATTGCTAAAGAAATTGCAGATTTGGAAAGTAAAAGTAAAAAGCTCAAAAACGATATTTACGGTTCGCTAAATCCCTGGCAAAAAGTGCAGCTTGCAAGACACCCAAAGCGGCCTTACATGATGGATTATGTAAGGTTAGTTTTTGAAGATTTTATAGAAATGCACGGGGACAGATCTTTCGCAGATGACAAATCCATGGTTTGCGGCATAGCGATGCTTGATGAAAACCCCGTTGTTATAATTGGCCAACAAAAGGGTAGAGATATACAGGAAAACCTGGAAAGAAACTTTGCCATGGCCCATCCTGAAGGGTATCGCAAAGCTTTACGGGTTATGAAATTTGCTGAAAAATTCAATAAACCGGTCATAACATTTATAGATACCCCTGGAGCTTATCCCGGGATCGGCGCTGAGGAAAGGGGTCAGGCTGAAGCAATTGCTAGAAACCTTAAAGAGATGTCAAACCTTAAAGTTCCTATAATCGCCATTATAATTGGCGAGGGTGGGTCCGGGGGAGCTTTAGGGATTGGAATCGCAAATAGAGTCTTAATGCTTGAGAATTCATATTATTCTGTAATATCTCCTGAAGGGTGTGCTGCAATTTTGTTTCATGATGCTTCAAAAGCCTCGGATGCAGCAAAGGCACTAAAAATAACGGCTCAAGATTTACTTAAGGTCGGGATTGTTGATGAAATAATTAACGAACCCCTTGGCGGTGCACATCACGATCCGGCTCTTACAGCGAAAAAGATGAAGGAAAGTATAAAAAAATACTTAAACACTTTTGCCGAATATTCTAAGGATCAACTGACAAAAGACAGATATTCAAAGTTTAGAAAAATGGGTGTTTTCACCGACCCTAAAAAAACTAGCAAGGCTGATATAGATAAAAAAAGTGCGCAGGATAAAACAAACACAAAAACAAAAATATAATACAGGAGGCTTTAAAGATGTCTTTAGTTTCGATGAAGCAGATTCTTGATGAAGCAAGAAAAAAAGGGTATGGGGTTGGCGCGTATAACGTTAACAATATGGAGCAGATTCAGGCAATTATGGAAGCTGCCCAGACAACGAAATCGCCTGTTATAATTCAGGCGAGCAGGGGAGCTTTAAAATATAGTAATTTCACTTACCTTAAGTATTTGATGAAAGCAGCGGTTGAAGAAAATCCTAATATACCGGTCGCAATGCATCTTGATCATGGGAATTCTTTAGAATCCGTAAAAAAAGCCATTGATTTAGGTTTTTCATCGGTTATGATAGACGGTTCTCTTCAGGAAGACGGAAAGACCGCGTCTGATTATGCCTACAACGTCAAAGTAACAAAATCTGTGGTTGAATATGCTCACTCTTTCGGCGTTACTGTCGAGGGAGAGATTGGTACGCTTGGAGGTATTGAGGACGGCGTAGGTTCTGGATCTATCCATCTGACAAATCCTCAGGAAGCAAAAAAGTTTGTCGATGAAACAGGTCTTGATGCGTTAGCAATAGCTATAGGAACATCCCATGGAGCATATAAGTTTAAGGGGGCATCAAATCTGGCGTTTGACGTTTTAAAAGAAGTACGTAAGCTTATTGATATTCCAATAGTGTTACATGGGGCATCTTCTGTTCCGAAAGAACTAATAGATGCGGTAAATAAATACGGTGGCAAAATGCCTGGAGCTACCGGAGTGCCGATGTCAGACTTGAAAAAAGCGATTGAGCTGGGTGTAACAAAAATCAATGTTGACACAGACGGAAGATTAGTTGTTACAGCTGCTATTAGAGAAGTTTTTGCAACAAAACCTGAAAAGTTTGACCCAAGAGACTATTTAGGGCCTGCAAGGGTATCTTTAGCGAAGCTAATTGCGTCAAAAATGAATGATTTCAGGACCAGCGGTCATTCGGATGATTATAAGCCGATTTCGCTTGAAGAAATGAAGAAATCATACAAATAATCGGAAGACTTTGTAAAAAAACAAAGAACATCATGAATTTACAACAAAAATCTTGACAAT
>JBHPNE010000010.1:0-37959 GCA_042562855.1 Elusimicrobiota bacterium
ATCTGTTGCCATTTTCTTTTTTTATCATTCTAACAGCATTTTCACCAGTGCAATGCATCGGAATGATATATTTGTATTTTGTTTTTTTGAGCTCAAGTACTATTTTTTCCAGTTCTTCATCGCTATGATTCATCAAATGAAACCCTCCTACTAGCGAGTTAATGGGTTCGGGAAATCTCTTTTTTACATATTCTAAGATTTCAATTATACCAGGATGGGCGCAGCCCGTTATGATATTCAGTTTGCCTCTCCGTCTCACTATAAGAAACTGTTCATACAAATTATGTCCTTTATATGAAAAAGGTAAAACGGCACTTTTGAATACATCCGGAAAAAGCTCAACCTGGGCTTTTTCTTCAATAACTTTTATATTTAAACTTTTAAGTCTAGCCCCTAAATTTTTATTGTAACCAGGCGGAAAATAAATAATAATATTTCTATTCTTTTCCGCTATAGGAATCAGACCTTCCGTATGATCCCAATGATTATGCGAAATAACCACTTTTTGAATTGCTGTTATATCAATTTTTGCTTTAGCAATATTTTCCATTAGTACATCTGAGTTGCCGAATGTATCAAAAAGGACCTTCTCATTGATAAGGATTGAAATTCCCCATTTCCCTAATATTTTGTCTTTATTAGTCGTTCCATCAGCAATTATCTTGATTTCCATAATATTTCCTTAGTGATCACATGCGTTTTCACCGGTTTCAAGACTATCATTAATATATTCGTTTACGATTTTTTCAGGATCTTTCCCAATGGCCCCGACAATAACTTTAATACCTTTTTGCTCAAATAACTGCTGTGCCCGCATTCCCATACCGCTTGCAATGATACAGTCTACTCCCTGCTGATGCATGAATTCAGGCAAAACTCCCGGCTCATGCGGCGGGGGTGTAATGTTGATTTTACTCTTAATCTCTTTTCCTTCGACATCAAATACAGCAAATTCTTCACAATGCCCGAAATGCATTGAAAATTTCCCTTCTACTAATGGCAATGCAATTTTTGTCATTTTAGCCTCCTCCGTATTTTATTATTTGAATAAAATAAATTTATATTCCCTAACTCGCATTTTCCAATCCTTTCGCAAACATCTCGTACAATAACCGGACATTTAGCCATGAAAAGAAAAAATATAGGTCTTTTTGAATCTGAAAGAGCCTCAAAATTTCCCTGTCCTTTGCTTATTATTAAATCTGCTTCTTTAAACAATTTTAAAAATTTCTTATTGCACAAGGATATTACTATTCCTGGAGCATCAGACCCGCTCGAAATTATCTCGGCAGTATTATTAATACCGCATATCAAAGCATCATGCCGCAATGCATCATTTATTATCGGTTTTTCTTTAACCGCGTATACTATTTGTTTTCTTCCGTCAATTCTTTTAATCTCTTCAATCAAAATTCTGTCAAAAACGGTTTCACCGGCATTATCCGCCAAATAAAGTACTTTTTTAGCTTTCTTTAGATGTTTTTTAAACTCTGCATAATTAAATATGGCTTTGTTTTCTTTTTTTATAATACGGCTTTCTTCTGCCATTATCTTTCTTATTTCCTGGTCTACATTCAGTGAATTTTTAACTCCATAATCTATAACATTGCCCGCAATCGCAAGTTCAATAGCAGTCAGAAGACTATCTCTGGAATGTTTCACCTTCTTTTTTAATTTATAATATATTGACAGTGCTTTTCTGTTACTTTTATTCTTAATATCAATATATGGGTCGCTTTTTCCGGAGACTTTAGTAATTATTTTATAAATACCTCTTGCAGCTTCAGGAGGCGACCAAGACAAAGGAAATTTTTGAATTATTACGGCAAGCTTATTAAGAACCTCTCTTTGTTTCACTTCATTTAGGCCCGCTATCTTTGAAGATTCCAATGCCTGCCTGAAAAAACATGGGATACATTCTAAATAAGTTTTCATTTTATTTTCTGTAATTTTTTCCAAATTCCGACAATTTCTTTTTTTGTTTTACCATCTGCATATTCAATAATTGTTTTCCCCCGGCTTACAGCCTCAACAACACTTTTATCAAATGCAATTTTTCCTATAACTTCAACGCCTCTTTTGCGCGCGTTATTCTCAATTTCTTTTGTCATATCAGTATTCAAGTCATACTTATTAACAATAAGCTTAACAGGAACATTAAAATGCCTAGTAACATCTATAACTCTTTGGGCATCGTGAAATCCAGACATTGTGGGTTCAGTGACAACTAAAGCTATATCTACTCCTCCAATACACGCAATAACAGGACATCCTATTCCGGGAGGACCGTCTATTATTACAAAATCGTTTTCCTTCTTTTCGGCTATTTCTTTTGCCCGGGTTCTTACCAATGTGACAAGTTTTCCTGAATTCTCTTCCGCAATACCAAGGGCCGCGTGCACCATTTTCCCGTAACGCGTATCAGAAATATACCATTCACCACATGTTTTCTCTTTCATTTCAATCGCTTTTTCAGGACATATGTAACTGCAGAATGAACATCCTTCGCAAGATATATCATCAACGATAAAATCTTTGTTTACTGCATCAAAACGGCAAATTTCAATACACTTTCCACATTCACTGCACTTAGTGCTATCAATTAATGCTGATTTTCCGCTTTTAAACAAATGTTTTTCTTTTATTTTGGGCTGCAGCAACAAATGAAGATCTGCTGCATCCACGTCACAATCAACCATTACATGATTTTTTGCTAAAGCGCACAGCGCGCCTGTAATAACCGTCTTACCTGTTCCGCCTTTTCCGCTGATTACAGCAATTTGCTTCATTGTTGGCTCTTTGTTTTTATTGATTGAAACATTAGAATAAATTTTTCTTTGTATACGGGCAATATATCAACAATCGGAACGCCTTTTGAATAAGCCATCGCTATTTCTTTTTTGAACGGTATTTTCATAAGTATGGGAATGTTCTCATCCTGGCAAAATTGTTCAGTTTTTTTGTCGCCCAAATCAGATCGATTAATTACAATTCCAAATGGTATTTTAACTTCCTTTAAAACCTTAACTGAAAGCTTCAGGTCGTGCAAACCGAATGGGGTCGGTTCTGTAACAAGAATACAGAAATCCGTGTTTTTTATTGCAGCAATTACCGGACATGATGTTCCGGGAGGAGCATCAATTATGACAGTCTTTTTCGGATTAATCTTCTCTTTTACCGCTTTTATTAAAGGGGGAGACATTGCTTCTCCAATATTCAATATCCCGTGAACAAAGTCTAGGCCCTGTGCATCTCCTATCTCAAGAACACCAATTTCTCTGTTAACTTCTTTAAGCGCTTTTTCAGGACACAGATATGCACAAGCTCCGCAACCGTGGCAAAGTTCAGGAAATATAAGCAATTTGTCTTTCAGCGTTACTATTGCATTGTATTCACAGACTTCCTGACATTTACCGCAAAAATTACATTTAGCCAAATCTACTTCAGGAACTGGAATATATACTTTTTCTTTTTTCCTTATGTCAGGTTTTAGAAAAATATGGACATTCGGCTCTTCTACATCACAATCTAATATCTGAACATTTGATAATGATAGTGCGAAACTGACAGCTACCGTGGTTTTCCCCGTACCGCCTTTTCCGCTGGCAATCGAAATAATCATATTATTGAATTATTTTTACTCCTTTATCATTCTTGTTCCGCATTTAGGACAGTTTATTGAAGCACAAGGTACACCTCTTCCATGAGGAACGACGTTTTTGCAATTCGGACATACACAATTTCCTCCAGGACCCGAGCCAGGCTTGTTTCCCTGCCCTTGACCCATACCACCTCCAGGCCCACGACCGCCACCGAAAAGACCTCCAAAAAATCCCCTTCCTTTTCCAAATACCATTTTACCTCCCGCCAACAGTTTTATTGCACTAAATACCTGCTGTACCTTTTGGTTTATATTTCCCCTGTTTAAAATTTTCTACTGCGTCTTTAACTTTTCCATCTATACCGATGTAAATATCTATTCCCGCGGATTGCAAAACTCTAAAAGCTTTCGGGCCTATGTCGCCTGATAAAACTGCTTTAACATCTTTGTCGGCAACAGTTTGGCCCGCTTGAGTTCCGGCACCGCTTGATACATCTATATTTGAATTAGATACTGCTTCAAATTCCAATGTATCAGTATCCACAAATATGAAATATTTACATCTTCCAAATCTTGCATCAACATCTGAACCCAGTGTATTTCCCTGAGAAGTAACGCAAATTTTCATGATTTATTCCTTTTTACCATATTTTATTATTTAAATTACTTCTCTTCCTTTTTTTTTGAATTGGATTTCAATTCATTCAGTCGTGCATTTAAAGAATCCATCTCTTTCTGAATCATTTTAATTTCTTCCTCAGGATTTATTTCAGCGTTCGCATTGCTCGCATTCGGAACAAATAAATCCATTAATCTCCATCCAAAACCTCTTCCTCCACCCAAAAAACCCCTGCCAAATCCTCGGCCAAAACCTCTTCCAAAACCCATTCCCCTACCTCTTCCTGCTCCGACATTAACACCTGCTCCTGTTGTGCAAACTCCCATACCTCTTCCTGTCATTGATCCTTGCCCTCTTGGGCCCGTCCTGTCAAATCCTGGCATCTTTCTATACCTCCTTTCATTTATTATTTCTTTCTACAATTTGAACATATCCCCCTAAATTGGTGTATTTCTTCCTGTATATTAAAGCTATATTTCTTTTTTATCTGTTCTGATTCCTTTTTTCTTTCTTCCTCCAGAAAATCTCTGCAATCAATTATCCTTCCGCAAACTGTGCAAACTAAATGCTTGTGATTATGTTTTTTGTTTATATGTTGGGTCAGCTCATACCGGGCACGACCATCACCAAAATCATATTTGGATACTATTCCCAATTCAATTAGCACTTCAAGATTTCTATAAATCGTAGTAAGATTTACTCCGTCACATTCTTTACATTCTTTCTGAACTTCTTCAAGTATGTTTTCTACACTTAAGTGAGTATCGGATTTTTCTAATACATTAAGGATTGTCTGTCTGGGAAGCGTAAACCTGTATCCTGCATTCTGAAATTTTCGATATCCCCAACCCATACCCCATCTACGTCTTGGCATTATGAATTCTCCTTATTGCAAATCATTTGCATTAGTGTATCACAATTTTTTATTGTTGTCAATCTGATTTTGAACAAGGCTTTTAAAATTGAAAAACATTCCTATATTTCTATTATATAAATGTTAATATTTGGGGTATCGCAGCGGTTAATCAATTGTCTAAAAAGTGTTCATATTAATGTTTAAATATATTCAAATTATTTTAAAGTGTCTGAAATGAAATTCAAATTGGCTGGAGCTAGTTAAATTAAAATTTGTTTGTTTTAATCTTTCTCCTAATATGCTTTATCTTTAATCCATCTTGACAAAAAAATTGTTTTTGTATAAAATCGCATTAGGTAGCTAAATAGCCCCTGAATCGGGCGAAAAAAGGAGGTAAGCATGAGGTTGTTCAAAGCTTTTGGTGTATTGATGGCAATCTTAATGGTTGCCGGAAGTTTGTATGCAGCTCAAATTGTTCCAAAATTGAGTTTGTATGACACAAGTGGAAGTATTGACGGAGGCAGTGGAGCAGTTGATGTTGATCCGGGCTATGGCATCAGCGTAGAGTATTTGACTGAGGCAGGAGACAACATAATGGTCGGAGGCGGTATCGAATATCAAGTAGCAAGAGCAATGACAGATTCTAATCCTTCTTCGGAGTTTAATTTCGCTCCTGTTTATCTTACCGGACAGTATTGTTTCAGTCCTGGGGAAAGCTTAAATCCGTTTGTTGTTTTAAATCTAGGTTATAACTTAATTTATGACGGAAATGATACTTTTAAAACAAATGGTGATCTGGAAGCAGGAATTTATTACGCTGGCGGAGTTGGGGCAGTAATAAATGAAAAAATACGTGTTGATCTGCTCTACTCAAGCTATGCCGGCAAAACCGGAGGATCAGATACAACGTATACAAAAATCGGTCTTGATGTAGGTTATGTTTTTGATCTAGGAATGTAATTTTTAAAAAGTTTTAATAATAAGCTGTGAGAATTGCAATTTTAGCAAACTCACAGCTTATTTTATTTTGAATTTTCCTATCATACCGCAAGGTTTTTGAATACCGAATTTTTCAGAAATAATAACAGAAGACGGTTTTATCGTAAAAGATCCATATTTTTTGTTTATGTTATCTAACAATTCAGTAAGCTTTCCTCTTTTTTTCATATTCTCTAATAAAAACTGCTGGCCATCGTTTTTCTTCAAATTACCAATACTTACCCCCACAAGCCGTACAGCTTTTTTTAACGGGAGGATTTTTTTAAAAATCTTAAATGCCGTATGATAAACATTTTCTGTCTCCGAAACATGGCTTTTTAACGCCGTCTGCATATGAAAAGTGGAAAAATCCGCATAGCGTATTACAAGCGTCACAGTTTTTCCTATAAGACCATACTTCCTGAGTCTCGAACCGGTTTTTTCAGAAAGCATCATAATATATGATTTTACAACTTCCGTATTCCACGTATCATTCGGCAACGTGTGGCTGTGTCCGACAGACTTTACTTGCTCATACTCCAGATATTTACCAACAGGAGCGTCATCTTCTCCCATTCCTACTCTTTTAAGATAATGTCCAACGAAGCCGAAATAGAATGTAAGCTTATCAATGGAAGTATCACCAAGATTTTTAGCGGTATTTATGCCCAAACTTAAAAGTTTCTGGGAGGTTTTTCTTCCCACGCCTACGCCTTGCAGTTTTTCTACGGGAATTTTGGCAAAAAGCTCCGGGATATTCTTTTTCCTTATTTCAACTAAGCCGTCGGGTTTCTGCATTTTGCTTGAAAGTTTTGCGACAACCTTATTATCCCCGATACCTATGGAGCAAAGAAGCCCAAATTTTTCTTTTAT
Source organism: Elusimicrobiota bacterium (assembly GCA_042562855.1). Taxonomy (GTDB): domain Bacteria; phylum Elusimicrobiota; class Endomicrobiia; order Endomicrobiales; family JAPLKN01; genus JBHPNE01. The sequence continues at coordinate 6,928 of JBHPNE010000010.1, forward strand.
CCTGTTTTTTATGTCTTGTGCAATTTTTGCTGGGTCTTCGTCACTTTTACAAAGATGGCTTACATCCATAAAACATTCATCAATTGAAAAAGCTTCCACCTGATCCGTAAATTTTAAAAATATCTTATGAAGTCTCAAAGATGTGTCGACATACTTATCCAAATCTCCGATGACGGGGATAAGCCCTGGACACATCCTTTTTGCTTCAGGAACACTCATCCCGGTTTTCACGCCGTACTTTCGTGCCTCATAAGACGCAGTGGTCACGACAGTACGCCCATTTCCACAAACAGCTATTGGTTTACCTCTCAAAGAAGGATTCATTATCTGCTCAACAGAAGCAAAAAAAGCATTCATGTCTATTAGAAAAATCGTTCTTTCCATGACGAACCTTATTCAAGTGAAGTTTTTTCAAGACACCATTCAAGAGTTTTTTTATTTAAGGAGAGTTCAAACAGAGTGGATCCGTCGGTTACGGCAAAATGTATTATTTTTGTTTCGCCTTCCTTATCGGCCCAGGTATAAGTAATTTCTGTTATCAAATATTTCTTTTTATTCCATATAAACCACTTAGGTTTTATACACTTCTTACCGAATACTGCCCCTACATCCACAAATTCGTTTATAACTGAGTTTTCCATAACACACCACTACAAAGATCTGCTCAGATAAACTACTTTTCCCAAAACAATTATCTCGTTTGCATATATCGGTTTATATCTTGGATTTGTAGACTGCAAGTAAACTTGAGTTCCTATTTTTCTCAATTTTTTTACCGCGGCCTCGCCGTCAACCATAGCCACAACAATATCTCCATCCTCCGCTGCAGACTGTTTTTTAACAACTATTAAATCATCTTCATAAATCCCTGAACCTGTCATGCTGTCACCTTGCACTTTAAGGGCAAAATAGTCACCGGTTCTTGCGATATCTTTATCCACACATATGTAGTCTTCAACATGCTCAATGGCCTCAGAGAGATTGCCTGCATGCACCCTTCCAAGAATTGGAATTGAAACAGTGGGTTTTCTTGAAGCCAGCTCTATCCCCCTGGACACACCTGGAGTATGATTCAAGTGGCCTTTTTTGATAAGCGCTTTCATATGGTCCTGCACGGCACCTATACTCATGGTAAAAGATTTGGCAATATCTCTTACTGTAGGCATAAAACCATTCTCAGAATTAAAATCCTTTGCAAAATCAAGCACTTTTTTTTGTTTCTCGGTAAGCTTTTCCATGTTGCCTCCCTGTAGATTTGTGTTGGTAGGATTATACCATACATATGTATGGTTGTCAAGGGGAAACCGGACTGCCACTATTTTTTTGTTGTTTAAAAAACATAGTGGCTGTCCCTGGTTTTGGTTGTCCCGACCCCAAAAAAATGGGACAGACACTTTTCTTGCAGAAAAGTTTCAGTCCCTATTTTTTGTCCCATGTTTTTCGACTATCCTACGAGGAAAATATTTTTATAAAATAAATTTGAGTATAGATCTCCCTGCATCACTAAAAACAAAAAACTTCATTCCAAAATAGATAATCACCGCAACAACCAGCAGTATGGAAATCTCTATCGCTGCCAGGAAAAGACTTATAGGCAACAAACGCTTTGTGAGCTTTGGCAGCCATTTGTAATTACTTTCGTATTTTCTGTTTATTTCAGCTACTTCTTTTTTAATCTCGTTTAATTCCCGAACAACCTCTTTCATACCGGTCTCTTCAGCCACTTTAACCCTCCTAACTATTTTTTTCTTCCTTTAACCATGGGAACAAACCTGACAGGAATAACATCTTCTTTGGTTATTTGTCCGTTTTCCTTCTTTATAACTATAAGTTTCTGATAAAACTCTCCCACAGGAATTACCATCCTCCCTCCATCTTTCAGCTGCTCAATTAATACATCCGGAACATTCGGAGGAGCACAGGTAACAATAATACCATCAAAGGGAGCGTGTTCAGGCCAGCCAAGATATCCGTCGCCGATTTTTACTTCTACGTTCTTGTATCCAAGTCTCTCTATCAGATTTTTGGAACGCAATCCCAAACTTTCAACAATTTCAATTGTATAAACTTTATCGCACAATTCCGCCAAAACCGCCGCCTGATAGCCGGAACCTGTGCCAATTTCTAAAACCGTTTCCCCTCCCTTCAATTGAAGTAATTCTGTCATGATACCCACTATGTAGGGCTGAGAAATTGTCTGGCCATCGCCGATGGGAAGAGGCCTGTCGTCATAAGCATTTAGAATTTCCCTGAATGGTACAAATTTATGTCTTTCCACTTTTAATAAAGCATTCAAAACCCGCTCGTCGAAGACACCGCGGCCTTTGATTTGTTTCTCTACCATATTCTTTCGTTTTGCTTTAAACAATTTTGATTCCTCCTGTTCATTTCCAGATTCACAGGCAAAAAATCCAAACGAGAAAATAATTATCGCTAAAAATAATACATTATTTCTTTTCATTTTTTAAGCCATCCAAAAATTCATCTATTTTGTTCCAAAAGGTGGCACTGTATGTAATATTATTGTGGCCTACTCCGTCAATTAAGACCACATTATATTTTCCGCCCCATTTTTCAACCAAATTTAAAGAATATATAGGATCTATTATTTTATCATCTCTTGCAATCAGAGTAAGCATAGGTACTGAAATTTGTGAAGCATTGTACATTGAGTCAAAGCGGTGTTTTAATAATAAGCTGACAGGTATGTATGGAAAATCCCGCTTAGCCAGGCTTATCAGACTACCATAAGGAGAAACCAACATAACCCCTCCAACAGCCCTATTTTTGGCTAAATAAACCGCAACGCCTGAGCCTAGGCTTCTGCCTAGAACAACTATTTTCTGAGTATCAATATCTGCTCTTTTTGAAAAATAGTCGTATATTGCCAGAGCGTCCGAATAAAGCTCTTTCTCCCCGGGTTTTCCTGTACTTTGCCCGTATCCTCTATAATTTATTGCGGCAAAAGACCAATTTTTGAAATATTTTGCCTTCTCTGTAAAATGAGAAACCTCTTCTGCATTTCCTCCAAAATAAATTATGAGAGGATATTTATCAAGAACTCCATTTTTTACAAACCATCCTTTTACTGAAACATTCTCCGAGATTTTTATTGAAACTTCTTCGGCATTGGATAAACTCCTCTTTATCTGCTCCGTTCTCTCATTCGAAATCCCGCTGGGGAAAAATATAAAACTTTCCTGGTTAAAATAAAGTATTAATATATAAAAAATATAAAAAAGCAGCACTACGGAAATTATTCTTCCCAGTGACAATAATATACCTTTATATTTCATTTATTCACCAATGATTTTTACTAAAACCCTTTTTTCCCTCTTTCCATCAAATTCGCCATAAAAAATTTGTTCCCAAGGGCCAAGATCTAGAACACCCTTTGATATTGCCACTACCACTTCGCGGCCCATTATCTGCCTTTTAAGATGAGCGTCTCCGTTGTCTTCCATGGTTCTATTATGTCTGTAATGCGATACAGGCTCATGAGGGGCTAATTTCTCAAGCCAGTCATCGTAATCTTTTATAAGCCCCGATTCATCATCGTTTATATAAACGCTTGCCGTAATGTGCATAGCATTTACCAAGCATAATCCTTCCTTTACCTTGCTCTCATTCAGGACCTTTTCCACCTCATCAGTTATGTTAATATAATCGCGTCTGTGCGGAGTCTTGAAATACAAATATTTTTTGTGAGATTTCATTTTAAATATCTTCCTTATCGGATTAGTTCATAGTTTAAAGACTGTAAAATGAGTTTTGGTAAGAAAAAAACTGAATGGTTATAAAGGTTTTTCCGCATTTCGCCCGAAAGCCGGCTTTTTTATTTTTGACGCCTTTTCTCTGACATCATCGAGTATTTCATTTATATTAATTACACATGAAATGGGCTTGCTTATAAAACCTTCACTTTTAATATTTAGGTCGTAAAGGGTGGTCAGCTCGTAGTCACTGCCGCTGATAAAGTATATTGGTACGTCAGCCCACACTTTTTTAATCTCTTTAAAGACTTCACCGCCATGAATATCGGGCAGCATAATATCTAAAAAAACCGCATCAGGTATAATGGTATTGAAAATATCTATCCCTTCCCTGCCTGTCCCCGCGCAAACAGCAGCGAAACCTTTTTTTCTAATTAAAGACGAGATCAATTCTCTTGCAATTTCCTCATCATCGATAACTAAAATCGTTCTCGATTCCATAATACCCTCTACCTTACGAAATTGTCTGGTAAATATTGTATATTTTTATATGTTTTGAGTCAAAGCTATTTAAGAGACTTATGTCCTATAGCCACATATATATCCTTGCTCTCAGCAATTTTACAATTTGTGAAACCTGCCTTTCTAAACAGGTCTCTCATTTCATCAGTGTCAGGTAAATAGTCTTTTTCAACCACACTTCCTATTTTTCTATGGTGTGAGTTAATAGCTCTTCGCGAATCCGAGTGGGCAATAATATATTTGCCTTTTTTCTTTAAGGTTCTAAACCCTTCTTTTAAAGCTTTTAATTTATTTGTGAAATGCGGAAAAGCACTATAACAGATTATCGAGTCGAAGGATTCGGTTTTAAAAGGTAATTTTTGAGCATTGCCTATAACATACTCATACTTATTACCATATTTCTTTTTTGCTATTGAGATCATTTTTTTTGAGAAATCCAAAGCAACAATATCTGCTTTTTTTGCAGCAATCATTTTAAGATACGGCAATATGATTCCGGTGCCAGTGCCCAAATCGAGGATATTTTTGGATTTTGAAAGGTCAAGCATAGGGAGAATCTTTTTGCTAAACCTCTTTTCCGCCTTGGGTTCTATAGATCCGTCCCAAGCCAAGGAATGATGATTAAAAAAATTCTGCCGGTTCATATTCTTATCATTTTCCTTTTCGGTGAAAAAACAAGGGAAATAAAAAATATTATGCTTGCAATCATTATAATGATTGCACCGGTAGGAACATTAAAAAGGTACGACAATGCGAGGCCAGTTATGCATGATATTACGGCAAACAGCGAAGATAATAAATACATCCCCTTTAAATTATGCGAAATCTGATATGCTGCAGATGACGGGCCGATAATTAAGCTGAATACCAACAGGCCTCCTATCGTGCTTAGATTCAGCGTTACTGTTGCAGATGACAAAATTAACAATAAATAAAATATATATTTTTCCGGGATACCAGAGGCTCTGGCAATCTCGCGGTTAAACAACACTGCAAGGATCTCTTTATGCAGAATTTTGATAATTATCATCAGAATAATAAATATAATAATTAAAAATAGCACCTGTCCCCACGATATGGTAAGAATATTGCCCCATAAATAATCCAGGGCTTGAGTTTTAGTTTCTTTTAAAAAACCTATTCCTAGAAATGCTAACCCCAATACAAAAGAAAATATCAAACTTATAGAAATATTAGGAGAAAATCCCCCTTTATCCGCGATTGGCCCAATGAAAAATGAGGATACCAGAGAAAATAATAAAGCAGAAAATATTGGATTTATGTTAAACAATAAACCGAAAATTGCTCCGGCAAAAGCTGCGTGCGCCATTGCTACTCCCACAAACGGAATACTTAAAAGAATTACCCATACGCCTACTATACCACATGCTATTCCGCCAAAAATTGACGCTATCAAAGCCCTTTGAATAAATCCATACTGCAATACTTCTATCATGTCTATTCTCCGAAATCAGACCATATGAAATTTCTTTTTCTCACTCCCACCGTTTTTACACGGCAATCGTAAAGCTTACTTATGTTTTTTTCATTTACAGCTTCTTTAAAAGAGCCCGAGAGATTTATTTTCCCGTCCTTTACAAGAATCACCTTATTGCATGAACTCGGTATATGGTTCAGTATATGCGTAACAAAAACTATTGTGTATTTTTTCTGCTTATATATACGTTCTATAAGCATAACAATATCTTTTTGTGCTTTTAAATCCAGGCTCGATGTCGGCTCGTCAAAAAGCATAATTTTTGGCTGTTGCGCCATTACCCTTGCAATAGAAACTTTTTGATGTTCCCCCCCAGACAAAGAGCCAATCGGCCTGTTAGACAGCTTTGTCATCCCAACAGTCTCAATAGCTTTATCTATAATTTTATTATCATTATCAGCAAGATCCTTGAACAACCCTATCTTCCCAAACCTCCCTATGCTGACAGCCTCCCTTACGGATATGAGCGATTTCGGATCAATATTCGAATGCTGCGGAATGTATCCAATGTTTTTTCTGGCCTCAGATATGTTCGTTTCGGTAAGTTCCTGGCCAAATATTTTTACAGACCCGGATGTTATTTTCCTGAGTCCGTTAATCAATGTAAGAATAGTTGTTTTACCTGACCCGTTGGGCCCGAGTATTGTGATAAAGTCTTTTTCATTTGCCGAAAAAGATATGTCCTTAAGCAAAACATTTTCATGATACGATACTCCAACATTTTTTATATTAATTATCTCATTCATCTTAAAATCCTATTTAGTTCATTCACGTTATTTTCCAATGTTTCCAAATACAAATTATTTACAGGAAAATTTGTCAAATCAATGTATTGTGCATTCAAATCCCTGGCTATCTGCTTTCCAATTCTCGTTTTGCTTTGCCTGTTATCCACGACAACATCAATCTTTTTGGTACTTGCTTTTCTCATAATGCTCACAAAGCCTTGTATACTTGTATTATCACCTGAATGAAAAATATCTACAACATTCATGCCTAGCCAATCCATAAAATCTTTTTGCCTTACAGAAACAATAACATTTTTGTACTTAAGATGATAGTTTTTTCTCAAAATTTCTTCGGCTTTTTCATTAATTGCCTTCCTGTAAAGCAAATAGTTATTCTTATAATAATCTGAATTTTTTTTATCAGTTAATGAAATAATGCCCAATATCTGCCCCGCTGCCCTGATATTATTTTCAGGAACCATCCAGCTGTCCGAAATTGTTATTGTACGCCTTTTTATATTTTCCGCACCGCTATTATCTATTACATTTTGTATTTCTTTGTCCCAAAGATGATTTATTAAAAGGTCTGCTCCAAATATTTTTTTTGCTATTTTTGGACTAAGATCGAAGTGTCCCGGGCACATATTAGCAGGTATTATAGTTACGACTTCTACTCTTTCCTTTCCGATTTCTTTAGCAATACTTCCGATATGGGTGGTGGTTGCAATAATTTTCAACTTTTCAGCAGAAAAAAGTTCAGCACTGCAAAACATTATAAAAAATAAAATTAAAGATAGTAGCTTATGCTTCATATTAGAAATTGTGTTTTACCCCAATATTTAATGCTGCACCGGGCATTTTGTACAGGCCGTTATCATTTAAAATTTCATACTGCTCATTCAGGATATTGTTTACTTCGGCAAAAATATCTAAATCTTTACTCAAATTATAAATTAACTTTGTATTTAATACAATATAGTCATCTATTTTGTTAGCTGAATTATCATTTGCATAATAACTTCCCACATATTCACCGTATATAATCCCATCGATCTTATCATTATCATATTTTAGCTCGACTCCAATCTGATCGCCGGGTCTGCCGGAAGTTTTTTCGCCGGGATCAAGAAAACTGTAGTTTATGGACCCCGACATTCTATTGTTAATCTTTGTGTTAAACGACGTTTCAAAGCCCCTGAATTCAAACTCTCCGATATTTTGCTTTTTTCCGGACCTTATTTCTATCATGTCTTCGCCTTTCATAACATATCCGGCAATGTCAATATTTGTAGCTTTTGAAATCTCATGCTTGATTCCAACTTCATGATTCCAAATCTTTTCTGATTTTAAATCACTGTTTGCCGAACTGAAAAGATACAGGTCATTTATTTGAGGGGCCCTAAACCCTTGAGACACTATTCCTCTAATTATAGTTTTTTGTAAAGTATTATAAACGATCCCGACTTTTGGCACGGTTATATCTCCTGCATACTCATCGTGGTTATATCTTAAGCCTCCGACAATAGTCATTTTATCAAAAAATGTGTGTTCATCATTTACATACATGCCGTATTCATATTTATTGTATTCGCCCAAAACAGGCGCGCCTCCAAGCACTTTGCCCCACTGATATCTGTAATCAAGACCCATGCTTAACTCATTAGACCGCAAAATATTCATCATGCTGTGCAGCATGAGCCCGTTAGTATAATCTTTAGAATGCCAACCGTCCGAAAATTCGTGTTCACCAAAACTACGGTAGCCTTTTATAAAACTCTTGGACCCAGAACAAGTCTTTGTATATGTAACATCTAATGAGCCTCTATCATAATCATTCCACGAAAAAGATGCCGAAGGCACGGGCTCATATTTAATGCCATTGAAGTTCTTTCCACTGATGGATAAATCTGATTTTTCACTTAATTTGTAGCCAATTTGTCCCGACAAATCATTTGCATTATATCCTGAATTTTCTATATGTCCATCGGTTGAACTTTTATCTGCACTTATGTAATAATCGAGTTTGTTAATTTTACTGCCCAATTGAAATCTATAGTTTTGGCTATTATAAGTACCCGCGGAAGCCTTAAAACTGCCTTCCAGCTTCTCTTTAGCTCTCTTTGTAACTATGTTAACCACTCCTCCAAAAGCTTCTGAGCCATACAGCACCGATTCTGGACCCCTTATAATTTCCATTTTTTCTATGTTGTTCATAGGCAGGCTTTGAGTAACAGAACATCCGAAAATACCCATTTTATCCGGTCTTCCGTCAATAAATACCCCGATTTGCCTTCCCTTATCACCTATACCTCTTATATTAACATCTGCTCTGCCTAATGCGCTGGTTTTTTTTATAAATATTCCGGGAAGATTTTCCAGCACGTCAGTTACAGCTCTTGCATTTGACATTTCTATGTCGTTAGAATCTATTAAACTGGCGCTGTTCGGTAGTTTTTTAATATCTTTTTCCGTTTTTGTTCCGGATTTTATGATCTGCAGCTTAATGACAGAATCTTCGCCAAATACTTTTAAGTTTAGAATAAAAAAAGACAAAAATAACAAAACATAATAACGAACAAAATACATGTATCAACCCTTTTAATATAATGTGTGTTACGAATTGGCATTTTGTAGCATTTATTAGTAATTTTGTCAATTTTTCTTAAAAATAAAACCCCCTCGAACATTTATTCGAGAGGGTTTTATATAATTCATCAACTCGGAATTAGTAAGTATTCCAAGCTTGGTCTCTTGAGTCAGTATGGGTACAATTTACAAAGACGTCACCATAGCTGGCTGTACCAATAGTGTTATTGTAACCCCATAAACCCGGGTTACTGGCTTCATTTGCACTTGCTAGCGTAACATCGCTAGTTGAGTTTGCATGGTACGGAGGAGTTTTACATTCAGGCATTTCCTTGATGTATTTACCATCAGTACCAACTAGAGTCGTTCCCAAGTCGCCAACAGCTGATGTATTTGGGAATACTCCCTCCTGCTCACCGTAGTAAATAGAAACAGCACTACGAATAGCTCCTAAGTTACCTTTAGTGGCACCTTCATTAGATCTACGAATAAGGTCAGCGAATTTCGGTATTGCAATAGCTGATAGGATACCAATAATAGCAACTACGATCATGAGCTCAATAAGGGTAAAACCTTTTGATTTTCTCATTTTCTTCACCTCCCTTTTTTCTGTCTAAACTACACGTTATTATAAGTCAAATTTGTCAGATTGTCAAGCAACTATTCTTTTTTATCCTGCCGCAAGACTGCCCATTTCAAACATTGGCATAAACATTGCCATAACAATTGCTCCGATAACTAGCCCCATGACAACCATTATCAACGGTTCAATCATACTCGTCAAACCCTTAACCGAAGTATCAACTTCTTGGTCATAAAAATCTGCAATTTTTGCAAGCATGGTATCAAGATTCCCTGTTTCTTCGCCTATTGCAATCATTTGCACCACCATAGGGGGAAAAACACCGGTTTTTTTCAATGGATCTGCCATCCTTTCTCCCTCGCGGATAGACAGCTTAGCATTTTGTATTGCATTTTCAATAACTTTGTTACCGCTTGTTTTGCCCACAGTATCGAGTGCCTGTAATATAGGCACACCGGATTTTATCAGAGTACCAAAAGTCCTTGAGAATTTTGCGACCGCAACTTTTTTTAATAATAAACCGAATATCGGAATTGTCAGGGAAAACTTGTCTACCGCAAGCTGTCCTTTTTCGGTCTTGCGAAACCGGTTAAATGCGACAACTATTGTTATAGGGATTGCAACAACCAGGTACCAGAACTGCCTTAACGCATCGGATATCATAATTAATACCTTTGTTGGGAGAGGAAGATCGGCACCAAAACTTGAAAAAATTGTCTGAAATGTAGGAATAACAAACATTAACAAAAATAGAGTAACTCCGCCTGCTACGACAGAAATTACTCCCGGATATACCATCGCTGCTTTTACCTTTGCTTTCAATACTTCTGCGGCTTCAAGATAAGTCGATAATCTTTCAAGGATTATATCCAGTATTCCTCCGATTTCACCGGATTTTATCATTGCGACATAAAGCTGTGTGAACACATCGGGATGTTTGCTCATGGCCTCAGTTATAGAGACTCCCTGCTCAATGTCTTCACGAAGTTTCCGAAGCACAGCCTTAAACTCAGGCGTTTCTGCCTGGTCGATAACTATGGATAATCCTTGTATGATTGGAACACCAGCCGATACAAGGGTTGAAAATTGCCTCGAGAAAAGAACTATTTCTTTAGTTTTTACCTTTTTCTTAAACAGTCCTATCTTGGAAATGAGCTGCGATATTGGATCGGGCTGAGCTTGCTTAATTTCTAAAATTAATAAACCCTGTGTCTTTAAAGCCTGCATAGCCGTTTTTTGATCGGGAGCTTCAAACACTGCCTTTTTTTCGCTCCCATCCCTTGAACGCGCTTTATAACTAAATTTGGCCACTTAGTTTCCTCCTAGCATAACGGTTATTATTGAATCCTCAAGACTTCTTCAACTGATGTTATTCCTTCTTTCAATTTTTTCAATGCAGCTTTCTCAAAGGTAATCATTTTTTCTGACTTTAATGCTTTCATTATATCAGTTTCAGAGGCTTGATGTATTATTAAATCACGAATTTTACTATTTAGTTCTAAAACTTCAAATATTGCTGTTCTGCCCTTGTATCCCGTGTAGTTACAATTCTTACAGCCCTTTCCCCGCCAGAGAGAAATTTTAGAATTCTTTTTAGCGCCGAATCCAAGCTTTTTTAAAATTGAAGATTCTAAACTATATGATTCTTTGCACTCGGGACAAATTACTCTCAACAGTTTCTGCGTTACAACCATTTTTAATGCTGACCCCACTAAAAGAGGGTCCACATCCATCCCATTCAGCCTTGTTAGCACTTCTGCGGTTTTGTTCGAAACGACAGAAGATATAACCATATTCCCACCGACGGCACAATTAATCGCAAACTTTGCCACTGCAGGGTCCCTGATCTCACTGATCATCATCACATCGGGAGACTGTCTCTTGAATTCATTTGAATAACTTGAAAACGTTGTCCCAAGCTCACTGTGACGCTGTACTTGCGTAATACCGGGAAAAACAAATTCTACAGGATCTTCGATTGTCAAAATATCTATATCCGGATATTTTAGCATTGATAACGTTGAGTATATCGTTGTTGTTTTTCCTGAATCAATGGGCCCTGCAACTATTATCAAACCCTGCATGCGCTTTAGATTTCTTTTGTACGACGATAATGCTTCCGGTTCAAAGCCTAAGTCATTCAGATCTCTTAAAGAAGGTTTGGCGTCTATTATTTTAAGATACACTCTTTCGCCGGAAATAGTCGGTAACGTTGAAATCGTTAAGTTATATTGTTTATTATTAATCCCTATTTTTATTCTTCCGTACTGAGGGAACCTTCTTTCAAGAGCAATTAAACCTGCCATTTTCTTTAGGGCTTTTGTTATCTTATTCGCTAATTCTTTTGATATTTTTGCTTTTTCTCTTAATTCACCGTCGATACGGCAGCGCACCCTTGCAGAGTCGAGCTGTGATTCAACATAAATAATCGATTCGCCTTCTTCAATAATCTGTGTCAAAAAATGCTTTAAAATCTCTTCATCTGTAATTTGAGAATCACGTATCTTTTGCTCCAGATCCGACAAGAGCTGCTCTTTTTCATCTTTCTTTGTATAGTATTTATTTATTGCTTCCTTTATTTCGTATTCCGATGAAATCACAGCCTTAATTTCCAAACCTGTAAGAAGCCTTATGTCTTCAATGGCTGAAATATTAAAAGGATCCGAAACAGCAATACAAAGCAGGTTCCCTTTTCTACTTATAGGAACTATATTTTGATGCCTTGCAAAACTTTCAGGGATAAGCCTTAACACCTCGTCTTTTATTTCGACACACTCTTTTAGGGAAAAATACGGCATCCCGAACTGTTTTCCCAAACATCCAAGCATAACCTCTTCGTTGGTTAGTCCCATATCAGAAAGTATAGTCCCGAGTTTTCCGCCATTTCGTTTCTGAATACTAAGAGCCTCATTTAGCTGCTCTTTATTTATTATCCCTGCTTCCATATGAATTTGGCCTAATTTTTTCTTTATAGATGCCGTTTTCATATCTCCCCCATAGATCATTTTCCTTCTATTTATTTTTTGACTTCAAATATTTTTCAACACAAACAGGCACAAACTCTTTGGTGGATCCACCGAGACGAGCAATTTCCTTAACAAGACTTGATGAAAGATATGTAAAAGACTCATCCGGCATCAGATAGACCGTTTCGATTTTTTTGTTTAGTTTGCGGTTCATGAGAGCCATCTGAAATTCATATTCAAAATCAGATACCGCTCTTAAACCCCGGATAATAACTGATGCATTTTTTTTATTTAAATAATCCACCAATAATCCAGAAAAAGAATGAACCTCTACACTTGATAAATCGGCTGTTACACTTTTCAACATCTCGATTCTTTGGTTTAATGAAAAGGTGGCATTTTTTACAGAGTTATTAGTTACAGATACTATAACTTTTGGAAAAAGATGGGTCGCTCGAACTATTATATCCAAGTGGCCATTAGTTAGCGGATCAAAGCTTCCAGGATACACTGCTACTGGGCTTTTCATCTTGAAAATATAATAAATTTAGCATATTTTGTCAACCTACTCTGAATAGTCCGAATTTTTCTCCGTACAAGCGCAAAAGTTCGGATTTTATAGGTGTATTTTGTTTTTCTGCGAGTTCAAAATCATTTGCAAGAATGTTTTTTGCGGTTTCCCTTGATTTTTCTATCAGTTTTAAGTCCGAGACGATATTTCCTGCTCTCAATTGAGGTAGGCCATGCTGTATGGTCCCAAAAATCTCACCCGGACCTCGTAAATGTAAATCTTCTTCAGCAATTTTAAATCCATCGCAAGTAGACAGCATTACATTAATCCTTTGTTTTGACTGATCCGTTTTAGCTTCTCCTACCAAAACACAATACGATTTATTCGTTCCTCTGCCGACTCTTCCCCTAAGCTGATGAAGCGTAGCCAGCCCAAAACGGTTCGCATGTTCTATTATCATAACTGTCGCATTGGGGATGTCTATGCCGACTTCGATAACGGTTGTCGCAATTAAAATATCAAACTTTTTATCTCTAAATTTGAGCATCGTCTCTTCTTTCTGTCCGGCTTTCATCTGTCCATGCAACAAACCAACTCTGTAGTCTTTAAATACAGTCTTAGATAAGCTTTGAGCTTCTCGTACAGCGGCTTTAAGTTCAACTTTATCAGATTCTTCTACCAAGGGATATACTATGTAGGCCTGATGCCCTTTTTTTATTTCTTCTTTTGTTAAATTGTATGCAAAATCGGGATTTGTATGCAGAGTTTTAATCGGCATTCTGCCGGGCGGCATTTTATCTATTGTAGATACATCCAAGTCTCCATAAACAGTTAAAGCCAACGTTCTTGGAATAGGGGTAGCCGTCATAACTAAAACATCTGTGCGTGCGCCTTTTTTTTGTAATGATGCCCTTTGCCTGACCCCGAACCGATGCTGTTCATCTATTACTACGAGCGCAAGATTCTTAAATAACACATCTTTTTCCAAAATGGCATGGGTACCTATGACGAGATCAATTTTTCCGGACGAAATTTGAGAAATCAATTTTTCTCTTTCCTGCTTTTTCGATGTAATTTTACTGGTCAACAAAGCTGTTTTTATAGGCAACCCGGACAAAGTATTAGAAATTGTTATATAATGCTGTTCGGCTAAAATCTCTGTTGGAGCCAATAATGCCGCCTGAAATCCGCTCTCTATTGCTAATAGCACCGCGCTTAAAGCCACTACCGTTTTGCCGGATCCGACATCACCCATAAGAAGACGGTTCATAGGTTTTTTGTTCTGCATATCATTAAATATCTCATTTATTACTTTTTTCTGGGCATTGGTGAATTCAAATTCGAGTTTTTCTCTAAAAGGTGTGAGCAAGGTTTTCTTTAATGCATATTCTCTAATTTTTAAAACTCGTTTTTCCCTGGCTCTTGCTATTGCTAAAGCCAGCTCAAGAAGTAGAAATTCATCAAATGCCAGACGCTGTCTTGCATTTTCTGCATTTTGAAAATTATCAGGGAAGTGAATCTGTTGGACTGCATCCTGAGCCTTCATAAAATGGGCACTAAATTTGTCAGGTAATATTTCAGCCCATTCATTGCAATAGTCGTTTACGATATTTCCAATGAGCCCTCTCAGCCACTTCTGGCTCAACCTTTTAGTTAGAGGATAAATCGGAACGATTTTATTAAAATGTAGGGGAGTATTATTTTCAAGAAACACTTCATATTCATCTACTTTTATTTCATTTTTGGCGAAATTTTGCTCACTTATTCCGTTTATAAAAACCTTTTCGCCGTTTTTAAATATCTTTTTTAGCGAGGCGTATACATCATGTTTATGATAAGGATTTGATTTTCTGAAAAAACAGGCATTAGCAGTCCCCGTTCCGTCATTTATAGCCACTTTATACACGGATAGGTTTTTACTTAATTTCGAAACATCCGACGATTCTACTTTTCCCAACAAAGTCACTCTTTGGCCATCCATTACTGAAACTATAGAACTAACTTTTCTCCTATCGTCATATTCTCTTGGAAAATACGCCAGTATATCGCCAATATTTGTAATCCCAAGCTTAGAAAGCAATTGTGCTTTTTTGGGGCCTACACCTTTAAAAAATTGTATTGGTTTTTCTAATCCTTTCATTGTTTGCATTTATTCCTTAAATTTGATATAAATAACTCCTTGAAATTTTTTAAAAGTATCGGAGGTATATAAAATGTCGTTCAAATGTGCAATATGCGGTAAAGGCCCAACTGCTGGAAAAAGCATAAGTCATTCACATAAAGCATCCTTACGTACATTCCGCCCGAATCTTCAGCGCCAGAAAATGATTGTTAAAGGCAAAGTTGTGCGCAATTATGTATGTACTTCTTGCATCCGTTCAGGTAAAATCCAAAAAGCAATATAACATTATTTTGCATTTTCTTTTCTCAAGAATCTTCTAATCTTAGACCTTGCATTTGCTGTTATAACAAATCCAAGCCAATGTTTTGAAGGCTTGGTATTTTTGCGTGTCAGTATCTCGCACATATCGCCGCTTTTTAATTTATAATCCAAGGGTACTAATTTTTTTCCGATCTTTGCTCCGTAACAATGGTTTCCTATGTCAGAATGAACAACATAAGCAAAATCCACAGGCGTGGCATCGGCCGGAAGTTTAGTTAGCTTTCCTTTAGGTGTAAAAACGAACACCTGCTCAAATTTACACTCTGTTTTAAAAGCATTAAGAAATTCCTTGGAATCTTTTAGTTCCTTTTGCCATTCAAGGACTTCTTTCAGCCAATCAAGTTTTTCGTCGATTTCTTCTGGTTTGTAATTTTTGTCGTGCACCTTTTTCTCTTTATACCTCCAGTGAGATGCAATGCCGTATTCGCAACGTTTATGCATATCTTCCGTTCTAATCTGAATTTCAGCTAATAAATCTTCAGGCCCAAGAATGGAGGTATGAAGAGACTGATACATATTCACTTTCGGCATATTGATGTAGTCCGTGAAGGAACCCGGTACGGGAAGAAAAGCCGTGTGCATAATACCCAATAACGCATAACAATTTTCCACCGTATCAGTTATTAATCTTATACCGATTAGATCTTGAATTTGAGAAAAATCTATATTTTTTCTCCTCATTTTTCTATATACGCCGTAAATATTTTTTGGCCTGGATGAAAACCGGTATGGAATACCCGTATTTGCAAGTTTTTCTTTTATCAATTTCTCCCAGAGTTCAATATTTTTTATATCGGTTTCTTTTCTTTTTGTCCATGCATCCATCATTATTTTATGCTCTTCAGGATGTATCACAGCAAACGACAAGTCTTCGATCTCGCTTTTCCACTTGTATATCCCAAGCCTTTGAGCAAAAGGAGCATAAAGAGTAATAGACTCGTTAGCAATACTTTTCTGTTTGTCTTGTGGAAGAAATTGAATTGTTCGAAGGTTATGAAGTCTATCGGCAAGTTTTACTAAAATGACCCTAATGTCTTTTGTAACAGCTAAGAGCATTTTCCGCCAGTTTTCGGCCTGCGCAATCTCAGGGTCTTTGAACTTATATGAACCGATTTTTGTTACGCCTTCCACCAAAGAAACGATCTCTTTATCGAATTCATTTTTTAGATTTTCGATGGTTACATCAGTATCTTCAAGAACATCATGCAGCAAAGCCGCCACTATGGTAGGAACATCAAGCTTCAAGCCTATTAATATTTGTGCAACGTTTATGCAATGTAAAAAATATTTCTCACCGGATGCCCTAAGTTGTTTTGAATGTGCTTTTTCTGCAAAGTGGTAGGCTTTTTCGATAGGACTGAAGTTCGAATTAGGGCAGTACTTTTTTATCTCTTGAATAATTTCAGATAACATTTATTTGATAGGAATATCAAAACTGAACACGTATTTAGAAACTTCAAAGCCTGTTACTTTGTATTTATCCGCAGCTAAAGAAAGGATATAGTTTTCTTTCTCATACCCAAGACCGCTTGTCATATGTACAGTATCCATATCATTCAGGTCAGAGCCATACATACCAAATCTCAATTTAACTGCTCCTCCAAAACCCTGCTCTATTCCGTAATGCCGAATCGTCTCATCGGGGCCCGGATTTTCGTTTCTATAATATTTTTTCTCTAGTTCATGCGCAAAAAGAGTCTGCTCGGAGATTTTAAAAGCAAAGCCTCCTCTTAAACCAAATGGAAGCTGTTCTTTTTCATAATCGTCCCACCACATATTTCCCAACAGATTTTCAAAGCTTAAGCCCAGCATTATTTGCCCAGACAGAGGAATCATAAAACCCAAATCCATCGACATCCCGCGTCCGTCAGATAAATTCGTGCTAGGAACTCCATTTTCTATTCCGGCTTGGCCTATTCTGCCGGTAAGATATGAAATATTGATCCCAGTCTTTAGTCCATTTTCGCTCTTATGATAAGCGGATACGGTATATTCATCTATTTTTACTTCGCTTTCTTTCCAATTAGTTCCATCGTTTTCGGTAACAGTAGTGTTTGCCATAGGACGCCATGAAAAAGCGCTCTTATCACTCACAAGCGCAATAAACTGCAAGCTATGATGTTTTAATGTGTCAGAAAAAAACATTTGGCTATAAGCCAAACTGCTCTGTCTGGCGGCTTCATATGTGAAACTTATCATATCTCTCCCTGAATCACTAAGACCGGCAGGATTATAAACTATTGTCGAAGGATCTCCGCCTACAGGCGAGTAAGCAAAACCCATGGCCATGGCTCTGCCGCCTATTGATGGTCCGTTATACGCGTTATATGGAATAGGAGGATAATCTTTTGCAGACATTAGAGATGTGCTCACTGAAAGCAGTATAAAAAATAATGGTATTTTAATTAGAATTTTGTACACAATATGCCTTTTCATGTTTTTTTAATATGCGTACCTATGCCGACAAGGCCAATGAGCTCATCGTCCATTATTGATATTGTCCCAGTAAAATCGAACTTTTCAGCCTTTCCTTTTTTTGATAATAATTCTATTCTTGTTTTTTCCAGTTCATCCTTTTCCGTTAATGTTTGCCAAGGCAGGCCGAATACTTTTTCATTTTCAGATAGTATTTTTCTTACAGGCTCACCGACAAGGTCTCCTTTTTTATAGCCTAAAATGTTCAAAAATTTATTATTGACATAAAGTATCTTTTGCTCGGGGCTAAGCAGTATAACAACATTAGGAAGCATGGAAATTATAGTCTCTGCAGCGATACTGGGCGTTACAGAAATTATCCTGTATTTATGTATTGCATTTCCCATCATCAAACACATTATGCCGATGAGTGATGAAGCTAAAGGAAAAACCGTTACACCAATACTAGGTAAAAATAAATCGGTAATAGAAGCTCCTATTATTGGGATCAAACACGCAAAAAACATCCATTTTCCCTGTAAGCGCTCTCTTTTTTTATCGGATTTTTTCCATGATTGATAAAAAAGGCATAGACCGAAAATAAAAGAAATATACGCATAAATCGCATAGAACTGGAACACAGGCCCATATAAAATAACTCTTGCTCCTCCATAGAGAGCGGGTTTTGTCCCAAGTATGAACAAATTTGTGAACCAAGTGAAAAATACTAACATTAGCGGAGCCAAATATAAACCCATAACAAAAAGCTTATTTTTTACGATTTTCTTTTCTGTTGGAAAAAGTAAAGCGAAGTGCACAAAAACAGCAATAACAAATGAAACAAATGTCCACAAAAGTTTTGCCCACAAAAAACCGACCTCGGTTGATTTCGAATTCAGGAGGGCTATTTCACATATATCCCACAATAGGAATAAAACAATAAGATAAGTAAATACTACGGTTTTTGCCCTGTAATCCCTGGAAATTAAAATCATAAAAAGATGGAAACAAAGCAACAACGCTATGATCGCAGGTAAACTAACAATATTCACTGAAAAAAATACACCTTCCGTAAACATAAAATACCTCTGATACTATTCTATACCTTTTTAAAGTAATTGTAAATTATGTAAATGTTTATATATCCCTTCACGGCTTAAGAGCTCATCATGGCTGCCTTGCTCTACAATCCGCCCCCTGTCCAACACTATTATTCTATCAGATTTTTTAACAGTTGCAAGCCTGTGGGCTATAAGAATAACCGTACGATTATTCATAAGATTTTCTATGGCTTCCTGAACAAGCTTTTCAGACTCTGCGTCAAGAGCACTTGTGGCCTCATCAAGAATCAGTATGGGAGGATTTTTTAATATGGCTCTGGCTATCGAAAGCCTTTGTCGTTCTCCACCGGACAGTTTTACGCCACGCTCACCTATCTTAGTATCATAACCTTCAGGCATTCGTGTTATAAAGGAATGTGCATTTGCTGCCTTAGCTGCATTTATTATTTCTTCCTCGCTTGCCCCCTGTTTGGCATATGAAATGTTATATTTTACGGTTTCATTAAAAAGCATAACTTCCTGCGGTACAACGCCTATAAGATTTCTCAAAGATTGAAAACTTAATTTTTTTATATCATTACCATCAATAAATATTTTGCCTTCAATAGGATCGTAAAATCTCATCAAAAGATTTGCCAGAGAGGTTTTGCCTGACCCAGAAGGACCAACGATAGCAATAATTTCTCCTTTTTTTATCTTTAAATTCAAGTTTGATAATACGTTTTCACCTGTTTTGTATTGGAAGGACAGATTTTTATATTCAATCTCAGAAGCAAATTTTCCCAAATTCAAAGGATTAGCGTCTTCTACAATATCAGGTTTTTCATCTAAAACCTCAAATATACGCTCTGCACCCGCAAATGCCTGTTGAATCAAAGAATTCGTCTGCGCGAAATTTTTAATAGGCTGATACATCGAAAAAAGTGCCGCCAAAAACGCCACAAAAGACCCGGATGTCCACACCCCGTTTATAACATCCCTTCCGCCGTACCACAATATAAAAGCAACGGCCAAAGATCCAAGAAATTCCATTACGGGGCTCGAACGGGCATCCACCCTGATAAACCTGTGCTGAGTATGATAATATTTGTCATTTTCTTTTTTAAAACGTATGATCTCGTTTTTTTCCTGAACAAATGCTTTCACAATGCTTATACCGCTAAGCATTTCTTGTATTGTAGAGTATATTTCACCCATCTGTTTTTGACCGTCACGGGATGCACTTTTCATCTTTCTTGCATACTGAACCAACGGAATACTTGCAACGGGGAACGCTATCAGTGAAATTGCCGCAAATTTCCAGTTAAGGTAAAATAAAATCCCTATCATCACCATTACGGTTAACCCATCACGAATCAGGCTTGGCGGGACCCTAAATAGCGCCTGCTGTAAAATTGTAACATCATTTGTTACCCGCGCCATCACTCTTGCAGAGGAATTATCAACGTAATATTTATGTGAAAGAGTTATAAGTCTTTCGTACAATTCGTTTCTAATTTTAAGAATAACATTCTGCGTTATATAATAAAGAAGATAATTTTGGCCGAAACCCGCCATACCTTTGACTAAAAATAAGGCCGGCACGATCCCTGTTACGATATAGAGCATTCTCATATCTTTGGCTATAAATATGTCATCAAAGATATTCTTCAATAACCACATTGTAGCACCACTTAAAGCGGAAAAAACAGCCATGCAAAAAATAGCGACGATAAAACGCGTGATATGAGGGTTTAGGTATTTTAAAAGTCTCTTATAAATCATTTTTTTTATCCATTATCATGTTTGCAACTCTTGCGCTTACATTCGGTTTTCCAAGCCGGCTCCTGAAAGCAAGCAATCTGTCTTTCATCGTTTGCAAATATATTTTATCGTTTAATATCGACACCGCTTTTTGTGCTATTTTTTCCGGTGTCGCCATGCTTTGAATGAACTCAGGGATCAATTCTTGTCCTGCTAAAATATTAACCATTGTGATATATTTCACACGAACTACAATCTTGGCCAATAAATAATTAAACCAAGATAATCTATAAAACACAACCATGGGAATTCCCAATAAAGCGTTTTCAAGGCTTACCGTTCCGGATGTCGTAATAGCAAGTGATAGCTGCATTCTTTCCGGATAGTCGTTTGAGTCCACGGATTTATATTTTGACTTTCTGCCGTGGTAAGAATCAAGATTAAATATTTTAAATTCCGCAGAAGGTATTTTCTCTTTTATTATTTCAGCTGCTTTCATCAAAATCGGAATATGTTTCGTATAAACACTTTTTCTACTTCCCGGGAAAAGCCCTATTATCGGTTTATTAAAATCCCTTTTTACACCGTTATTCTCAGGAACCATATCCAAAAGAGGGTGGCCCACAAAACTAGTATCTACACCCGCTTTTTCATATATTTCCTTTTCAAATGGAAGTATTACAAACATCTTTTTTACGTATTTAGCTAACTTCTTTACACGTCCCGGCCTTGATGCCCATACTTGCGGACTTATATAATAATAAACCGGTATATTAAGCCCATAAGCATATTTTGCAACATGTATATTAAAACCATAGTAGTCTACAAGAATAACTTTTTCAGGTTTTCTGCTCGTCCATCTTTGCTTTATTTCTTTATTAAAAATGTTTTTTAAATAAGAATAGCTCCTAAACAAAGCAAAAAAACCGAAAGCGCTTATGTTTATCAGATCAGCCAAAAAGTTATCTGAAACATTTTCAAGTTTATTTCCTCCCAGCGCTGTTACCTCGGCTTCAGGATCAACTTTTTTGATTGCCTTGATTAGATTTGCAGCATGGATGTCACCTGAGATATCCCCTGCTACAATAAATATTTCTTTTGACACTTTTATACCTTTCTGCTAGAAAATCATATTTTTCAAAACTTCAAATGCTAATTCCATTGCATCTCTTCCATGCTCACCAGTTACTGCAGGCTTTTTCCCATCTTTAACGCATGTAAGAAAATGCTCCTGTTCATGAAACAACGGTTCCTCTTTGCTTAATTTTGGTTTTATTATCTTAATATCAGCAAGGCTTTTTACAACTTCCTCTTTTTTCTTATATACTTTTAAATCTTTTCCTGCATAATCAATAGAAATATAGCTATCGGGCTGGAATATTCTGATTCTTCTGTATCTTTCCATCGAAACCCTGCTGGCAGAAAGATCTGCAATACATCCGTTTGAAAACTTCAGCCTTACTTTTACTATATCTTCGTGGTCCGATAATATTTTTGAACCGTGTGATTCCACACTTACCACTTTATCGTTAACCAATGTCAGAAGTATATCCAAGTCATGAATCATAAGGTCTAAAACAACACCAATATGGCTTGTGCGAGGGTCATAAGGACCTAAGCGGTCAACCTCAATAAATTTTGGCCTATTAATGTAGGATTGTGCGCCTAAAACAGCCGGATTAAACCTCTCAACATGGCCAACCTGTAAAACAAGATTTTTCTTCATCGCTAAAGCTATTAATTCTTCAGCTTCCTCTACGGTTGACGTAAAAGGTTTTTCAACAAGACAATGCACACCTGCCCCAAGTAAATCCTTTGCAACCTTATAATGGTCGGGCGTAGGAACAGCTATAATAGCCGCCTGTGCTTTACCAATGATACTTTTATGGTCGGAATAATAAGAAGCTTTGTATGTAGATGCAATTTTTTTACCTCTTTTTGAATCCGTATCTATAACCGCAACTAATTCAGATAGAGGAGAATTTGCTAATATTCTTGCATGATGCTGACCAAGTGAACCAACGCCAATGATAGCTGTTTTAGTTTTGTTCATTAGATTATTTTTTAAATTTCTTTATTACAGAAACTATTTTTTCCAGATTTTTTTTGGTTAAAGCAGGGTGAACGGGTAATGAAAGCACCTCTAGTGCAGCTTTTTCTGAATTGGGGCACATTCCGTCTTTATAGCCTAACTCCCTATACAACGGCTGGTTATATATGGCAGTCGGATAATAAACCCCGGCTCCTATTCCGTTATCTTTAAGATAAGTAATAAATTTTGATCTCAAACCTGAATTAATACGAACTGTGTACTGATGAAATACAGGTTTTATTTGTTCGGGTATTACCGGCACTTGAAGAAAATCGACATTTCTAAGCTCCTTATTAAGAAACAAAGCATTTGATTGTCTTTTTTTGTTCCAATCATTCAGTTTTTTCAATTGAGCCAAACCAATTGAGGCGGCAATATTTGTGAGCCTAAAGTTATAACCCAAAACCGTATGGGTAGAGTGTTCACTCCTCCCATGGTTTATAATTTGCCTCACCGATCTATCCAGCTTTTCATTATCAGTTAGAACGACCCCGCCTTCACCTGTAGTTATATTTTTTGTAGCATAATAAGAAAAAGCTGATATATCACCGAAACTACCGACACTTTTATCTTTATATTTTGCTCCGTGAGACTGGGCACAGTCTTCAATAAGCAAAACTTTGTATTTTTCTTTCAAGCGCACAAAAGCATCCATATCGCACGGCATACCATAAAGATGTACTACAAGGATTGCTTTAATACTTGTGTCGGTTTTAAGTATCTTTTCAACGGCTTCAGGGGATAAATTATAAGTTTTTGGGTCAATGTCAGCAAACACAGGTATTGCTCCGCAAAATAAAATGGAGTTTGCCGTCGCAATAAAGCTGAAAGGAGTCGTTATAACTTTATCCCCCCGTTTAATTCCGCATGCAAGTAAAGCTGCGTGCAAAGCAGTAGTACCACTGGAAGTTGCAATTGCGTATTTTGTTTTGCTGTAATTTGCTGAAAGTTTTTCGAACCTTTCAACATATTTTCCGCTTGCAATAATTCCGGATTTAATAACATCAACAACAGCTTTCTTTTCATCCGATCCTAAAATCGGATGTGCTAAAGAAATCATTCTTAAAACCTCTTATTTATTATAAAAATCTATACCCGATATCCAGTCTAAAAATACCCAAAGGATACTCATAAGTAATTCCAGCAGCTTTAGGCTGATCCGAAACTATATAAGCATATGAAAAATTGCATACCCAGCTATCCTTTGTATACCCTGCGCCAAGATTTAAAGCAATTAAGTCATACTGGTTAATATTAAACAATGTCAGATTGGTCTGGTCAAAAGCAGGCGGCTCATTTTGCGCACCGAGATACAGGCTCCAATTTTCATTTGCTCGATACTGGGCTCCGACTCTGTATTGTGTCATGTCTTTCCAGTTCATGTCTGCATCTGCATCAGAAAAACCAGCTGCAGGCAATGGCATTGTGTAAGTAATTTTCTGCTTCATCGCTGCATAATTACTATGTTCCATAGCTACACCTATCGTTATATTATCCTTTGGATCATATGCAAGCCCAATACCGTAAGTTAAAGGATAGTTATAAGTTTGTTCATAAGGTGTTGTAAAAATTGCTGTGCCAACCACGCCTGTTGAAGTATAATCGGCATCACCGCTAAGC
Source organism: Elusimicrobiota bacterium (assembly GCA_042562855.1). Classification (GTDB taxonomy): domain Bacteria; phylum Elusimicrobiota; class Endomicrobiia; order Endomicrobiales; family JAPLKN01; genus JBHPNE01. The sequence goes on from JBHPNE010000010.1 coordinate 31,409, forward strand.
TTAATATCTGTACCGCTGCGTACAACCAAACCCGTTTTCAGATTTTCTTTTATTGCATATAGAATTCCGCCAACAATCTGAATTCCTGATCCCGTAGAATTCTTATCAGTTTCTATGCCATAATTAGTAGCAACCGTAAGACTTGTATAATCTCTGTTTAGAGTTTCTTTTTCCGTCATCGCAATCATATCAACACCCAGTCCAACAGCAAGCCCGGGAGAAAGCTCTTTTGCAAAAGAAACATTCATAACTGTATATGTTATTAAAGCATCAAGAGACGCACTAAGAGTCGCTACACCATCAGTTGGAGCATCCGACCATTTTCCGCCTCCACCGCCGGCTCCATAATATCCAATTGCAATAGCCATATCACAACTTGTTTTTGTAACTCCTGCAACAAACGGAACCGTTGCGCTTGTTTCGAAATTCTTATTTGTAAATTGCGGTTCGTTTGGATAAGCTGAAGGTAATGGAAAATTGCCCGCATACATATTCGGCGATGCGGCACTTGTAGGAGCTTGATCTGCACTAGCATTCGCTTTTAAATACAGAGCTGACACTTCTACTGATTTTGATTCAACATAAGCCAAGCCTGCAGGGTTCCAGTAAATTGCTGTTGGATCATTTGCTACTGCAACAAAAGCTGCCCCCATGTTGTTTGCTTTTGCTCCGGGCGGCAAGAATATACCCTTTGCCATAAGAGACGATGAAACAAAAAGCGATACTGCCAAAACTAACATACTTCTAAAACTTTTTTTCATTCAAATCCTCCTCTAAGATAACATCCGTTATCTATTATTTTAGTGATTTTTTACTTAACCACTTATTGAAGCTAAACAACCTCTTTATTAACTTTTCTTTTTCATAAAAAGAAAAGTTACAAAAGAAATATGCCCTTATGAACTATTCGTTCGTATTTTTTAGCGGTTTTGGAACTCACCGCCTTTGGCGGTTTCGAACATGCAAAACCGAAAACTCCTGAAAAATACTCACTCATGAACAGTTCAAATAGGGTTTTCACAGCAAATACAAAGATCTTTTTAAACCCCCCTCGAGTCGCTTATGAGCAAAATTATTTTCGGAGTAGTCGGTGAGGACTGTCCGAAGCCCGAAGGGCAAGTTCCGCAACCGCCGAAAATAATTCAGCGAATGGCTCATAGGGGCGCGCTTCTTTTGGTTCATTTTATTTTCGCTTAAAAATAAAATGAACTCTGGGGTTGGCCCGCCCAAGGCGGGCAAGGGGCGGAACAGCCCCGCGACTTTTATATAATGCCTTTAAGCTTATACAGCTAGTATTGTTATACTGCTTTTTTTAGCCATATCTAACATTTTTTCCTTTTCTATCATTAACGTCGCACCCGCATCTACAACCATGGCCCGCGCTTTATTTTCTGATAAAATGATAATTGTATCCGGCCCGATAACAGGGAGATCAAATCTCCAATCCTGATCCGGCTTTACCACCTTTATTACTATGACATTTTCCCCTGCATATTTGGACGCTCTTTTAATACACTCATTAGTCCCTTCTATCGATTCAACAGCCAAGACTACTTTATCCTTTACAGCAATAGTTTGTCCGATATCAAGCCCTGCAATACTTTTTGCTATTCTGTGGCCGAATTCCACATCCGCTTTTTCTTGCCTGTTCAATTTTTTGCCGCAAATTAAGCCGGGTTTCGGCAAAAGATGTTTAAGATACTCATGCGAAGGCAGAAGCTTTATGCCCTCTTTTTCCAGCTCTTTAACAAAAGCCCCAAGCACAGTGTCTGTTTTTTTATTTTTTAGGGAAGCTAAAAGTTTAACGGTACGCAGATCAAACTTTAATCCTGCAAAAAGCTGAGCATGTTTTACCTGCCCTACCATTAATGCAGTAGATATGTTTTCCGAATGAAAAGTATCAATTAATTTTTGGAATTGTCCGAGGGAAACCCAAATTATTTTATCTGCGATGTTTTCTAAAGCGGGATCTGTTTCTTCTTTTATTGCAACAGTAATACACTGCTCCCCTCTCTTTTTGATTTCCTCAGCTACCAAAAAGGGGAATCGTCCATTACCGGCAATTAAACCTATTTTTTTAACCATATTAAAGTTCTTCGGGATTTTCTTTACGGTTCGGTCTGATAATTCCGCGCTTGGAAGAGTGGATAAAATCTATCATCTCTCTTACCTCTGGCCCGGGTTTTGAAGCTTCCAATTGATCTAGCGCTTCCTCCATTGGTATACCTGAAAGGAACAGAATTCTATATGCAGCTTTTATTTCCTCAATTGACTGTTGGGATAAGGGTTTTCTTTTCATGCCGACAAGGTTTAATCCTACTAATCTTGCTCTGTTTCCGAAACACTGCGTAAAAGGCAAAATATCCTGGGTAACAACAGAACCGCCGGCAAGCATAGCAAGTTTTCCGATTTTAACAAACTGGTGTATTCCCGTAAGTGCGCCAAACACAACATTATCTCCTACCTCAACATGCCCCGCAATATTTGTACAATTCGCACAAATAACATTATTACCCAACACGCTATCATGCGCTAAATGAACGTAAGCCATCAAAAGACAGTTATTGCCAATTACAGTTTTTCCGCTGGCAGTTGTGCCGCGATTCAAAGTGACAAATTCTCTTATTTTGCAATTATCCCCTATTACTATTTTTGTCGGTTCATTATTATACTTAAGATCTTGTGGAGGAGTGCCAATAGTGGCATGGCTTGATATCTTACAGTTCTTTCCTATTTCAGCATATTCAATAATTGAATGAGCCCCTATAACCGTACCGGGGCCGATTATGGTATTTTCTCCTATTACAGCACAGTGGCCTATTTCAGCACTTTTGTCTATTTTTGCACTTGGGTGGATTTTAGCTGTTTCACTTATCATTTTTTCCCCTCATCTTGTATTACTGCAAACATAAATTCCGCTTCGACAGCTCTTTCGTTATTTACGTATGCTTCACCTCTTGCCATACCGCCTCTATTTCTATCTCTTAAAACCGCAATTCTGTATTCTACAACATCGCCTGGTATAACAGTCTTGCGAAATTTCACATTATTAATGGCCATAAAAAAAGCTGTTTTCCCGCGATTCTCAGGTTTGGATAAAAGCAAACAGCAAGCTGTTTGGGCCATACCTTCAACCATAAGCACTCCCGGCATTACGGGATTGCCCGGAAAATGCCCCTGGAAAAAACCTTCATTTGCGCTTACACATTTATAACCCGTAACTTCATTTGTCTCAATGCTCAAGACCGCCTTATCTATTAATAAAAAAGGATAACGATGCGGAATAAGATTTTTTATCTCATTAATATCAATATTCTTCCCGTTTTCAACTCTTTTAATATCCATTTTTTTATAAAACCTCCGTGATTTATACAGCTATTTTATTTACTTTTGCCAATTCTTTTGCAAATTCTATATTATGGTTATGGCCGCATCTTTCTGCAATAATTCTTGCCTTCAGAGGTTTCCCTATCAGATAAAGATCTCCTATAAGATCAAGCATTTTATGCCTTACAAACTCATCAGGAAACCTTAAAGGCTCTGTATTGTGTATACCATCCAACCCTACAACGATTGCATTGTTGAGGTCTCCGCCCTTTGCAAGCCCTTTGTTCTGCAAAGCTTCTATTTCATAATCAAAACAAAAAGTCCGCGCCGGAGCAATTTCTTTTAAAAATGTTTCCGGTGTTATTTTGAATCCGGCTTTTTGATAACTGACAAAAGGATGATCATAAGATACCATACATTCAAGACTGAACTCATCGTCGGGATATGCAATAAATTTGGTGTTTCCGCTTTCATATTTAATTGTATCCGTTAAAGTTATATACTCTCTCTGGGCGTTTTGTTCAACAATCCCCGTTTTTAACAATGTCTGTGCAAAAGGTTTCGCGCTCCCGTCCATAATCGGAGGTTCGTTGTTTGTTATATGTACTTTGAGATTATCTATATTAAGTCCTGAACATACTGCAAGAATATGCTCAACAGTATGCACACGGTCAATATCTTTTACAATAGTTGTTCCTCGAATGGCAGTACCAGTAACATGATGATATGAAGCAGGAATCAGAGGCTTTCCCGGCAGATCTTCTCTTACAAATTTTATTCCATAATGCTCCGGTGCCGGCTTAAAGGTTAATTTACTTTTATTTCCGGTATGCAATCCTACGCCTTCCACGCTTACTTCTTTTGCAATTGTTTTTTGTTTATCCATATTTGTATTCTTTATTTTTTAGTTTTTTCTGCCTTTTTTTTGAAGATTTTATAAATATCGGGCAGTTTGTGAATAAGTGCCTGAATTTTCATTTCTTCCCTATGGGCTCGTGCAGGAAATCCGGAAACTGTTTCTTTTGGTTTTACATCGCTTATAACTCCGGCGCGTGCTGCAACAGTTGCACCAGCACCTATTTTAAGATGCCCTGCAACTCCGCCTTGAGCACCGAAAGTCACAAAGTCGCCGATAGTTGAAGAACCTGCAAAACCGTTCTGCCCCGTTATTATACAATGTTCGCCAATTTCTACATTATGAGCTATGTGCACCAAATTATCAATTTTTGTCCCTTTTCCAATTTTGGTTTTACCCACAGTAGCCCTATCAATCGAAGTATTGGATCCAATTTCGACATCATCGCCAATTTCAACTATGCCTATTTGCGGGATTTTGAAATGCCCCTCTTCTCTCGGAACAAAACCAAACCCATCAGAACCTAAAACCGTTCCTGCATGAATTATTACATTTTTGCCTATTATTGTTTTTTCACCTATTGTTACGTTGGGATAAATTAAGCAGCCATGCCCGATTTTTGAACCCTCACCTACAAAACTCCCAGAGGATATTTTTGTACAGTTTCCGATATTCACATTATCTTCAATTACAGCATTTGCACCTACAGTTATCTCATTGCCCAGCTTAACATTGCTTCCAACTACAGCCGTTTCATGGACTCCTTTTTGCACATGGCAGCTTTTTTCTTTTTCTATTATGCTCAGTATTTTTGCAAAAGCCAGTTGAGGATTTTTGACTTGAATTGTTGTGTTACGGAAACCCGTAACCTTTTCAGTCGAAAACAATATCCCTGCATTTGTTTTTCCAGCCATGGATTGATATTTCTTATTGCCGAGAAATGATATATCAGAACTAGAGGCTTCGTCCAGCCCTGCGGCCCCGGTAATAATAATGCCGGCATCACCGATTACCGTACCTTCCACTATTGCTGATATTTCTTTGGCTGAAAGCTTCATTATCTGCCCTTAAGCCTCTGTCTCACTTTTGGAGTAAAGTCTTTTAGCTTCTTTCCGTACAAAATATTATTTTTATCTAAAATTACAGTTATATTTTCCTCTTTTGCCAGATCCTCAATTACTTTATATAAGTCGTCCAGTACAAGTGCGGTTTGTTTTTTTTCTAACTTCTCAAGCTCTTCCATATTGTTCTGTTTAAGAGCTATCAGCCCTTCCTTTTTACTTTTAATGTTTTCTTCTATGCCTTTGATACTCTTTTCTTTTTCTGATATTTCCTTTTCCTTACCTTTAATATCGTCTTTTATCTTTTTTTCAATTTTCGCGGTATTCGAGCTTGAATCAATCATTTTTTGGCTCGTAATTCTGAATTCCTCTAAATCGCTGGTCAATTTAGCTGTTTCATCTCTTTCTTTTGATACGGAAGATTCCAGCAAACTTATGCTGTTTTTTTCCTCATCCATTCCTTTTTGCTTTTTCTTTAATTCATCCAAGAAAGTTTTTTTTAATCTTTCTTTCATGGGATGTTCATCAAACAAAGTTGAGGCATCAACGTAACCTAAATTTAAGACATAATTTCCGTTTTTGTCTTTAGAGCCGGCTTTACCATCGGGAGAAATAGAAAAACTGTCCAAGGGGATATCTATTGCCATCAAACTCAATGGCATGGATATGAAGCTCAATAATAAAATAGCTTTAATAAAAATTTTCATAGTTTTAGAAAATATTTCCAATAGTGAAGTAGAACTGGCTTAGTTCCTCTCCTTCTTTATGATTTAAGCCGTAACCCCAGTCGAGTCTTAACGGGAAAACCGGTGTAGTGAAGCGGATACCAAAACCCACACCCACTTTCATATCATTATCACCTGTACCAATATTAAAAGTAAAATCATTAGGACTTCTCCAGGCACCGCCGCAATCAGCAAAAAAAGCACCCTGTAATATCGTTCTTTTCCTTTCCTGCACTATCGGGAACTTATATTCTGCATTAAAAATTGTCATCAATTTGCCGCCTTCAGCCGGGCCGATTTCACTGCGATATGTGTAACCTCTTATACTTTCTGCTCCGCCTACATAAAATTTCTCATATATCGGTACATCGGTTGAAGGATAAGTGTTTTCCACAAGACCCACTGTTCCATTAAGAGAAAATACAAATTTCCAAAATGTCGGAAAATACCAAGAACTGCGAGCAATAGGTTTGATGAAATTCACATCCCCGCCGAAGGGCCCTCCTGCAACCTGCACCGAGAGGGACTGTCTATTCCCGCGTGAAGCATCAAAGTAGTTATCCCTTGTATCCCACACAACTT
>JBHPNE010000011.1:0-34874 GCA_042562855.1 Elusimicrobiota bacterium
CAGCATTCAAAACTCCATTGAATTCTCTGATGTTTTCTGCTTTTAGATCACCAATAGCCGTGATCTTCCCGTTAAGAACTTTATTGTCTAGCTCATAATTTTTGAATACGAGACTTAAATTACAATTATTTTTTCCTGAAACCAAGCCAACTCTTCCTTTCCCTGAAACAGAACCAGTTTGAGACCCCATAAACACATTATTAATACTTAAATTGTTTTTATTTAACTCAATGTTTATCTTTACTATTTCCCCAAAATAGTATTTTCCGTACAGAAGATCTTCTGCATTTATATTAATATGGCCCTCGGAAATGGATTTATAAGAGAGGTCCCCGGAGACGTTCCCGCTAATAGATTCCTTAATTTTAAACCATTTCACAAATTTCTGAATATTCATATTTGAGACTTTTGCTTTCATCTCCCATTCGTTCTCATTGAGATATTTTCCCGATAACTTATATTCATCATCCAATGAATCCGCTTCAAAAAACCAATCTTGATTGTTTTTATATATTTGCATTTTGAATGACATGGGCGAAACATCTTCAATTTCCCAATTTTGCGCAGAGATAAGAATATTACTTTTTCGATTATCACCTTTCCCACTTAAACTGAATGTTCCGGACAAATTATTGAAATAATTTGAAAAATACGGTATTTTGTCAAGCTGCCAACCCGCAAAATTTAAATTATAGCTAAATGGCTTTATGGAACCGCTTATTAACCCATTATTTCCGCTCTCATCCTTAAGATTTAAAATATACTCGTTTCTATTTGAAATTACAGCATTTAATATGTAACCTGCCGGCATAATTCTTCCGGAGCAGTTTACATTCCCATCGTAATCTGTGTAAATATTCAAATCAGCATCGCCACATTCTGTACTATTATGTATTATTCCTTTAGCACTGATTTCACCCTTTATGTCTTTTCCATTAGCTTCAATCTCCAATCCTACTTCGCCATTCATTCTTTCCACAGTTTCATCAAGCTTCAGCTGCGAATTTAATTTAAAATTATTTGTATCTTTCCAATTCAGCGATATTTTACACTGCTTGTTAAACAACTCCATAATTAAAAAAGAATCTTTATAATTTAGCGTTCCCGTTGCTTTAACCAACGTAAATCCATTCCATTTTGCCGTTTTTATATCCAAACTGGATGATAAGTCATTGATGCTTTTTGCAATGACTTTTGAACTAAGCTCTATATCGGACGATTTTCCCCGAATCCTAAAGTCCATTTGCCCCTTATATGTCTTTTTACTGTTTTTTAACCCAAGTTTGATATCAAATACTTCCTCATTAAATATTCCCGTAGCTTTTACGTCTATAGACCCTTTTATAGAGGCTTCTCCGGTAATTTTTTTCAGTGAAATATTTTTCCATAATAAATCTCCATCCTTCCATGATACAATTATATTTTTTGCATCTATTCCGCCCTGCTTATCTGTACTTTTTGCAACATTTTGCAGATCATCCTTTAAAGCTATTTTGGGCCTAATTAGGCAGATTTTATATATTGATTTTACTGCATTTTTTCTATCCTTTATCAGTTCAATCGGATTAAAATAGAGTACTATTTCATCAATATTCCCTTGATTGCCTAAATTCAGTTTTCTGACAACAATCCTATTAAACAACCTGTATTCAATAGTACCTATAGATGCTTCTTGAGTAGTCTGATTTTGCAATACTTTAGTAATAGGCTCTTTTAGAGACTCTAGATTTATAAAAGAATATTTATAGAAAAGAATTAAGACGGATACTACCAGGAGTGATACAGCTATTTTCTTAAGCATACATTAAATTTATTTAACAATTCAGCAACAAACGAAAAACTGATGAGAATATATTCTTTCTAATATTTCTAAACCAGAGTTTCCCGTTTCCCTTTCGGTTTAAATTTTAGCTTATCTTTTTTACTGTCCAAATCTACAATTACTTTTTTTAACTGTTCGGAATGCTGCTGGCCTACATTTTTTGAAAGTATTTCTTCTGCGAGAGCATCATCTATATATTTTTGAATGATTCTTTGTAAAGACCTTGCCCCGTACCTTGGGTCAAAACCCTTTTCCAAAAGGAAATCCTCTGCAACAGATGTTAACTCAAGCGTTAGCCCTTGAGCAGCTATCTTATCTTTGCCCTTCTCAAGCATCAATGCCAAAATTTTCCTCATTTCTTCGCGGCCGAGCGGATTAAAAATTATTATCTCATCAATACGGTTTAAAAATTCAGGGTTGAAAGATGTTTTCAGCTGTTCAGTAATCTTTGATTTAATTGTTTTATACTGGCTTTTAACGTCATCCTCAGCAGAAAAACCAACTGAACTGCCTTTAGATATGGCTCTACCCCCTATATTGGAGGTCATAATTATGATGGTATTTTTAAAGCTCACCTTATGGCCCAGATTATCATTAAGCGATCCGTCGTCCATTATTTGCAGCAAAATATTAAATACATCCGGATTTGCTTTTTCGATTTCGTCCAATAGTATTACGGAGTAGGGCTTGCGTCTGACCTGTTCCGTTAATTGTCCGCCCTCTTCATAACCCACATATCCCGGAGGAGCTCCGATTAAACGGGATACGGAGAACTTTTCCATAAACTCAGACATATCAATACGTATCATCGCATTAGGATCACCAAACAAAAATTCTGCCAATGCTCTTGCAAGTTCAGTTTTTCCAACTCCCGTTGGGCCAAGAAATATAAAACTTCCTATCGGCTTATTTGGATCCTTCAGACCGGTACTGCTTCTTCTAATTGCATGCGTTATTACTTCAACTGCCTCATCCTGGCCTACAATTCTTTTTTTCAAATTTGCTTCCATATTCAGTAATTTTTCATAATCCTGTTCTTCGAGACGGTTAACAGGGATATTGGTCCATTTTGACACTAATTGCGCTATATCATCCTCGTGAATTTCAGGCAGCGTATTATCTACAGATTCTCTCCATTTTTTCTTTTCCGTTTCCAGAGATTTAGCCAGTTCTTTTTCTTTGTCCCTTAAGCTTGCTGCGTTTTCATAATCCTGGCTGCCTATTGCACCTTCTTTTTTAATAGTAATGCACTTTAACGATTCTTCCTTTTCCTTTAAATATTCCGGAGGATATGTTGCCTTTATTCTTGCACTTGCTCCTGCTTCATCAATTAGATCTATTGCTTTATCCGGCAAATATCTGTCTGCAATATACTTCGCAGATAATTTGGCAGCAGCGGAAATTGCATCACTTGCAAACTTAACCCTATGATGATTTTCATATTTTTCTTTCAAGCCATTAAGAATTTCGATTGTCTCCTCGATCGTAGGAGGCTCTACGCTTACCGGCTGAAAGCGCCTCTCAAACGCAGCGTCATTTTCTATATGTTTACGATATTCATCAAATGTTGTAGCTCCGATACACTGTAATTCTCCGCGGGCTAGTGCGGGTTTGAGCATATTTGAAGCGTCGATTGACCCTTCTGCAGCACCTGCTCCTATTACCGTGTGAAGCTCATCGATAAATAGAATAACATTATTTTTTGCTTTACGAATATCTTCCATAATGGCCTTTAATCTTTGTTCGAATTCTCCCCTGTATTTTGTGCCAGCGACAATAGATGCCATATCGAGAGCAAAAACCCTTTTCGATAAAAGTATTTCAGGAACTGTCCCGGCTGCAATGCTTTGGGCCAGCCCTTCCACTATGGCAGTTTTTCCCACTCCGGGATCACCGATTAAAACAGGGTTATTTTTAGTCCTTCTGGACAAAATCTGTACTATACGTTCAATTTCTTTGGTTCTTCCGACTACCGGATCAAGAAGTTTTTCTCTGGCCAATTCTGTCAGGTCTCTTCCAAAATCATCAAGTATACTTTTTTTTGCCTTTCCTCTCTGAACATTGCCTTGCAAACCATCTTTGAAAGTTTTATGTTTGTCGTCGGATATAAGATTCAAAGTTTCTGCTCTGACATCACTTACACTTATCCCATAGTTCTCAAGAATGTTTGATGCTATTCCGTCTTCTTCCCTTATCATGCCCAATAGAAGATGCTCAGTTCCAACGTAAGTATGGCCCATATTTTGCGCCTCATCAACGGCATATTCCAAAACCTTTTTTGCCTGAGGGCTGAAAGGGATCTCGCCAAGCATCATTACATTATCGCCGACTCCAACCTGTTTTTCAATTTCTTCACGCAGCTTGATCAAATCCACGCCAAGATTTACAAGAATATTTACCCCAAAACCTTCACTCAAACTTATAAGGCCAAGCAAAAGATGTTCAGTCCCAACCGAATTATGGTTGAGCCTTTTCGCTTCTTCCTGCGAACTAATTATGACCCGTTGTACTCTATCAGTAAATCTGCTAGCCATATTAATCTCCTAAAAATAATTAGTTTATTTCCTAAAATGTTTTTTTAATACTTGTGATATTTTTGTGTTCAAAGTATAATTCTTTGTTTTCCAGAAATCAGCAATTTTGTTTTTCTCACTTTTCCATCTGTCTATGTAGGTTTCCCATCCAAAAACAGGCCCTTCTCTGCGAACATAATCACCGTTCGACATAAACTGGTAAACACCATCCGGAAAACAATTATTCGCCACAGCCTTGTAAGTCCAGTATGTATAATCAAATCCGTATTCATCAAAGGTTTTTAGCATTCCATCTAGCCATTTTAGTTCCCCAAAATAACCACCGCGCCAATTTATGCCAAATTCGCCGACAAATATTTTAACCTTATTTTTCTGCGAAAATTTGTAATATGAATTCAAATATTTGTGCATATTGGATTCTGACCATTTTTCTCCCTCAATATTTCCGGGAAACTTAAGAAACGGCGTAAAGTTAAAAGTATACGAGATTGGAGAATAAGCATGTATACTCACTGAAACTCTATCGTCTATTAAATCAGAAAGAAAATTTATATCTTGAGCCCAGTTGCTTCCCTCGACAAATAGTGTATGTTTACTATCAACAGCTTTTATCCTTTTAATAGCAGTTTTATAAAATTCTTTTAAAATTTTTTCCTTATTTTTCGAAAGCACAGGCTCGTTAATTATGTCATAACCTAAAAGAGCATTGTAATTCTTGAATCTGTCAGCAATAAATTCCCATATTAAGCACGTCCTTTCTCTATAATTTCTGTTTTCCCAGAACAATGCTTTTCCACAACTGTCGCCGTGCCAATCACAGTTTTGTGCGCCGGGGGCTGCATGCATATCAAGTATTATCTTTAGTTTGTATTTATCAGCCCACGTAAGAGCTTTGTGGATGTACAATAAATTTTTAGCGTTATATTCATAAGGTTTGCTCTCTATTAATTTGTAATTGAAAGGAAGTCTTATGGTGTTTGCTCCCAATGAAGCAGTATTTTTGAAATCCTCTTCTGTAATGAAATTATCTCTGAATTGCTTTTCAAAGCTTAATAACTGCCTTTCGCCGTTTATTTTCTTAAATTCATTTTTAAATGAACTTTCAGGAATATTTCTTCCGCGAAGAATATATCCCTCCATTAGAAGCCAGCTGCCAAAATTTACACCTTTTATTTTCATTCTTTCCTTATTTTGTATAAACCTCTGTTCCCGTCGAATGTGCGAGATTTCTAAACTCTTGTATAAATTCTGTAGTTACTTTACCGGGCTTTCCATTACCTATCAACTTATCGTTTATCTTAACTACGGGTATTACCTCAGCAGCAGTGCCTGTAAGAAAACACTCATCAGCAGAGTAGAGACTATCAGTTTTAAAAAGTTCTTCTTTAACGTTTATGTTAAGCCTTTTAGCTATTTCCATAACTGCATCTCGCGTAATCCCCTCTAACGCTCCCGCTGAAATTGGAGGGGTTATTAAAACACCATTTTTATATATAAAAATATTGTCACCAGTACATTCCGCAACAAAGCCTAGGTGATTGAGCATAATTGCTTCCGGTACACCGGCTCGATTGGCTTCAATTTTACCCATAATATTATTTAGATAGTTCAATGATTTTACACAAGGGTTCAGAGCTTCGGGCATATTTCTGATTGTTTTTGTAATTATCACACTTAAGCCTTTAGTATAGTACTCTTCGGGGTACAATTCTATTCTATCAGCAATTATGATTAGTGTTACCTTTTTACATTTGTTCGGATCAAGGCCAAGATCACCGATTCCTCTGGTGCAAATAAGTCTTATATATCCGTCGTCCAGCTTATTTGTTCTTACAGTTTCTATTATTGCTTTTTCTAGCCTCCCTTTATCACATGAAATGTTTAATGCAATGGCTTTTGCAGAAGCATAAAACCTGTCCAAATGTTCATTCAGCCTGAAAATCTTTCTTTTATAAATTCGGATACCCTCAAACACGCCGTCACCATAAAGCAGTCCATGGTCAAAAACAGATATAGTAGCCTTTTCTTTTTCAACAAGTTTCCCGTTTAAATAAATCTTCATTTAGAGTACTCCTTTTATGATGATAACAATTTACCGTCTCGCATTTTCATTATTCGGTCAGCTTTTTGCGCAAGTTCAGTATTATGAGTAACCAGCAAAAGTGTAATATTTCTGTTTTTACATTCAGAAAATATTAAATTTTCTACAATTTCTCCGGTTTCTCTATCTAAATTTCCTGTGGGCTCATCAGCCATTAATAATCTTGGATTATTTATTAAAGAACGAGCTAAAGAAACTCTTTGTTGTTCTCCCCCGGAAAGTTCTACCGGCATGTGGTTTAAACGTTTGTCTAAACCAAGTTTATTCAGTATATCCAAAGCTTCATTAAGTTTAGTGCCCCTATTATCCCAAACTGGCAAAAGAACATTTTCCAAAACGGTAAATTCGTGAAGCAAATAATGCATTTGAAAAAGAAAACCTATTTTGTTTCTTCTAATTTCAGAATGCTCAAAATCGTTTAGACTCCCCATTTCATTACCATCCAAAAACAGTTTGCCATTTGTACTCCTATCCATTAAGCCGATGATATGAAGCAAAGTACTTTTTCCCGCGCCGGACGGGCCGACAATTGAAACCTTTTCTCCGGATTTTATTTCAGTACTTATATCTTTAAGAGCCTGAATATTTACATTCTTCTCAACAGAAAACACTTTTTCTAAATTTTCTACTGTAACATTCATTTTTATCCATTCCGTATTGCTTCTAATGGGTCCAGCTTCGTAACCTGATATGCGGGATAAATCCCCGCGATAATTGTAATTAAAAATGCTGAACATATGACTAAGAGTATATCCGTAGGGATTATTCTAACAGGCAATGCATCCAGGTAGTACACATCTGCCGGCAAATTTATGAACTGATATTTTTTCAGCAAAAGACTTATGCCTGTACCAAAAAAAACACCCATAAAAATACCGCTCAAACCAATAATAGCCCCCTCATAAAAAAATATTTTGCTTATTTTTAGTCTCGAGATTCCCATAGCCGAAAGTATTCCGATTTCTTTAGCTTTTTCCACGGTTAGTAAAAGAAGATTTGAGATAATATTAAATGCCGCTACTATAATAATTAACGCAAGAATAATAAACATCATTATTTTTTCAAGTTTTAGTGCGGCAAAAAGGTTTCTGTTTAAACGCTGCCAGGAGCGCACCCAAAAGGGATATGAAACCGATTCCTGAATCTCTTGTGACACTGTGTTTGCCTTTTCCCAATTCTTAACAGAAACCCCAAGTCCTGAAACTGCTTTGCCTAAATCAAATAATTCCTGCCCTTGAGAAATAGAAATATATGCAAGATTAGAATCATACTCATACATTCCGGATTTAAATAATTGCGCCACTTGGAATTTTTTCATTTTAGGAACAATATTGATCTGGCTCGGAGACATTAGTATTATATTGTCTCCTATTTTTGCAGAAATACGTTTTGCCAATTCATCTCCCAAAATAATTTTGCCTTCTAAGTTTTCCAAAGAACCAACGCTCTTGTCTATAAATGTTTTTTTAATTCCTACAAGAGCATCTTCCCTCTCCAGGTCTATTCCTTTCACTACTGCTCCCGAACTGTATTGATTATTCTTCAGAATTGTCTGACCATATACAAATGGAGATACTTCAATTACATTTTTGTTGGTTCTAACATCATTGCTTATCTGTTCATATTCCGAAAAAGGCAGCCTGCTCTCTTTTGTTATAACTATGTGAGGCTGTATCCCGAGGATTTTTTCCCGAATGTCTTTTTGAAAGCCGCTCATTACAGACAGCGTTATGATAAGAGCCCCCACCCCCAATGTTATGCCGCCGACAGCTATCAACGTAGTTAAAAAAGTAAACACCCCTTTACGGCGGGATTTGAGATAACGGATTGCGATAAACAATTCTAGTGGCATATCAAATTATTCCGGTCTGAGCGTAGGGAAAAGAATAACTTCTCTTATCGAATTTATATTTCCTAAAACCATAACTAGCCTGTCTATGCCTATCCCCAATCCTCCTGTAGGAGGCATACCGTGCTCAAGGGCAGTTATAAAATCTTCATCATAGCTTTGAGCTTCTTCATCGCCTTTTTTCTTTGCTTCAACCTGGGCAACGAAACGTTTTTTTTGTTCCTGCGGGTCATTTAATTCCGAAAAAGCGTTTGCTATTTCCATTCCGCCCATATACAGCTCAAAACGTTCTGCTATTTGAGGATCATCTGCTTTTGCTTTTGCAAGAGGAGAAAACACCGATGGATAATCTATTATGAATGTCGGGTCTTTAAGCTTGGGGAGGACTTTTGCATCAAATAAATGATCTAGGATTTTATGCTCAGGAGTACTGGAAGGTATATCTAATGAAAACTTCTTTATCAAGTCTTTCATTTTCCCTGAGCCTAAAAGGGATTGAACATCCAGGCCAGTATTTTCTTTGAGCAAATCAAATAGTTTTTTCTTGTTAAAAGGTGTTTTAAATTCAGCACCTATTTTTTTTGCAGCAGAAACAACAAGCTCCTCACAAAGCCTCATCATCTCATTGTAGTCAACGTAGCCCTGATATAATTCAAGCATTGTAAATTCAGGATTATGGCCCCTGTCTATTCCTTCATTCCTAAAATTTCTTCCTATTTCAAAAACTTTCTCCATGCCTCCGGTAACCAGGCGCTTCAAATAAAGTTCCGGAGCGATACGCATGTAAAGATCTATATCCAAAGCTTTGTGGTGAGTAACAAACGGACTTGCTGCTGCGCCACCTGCGATTTTTTGCATCATAGGAGTTTCTACTTCAATGAATCCGAGATTTTCCAAATCATTTCTCATGCTGGAAATAATTTTACTGCGTTTTAAAAATATTTCCTTAACTTCCTTGTTTGAGATTAAGTCCAGATATCTCTGGCGGTATCTTGTTTCGGTATCTTTTAAGCCGTGCCATTTTTCAGGTAAAGGCTTAAGTGACTTTGACAAAAATGTCCATTCTTCAACATTTATCGTAAGCTCCCCCGCTTTTGTCCTGAAAGGCACGCCTTTAACGCCAATAAAATCTGATAAATCAACAAGATCTTTAAATATTTTAAAGGATTCGTCTCCAACCACATTGGCCTTGAAATACAGTTGTATTTTTCCCGATAAATCTAAAATATCAGCAAATGAAGCCTTCCCCATTTCCCTTCTTGAAACTAGGCGGCCTGCAACAGATATCTTCTCAGGTCCCATTTCACCAATTTTAATATCCTCGTTTTCATTATGCACATCTGCAATAGAAGAGTCGATATCATACTTGGTCGGATAGGGATTAATACCAAGACTTTTTAGTTTTTCCAGCTTTTCTTTACGAATTGACGCTATTTTTTCGATGGGTAGGCTAGGTTCATTCATTTTAAAATCATTCCTTTTTCAACTAGTTTTTATTTTTTGCTTTGTTGAAATTATATCCTATTTGGTATTTTATGTCAAATTGAAAAAACAAAAAAATGTTTGTATTTTCATGCCTATTTAGATGTTTTTTGGAGACTAATCCCTGGCTAGTGTAAGTGCAAAAACCCCGCTTGAACCTGCCTGGCGTAAAGCTCTGGAACATTCATTAATTGTTGCACATGTTGTAGAAATGTCGTCTATCAGAAGTATTTTTTTATTCCTTACAATGTCAGAATTTTTCGTTACGAAAGAATCTTTAAGATTCATAAATCTGTCTTCCCTTTTAAGATTATATTGTGACTTTGTGCGCTTTTTCCTGATCAATATATTTTTCAATAGAGGCCTTTCTAGATAAACTGCAACTCTTTTAGCTAACAATTCAGATTGATTGAAGCCCCTTTTAATCCTTTTAGTCCAATGAATTGGAACAGGAACTATCAGATCAACCCCACTAAACTCATTTTCTTTTTCTACTGTGTAAATCATCAATCTGGCAAACAATTTATCTAAATAATCGCTATTTTTGTATTTAAAAAGATGGATTAGTTTTCTCAACAATCCCTTATATTCTCCTGTGGAACGAATATATTCAAAATTATATTGAGGCTTTTTCCTGCAGAAATAACAATGTTCTCCTCCATCAGGCAGAACTTTTCCGCATTTCTTGCAAAATAGTCCTTTTATAAGTTCTATTTCATCAAAACATTTTGGACATATACGATATACGTCATCAAAAGGCAGATGTTTTCCGCAGCAAACACAAGTGATCGGAAAGAAAAAATTAAGAATTAACTTAAATAGTTGAACGCCCTTTTTCATTATCATAGCTTTTAAAATTGGATATTTAACCTGCTGGAAAGCTCAATAGTGGAATAATTTTCTTTAGGGTTGTCGATATAAACTGTGCGTCCCCAAGAAAGCCCGACCGATAATCTAAAGTTCTGGGATATTTCATAATCAGCACTGGACCCTATGCTGTATCTATCAACATTGTCCTGTTCAATATTTAAAATTGACCTCTGTGTAGAATACGAAAGATTTCCGTTATAAATTATTCTGTTTGTTAAAGCTAATTTTCTTTTTGAAAAAGGTATCGGCAAGCCTCTTGGAAAGGACATGTCCGCCTTAACCGTTCCGGTGTAAGTGTTTTTCAACTTCTGTGAAGTTAGCTCTCCATTCGCATCCTTTTTCCAATCCTCATTGTTTGTGTAACGCAAAACACATCTCCATTTTCCAAATGTAGCTCCGCCTTGAGTAGACCATTCGAGCGATTCTCCGTCGGAAGTTCGTTTTTTCTGGATTAAATCAAAATCCTCGCTGGTCGTTGTGTTCATTGCAAGATTAATATCATATTTTTTAGTCAGCATTAAACGCCAGTCTCCGCCGTAAGTCTTACTTTCCGAAAACGATATATCAAGAGTGTCAACTGTTTTTCTATTGTGCCTCAAGTTCAAATGCGAATCATCTAACCATTTATCAAGATAAATAAGTTTTTCAAACTGACCAAGCCCAAAAAGAAGATCCGGCCAAATTCTTGTGTAAATATCTTTCTGCGTTCCAGTGAGATATGAATGCTCGTCATTTCCCGTGTAAGTAAAATTCATTGTCATTGTTTTAAGTGCTGCTGCTCTTCCTTTGATATTGAAAGCTTCTAACGGGTTATATCTCCCCGAAACTCGTGTATTATCTCTTGTTACAATGGACTTGACGTTATATGCCGAAGTCGTTCCGGATGAAAGATCTTCGAAACTATTGTCTCTAATCCAAAGTTTATCAAAAGCAGCACCCAAGGGATCAAAATCTTTATCCATATTATCATAAGAATCAGTGTCTTGTATTTTAAATGCCGATTGAAATCCCAAAGACTGCAAATATTTATTTCTGACCAAATCTTTAAACTGCAAGCTCCATGAAATTTCTCCGTTTGAGTTTCTCTCGATATATTTAGTTTGCGACGGATATGTCGGCACAGCCCCAGACGTACTGTATGTGAGATTATAATTTTCCTTGGTGGTAATACTGTAATTTAATTTTGGTTGTAACCAGCGTGTTATATAAAAGGAAGAATTTGCCCCCACATTTTGATTTAAAGATTTAGGGTATCGTCTCTCCACGTCAAAGTCTTTATTTTTTTCGTTTACAGTATTTAAACTATAATTCGGAATAAAATCCCACACTTTCCAGAAACTGAACGGTGTTTTTACGGACCATGTTTCAGATATTTCCAAAGTATGAAAATCTTTTATACTTAAATAATCATTTGCCGCACTGATATCAAGAAAACTGTCAGAATCTACTACTTTCGATAATGGATAAACTCTGTAAAAAGAATTCGAAATACTGTAGTTTCCATATATGCTTTTGGGCAAAACCGCAATCTTTAAGGGATTTACATAATCCATACTTCCCGATACTGTTTCTTTATCTTCCAATCTTTCAATTTCCTGAGAATCCGAAATGCTTCTGCCGTAAGAACCGGTGAATCCAGGAGAATATTTTCCGAATTTCAGCGAGGTGTTCCCTGAAGCAGAATATGTAATAACTTTTCCCTCTTCCAAAATAGATACCAAATCGTCCTGATTTTGCACCACCGACGGAGTAATTGTGCGATTCCTAGACATCGATAAGTTGACCGGCAGATAATTAATACCGCCGGCTTTAAATCCACCGAAACTAAAATATCCGTTATCCGACAGAAGATCTCTGTCGTATGTTCCGGGTGTAAATGTTTCAAAGTTTCTTTCTACTTCTTTTCTTCCTCCGCCAAATTTAACTTCTCCGACTTTTTCTGTTGCAGGCAGAACAAAACCCATATCTATTTTTCTTGCCTGACCGTCTTTTTTGAATGAATCAGTAACAAAAATATCATTAACCCAGACCTCACCGCTTGTTGGACCGGTCGTTCTTATACCGACTTTTATCTGACTTATATTTTTTAAAGACGGAGATCCGGTTATAGAGATCGAACCTTCGTTATCCTGCAGGACCCAGTGATCAGCATAGCCCGCTCTCCCTTGCTGCTTAATGGTTATTAGTTTCCACGATTTATTCCAATCTGCGGTGATTGGTATTGAGTATTCATGATAGTTAGAATCGTCCCCCGCTGCCTGAATATATAAAGTATCTCCGATAGCTCCGTTCGGATACACAAAGAATTTTAAATATTCATAACCGGATAGATCGTAAGCTGTTCCTGAAAAAACAAGTTTCGCCCCCATTTCTACGCTGCTTGCCAGAACTACATCATATTTAAGCGAAAGTGCCTGCTCCTGCCTGATAATATCGTAAGAGGTATCCTGTATATCGTAAAGTTGCTGATAAGCATAATTGTTCGCCAAAGATACATAATCTGAATCTTCGTTATTAACAACTGAAAGCGTTATGGTACTGCCGGCAACAGAACTTCCAATTGCCTCCCATCTATTGCCTACAACAGCTAATTCTCCGATGTGTATTGTTCCGGTCTGGCCTGCTCCTTTGACCGTCAATCTGACTTGTTTAATATATTTCCAATCATCCGGATTTGTAATTTCTAAAGGTATATGAAACAATTTCCAGCCTGTCCAGTCTATGGTCGTATGTCCGACTCCGTCGGAATCCACAACTGTTCTGCCGTCTGCAGGGCCGTACGGAGAAGGCAATGCAGGTATATCGGCAGTATCCAAGATTGCGTTTTCGTTAAGATCCATGCTATCAAGTATCCCGTTACCTGCACCAACGATAGTTACTGATCCGTCAGGATTTTCAAAAGACCACCCGATGTCTTCTCCGGAATCAAGAGTACCATTACTGTTTTTATCCTCAGTTCGTAAAATTCCTTTACCGTCCGCGTTTTCGTTGAATGACCCGTATTCAATAGATAATTGTTCCCCCTTCCCGTCACCATTTATCCACATTTTCAAATATAGTTTTTTCGAATAATCCATCCCAGAAGTTGAAATTTTTTGGATCAAAGAAACCTGATTTGCTCTTGTAAGATTATAATTTATTCCTAATATTAATTGCTTTTCGTCTCTCTCAATTTCTAACTCCGAACTTATATCGCGTTTATAAACTTCAACATCGTTCCATGAAATATCTGCGTAGTAAAATGGTGAAGCCGCGGGGCTTGCTGAAGGCAGCCAGGATTCATCAATAAGCGAAGCGGAATCGGTTTGTTCAATTCCCTCCATTGATTCCACAATTGCCTTATCCATGGTATTTGGATTCTTTTTACTCATAGCATATTCACCTGAAATCGACATCTTTAAGGGAATGCCGGGAACGTCAATATTTTTTATGCTTGAATCTACTTCCCCCACCATAAGACTTGACGGCGTGCTGCGTATATCGGGTGTACTAAGCCCCCTTGAAGCATAATCGTATATAAAACTTGACCCAACAAAAACATTCTCTGTTACTGCCAGTTCAGATCTTATCCCTATCAAAGTTGAACTCCCCGTGTTTCCAAACGGAGCATAATCGTAAGATATATCTATAACGGTATCTTCCTTTATCATTTCTTCATCATATAGGGTCAGGATACCGATGTCATAATCGATAAAATAATCCTTATCTCTGGTTAGAAGTTTGCCATCCAAAGTTACTCTTTCGGATTCAGGGATAATATCAGGTCTTAGTGTAATTATTTTAATTCTATAGCGGTATTCTGTAAATAAGTTATACCTGTGGCTGTTTACAGTATATAAGTCGTCTCCGAAAGGCTCGGAATTAATAGGGGAAAAATAAACAATACCGTTGTCAAAATCTACATTCATATTAACAGAATTGCTGGGCTGTGAAGGATATTGCGGTACCGGTTTGCCTCCGGGATTTATGGACGATGGCACGGAATCATTAAGATCTCTCACTTGGAGGATGAAATTATCCCTGCCGTTGTCCCTTATAATTTTTACATTGCCCAGATTGTACACATTTTGAAGTTCCGTCGTTATTCCCCTCGTATTATTCGCGTCTTTAATAACTTTAGGTGTTCCCGGAATTGCTCCAGTATCACGTATCCATGTGCCGTCATTTTTTTGATAATCTATGGCTATCATATAATTGCTACCGAGAGTATTTCTGAATGTGATTACTCCTGCGCTGTAATCGGCAATATAATCCTGCCCGGGCACAAGCAGGTCAAAATTGCCATTATAGGTTGTAGTGGAAGAATTCATCGCTTCCAACAAAGTACTGCTTGTTATGGCAACAGAAGCATTATTATTACTAATCATGTCATCCCTATAAACCTTTATGCTTCCTATCTTAATATTATCAACTCCGGAATTCAGGTAGTAATATTTTAGCCTGATGTATGATGTATCAGAAATAGTTTTTCTTACAAGCTGAGTATTGCCGGTAAATCGTTTAACTTCGGACAAACCCTTGGTACGGCTGAAAAACGCTTTGGTCCTTAAATTTTTATATTTTGTATCCATCTTGATTCCGAACAACTGTTTAGAATATCCCACAAATTCCGTGGAAGGAAGAGACATATTGATATCTCCGAAAGCCGCTTCCTGGACAAACTCATCGGGATCACCTTTATAAACAACAGAGATATCCCTCTTATCATTTTTTGTATCGTCAAAATCCACATTTACATGAATTTTACGCCCCACAGTTCCTTTGATCTTAACCTGCAGTTCTTGCTCCATAGAAAAACTTGTGGAATTCACTCTTTTTTCCGCTTCAGGCTGGTCATAAATTGTGGCCTTGAGTGACGCTCCGATTAATTTTCTTCCTGTTATTGATAATTGTGATTCATACGGTAATTCCACGGCAAGGCCCGGAGGGAGGCTTGGCTTAATGGATACGGTTTGGGTGCTTATATCAAGTTCTGTGCCGGGAGGCACACCTTTGTCTCTACACTTTTTCATGTCCTGCCAGCCTTCTTTAGTATAACAGAACGCATTTTTGCCGTACATGTAATCGAGAAGATCGCCCCCCGCAATACCTTGCGCGGTTTTGGTCGGGACATCTACACTATATTCAGTTTTTTCCTGTTTTTGAGTTGTTGCGGTTGTTGAGGAATCTATACTTGAAAAAATTATGTCGCGGTCACTGCCAAGAATAGAATATTTGGTATTGGAAGGCATCAAAGTTTCTGCCTTCATAACAAGATTAAAAAATGTAATAATTGTTAATATTGCAAATAGCGATACTAACTTTTTCATTAATAAGCCCTTGTAATGAAAACTGTTTAAAAATTGAATGCGAATACAAGCCTTTATACTTTGAGATATTATAGCTAATTTTATTCCATTTGCCCATATTTTTTTGTATAATCTTTGAAATGAAAATTATCCACAGATATGTACTGCGTGAGTTTATAGAAACTTTCCTATTCGGTCTGATTATCTTTTCAATGATTTTGCTCCTTGATCAGATATTTCAGCTGATAAATTTGTTTTTATCAAAAGGGGTATCTTTCTGGACAGTCTTGAAACTTTTCCTGCTTGTTTTTCCTAACATACTGTCCCTTGCTATTCCAATGTCGGTTTTGTTCGGAATTTTATTGTCATACGGAAGATTATCCGAAGATAATGAAATAACTGCCTTAAAATCTACAGGGGTTCACGTAATATCTTTTACTGCTCCCGTTTTGATTTTTGCATTATTTTTAAGTATTTTTCTGCTCTTTGCGAATAACAGTTTATTTCCTAATTCACACAAGAAATTCCGGCAGATATACCAAAAGGTATTAACCCAGCGTCCGTTAATTAAGTTTGAGGAAAAAACTATTACAAACATAGGAAATTACCGTTTTTACGCAAAATCCGTGGATGAAAAAAACGGTTCTTTGCACGGTGTTAACGTTTATAAATTCCAAAAACAAGAAGACGGCGTTCCCTGGCGCATCACATCTTCATCTGCAACGGTTCTATTAAGCCCGACGGCCGTTGTTTTCCAGATGTATGACGGATTTTGGCAGAAACCCAATCCAAACCATGTAGACACTCTTGTGCATATGAATTTTACCAAATACACTTTCGCAATACCGTTAGGCGGTAAAGTTTTGCCTTTCAGCCAGTCTTTACGAGAGATGACAAGCAAACAGCTAAGAAAAGAAATTAAGGCCTACAAGGCAAAAAAATTATCAACAAGCTTTTTTGAAAATGAGTACTGGTTGAGATGGACACTTTCGTTAGCTCCTTTTATTTTTGGTTTTATTGCAGTTCCCCTCGGTCTTATCTCCAAACGCGGAGGCAAATCAATCGGATTCGGACTTAGCTTAATTGTAATTTTCTCATATTACACTTTACTGGTAACAGCATTAAATATAGGCGAAAAGGGATACATTCCTTCAGGGGTAATATTGTGGCTGCCTAATGTTTGTGCCATCATTGCGGGACTCTTTTTCTGGAAAAAGGTTTTAAAAAGATAATGAAAATTATTTACAGATACTTATTCAGAGAATTTATAAAACCATTATTTTTCAGCTGCGTAGTATTCGGCGGACTGGTTATGCTTTCTGAGTTTTTTAGAAATCTAAACTTTTATCTCGAACAGAAAACTCCCTTTTTTGAGGTCGGCCTTTATTTATTTCTGAATTTACCCTGGTGGACGATACAAGTCCTTCCTGTATCAGTGCTTTTGGCGGTCTTGTTTTCACTGGGGCAGCTGGCACGTCACAGGGAGATAACTGCTTTTAAGGCTGCAGGTATAAACTTATGGAGAATTATATCTATTTTTATGGTTTTTGGGGCATTAATCGCAGTGGCAGATTTGTCTTTGAGGGAATTTGTCATCCCCCATACTTCGAGATTAGCAGATAAGGTCTTGCGTGAAAAAATACATAAAGAAAAACCAAGAGATAGAGCTGAGTTCAGGGATGTGGTTGTTTCAGTGCCTAATAACGGAAGAATGACCGTAGGACTCTTGAATACAAAAAACAACTATATGCACAAAATCGTTATAGACTATTTTAATGATAACTTTGATTTGACCGATCAAATCGTTGCTGAATCTGCAAGATTTGAGAACAACATTTGGATATTAACAAATTGCGTTGAACGCACCTTCGTGGCGGATAATTGGTCCGAAAATCATTTCCAAGAAAGGCAAATTGAACTGGATGTAAAGCCTAACGATTTAGTTTTGGACGATATCCGACCCGAACAAAAAACAATAAAATACTACAGAAACTATATTAAACAGCTTAAAAATCTAGGCATACCATCTGAAAAAGAAAAATTGAGATTTTATATCCGGTTTGCGTCAGCTTTTTCAAGTATCATAGTTATGATAATAGGTATTCCATTTGCGATTGAAGTTTCCGGCAGGCACGGCAAAATATTAAGTTTTACGTTTGCGCTAATTTTTGCTTTTATTTATTGGGGTATTCAGGCAGTAGGGCAATCTTTAGGAGAAAACAAGATCATCTCTCCTCTTTTTGCAGCCTGGTTAAGTAATATTATTTTTGGTATTACAGGATTAGTTTTAATTAACAGGATAAGAAAATAGTCTTAAACACCTGGGACAGTCACTATTTTTTAAAAAACAAAAAAAATAGTGGCAGTCCCTTTTTCTTTTGCCTTTAATTCCCCCTCGAGTCGTATACGAGTGAGTATTTTTAGAAGTCTTCGGTTTTGCATGTTCGAACACCGATTTATCGGGGAAGTTTCAAAACCGCAGAAAATAATTTCAGCGAATGGCTCACAGGGGCGCGCTTCTTTTGGTTCATTTTCTTTTCGCGTAAAAAGAAAATGAACTCCGGGGTTTTAAAGGGGGCGAAAGCGCCCCTTTAATTATTTAGTTTTCAAAAACTAACTAATATTTATCTTACTATTGCAAGTTTTCCAGCTTTCTTCTCGGAATCAGCTCTTATGCGGTACAAATATAATCCAGGCGGAACATCATCTCCACTCTGATTTTTCCCATTCCAGTCATATTCATAAACCCAATCGTAATCATCTGACTTATTAATTTGAAAGGTAAACCCGCCGTTTGGAATCGATAAAACCTTTTCTCCGACCAAATTATATATAGTCATGCTTAAATCTATCGGAGGACGAGGACTTTTAAATACGATAGTGGTTATAATTCCGCTTCCGGACTTAGGATGAGAATATCCTTGACCTGCTGGGTTAGGATAATTAATTATCTTTGAGAAAGAGACACTCTGTGCTGCAGAAAAAGATGCTATTGAAGCGGTAGCCCTTGATGCCATTAGCACAATTTGCGCTAATGTTATGCCTGTAGGTACCCCGGTGTAAGAATTTGACTGGGGTGTGGTAAACGTATCTGCAGCCTTAAACACGTCGCCCGGCTCGCCCGGAGGAAAAACGGACGTATTATCTGCGCAAACCAGCTCAACAGCAAGGTTGGGAATGCCTATATTAATACTGTTGCTTGCAAGCCTCGCATCATTTCTTGCAATAGTATCATCAATATGCCAGACTGCCAACCCCGTTGCAGGAATGGAAAGATCGTAATTTATTTTTATACTAGGTTCTCGATATTCAACTATAAAATATTCATTCCCCGTACCAATTTCTATCGGAATTTTATAAAATCCTGTTGTCTGAGATGTTTCAATATCCCCCCAAAACAATTCTGCATTTGTTCCCGAAGGAATTTCTCTTGACGTTAAATCTATATACCCCAAATAATCCTTACACCAAGAATCTAAATGGGAAGGGTTTGATCCTTTATTGTCATATCCATAAGGATAATCCATAAGGCTCCATGTCCCGCAAATGCTTTGTCCGCCTGATACCGAAGTGTCATATAGATCCGGTAAAGCTAACTGGTGCCCGTATTCATGACATATCACGCCTAAAGAACTTTTTCCTGCCGGGGCACTTTCGGGAACAATCGTAAAACCTACGAAAGTCTTATAGTCAACAATGAATGTGGCAGGATAATACATAGACCAAATATCAGCCGAGACTCCGCTCATTTCCTCACCAAAGCCGGCATGATATATCATAACGTGATCAAACTGAGAAAAATCTATATCCGGGTTTGCAGCATTAATCGTATCGTTCAGTAGTTTGTAAATAGCTTCTACGCTTTCATCATTATAATTTGAAATAGCCAGCAATGTGTAGGAACTAACTGAAACCGTTGAAGAAGCAGTGAACAATCCATAAGAATTTTCACTATAAAAATCTCTTACACTGGACATGAAAGTAGTGGCGGTGGCTATTGGTTCAGCCATGGCTTTGTCGGCAAAGCCGACTCTTATAACAAGGATTTTGTTCTCTGTAGGAGCTATCACACCCAGCATTTTTTCATCTAATCGTATTGCACCGCTAGCTTTCAGCTTATTAATATTGGCCGCAGACATTGTTTTTTCTGTGTTGCCGACATTAGGATTTTTTTCTCTAAAATCCCAATTCAAAGGAGGCGCAGCAAAAACCTCGACCCCTAACACAACTGATAGAATTAACGTGAATGCATAGGTAGTTATTATTTTTTTATATTTTCCCATTTTTTATCCAAATAAAAGCGGATTTAAATTTCATCTCCAACAAGAGTTGGACATTTTGAAATATAAATCCGCTATTTATCATAATATTACTGACTTAACGTTTTATTTTGTAGTTTTTTTAATTGCGTCTTTTATTTTATCTGTGCTTGTCTTTTTCTCAACAACTTCAGCAACTTTCGTTTCTGCTACGACTTCCTCCGGAACTACGGGTTCAATCGTCTCGCCAGTTAATGTTTCGGCAGGAGGTGCTACTTCTTCTGCAGGAGGAATTATCGTTTCTTCAACGGCTTCTACCATCGCTGGTTCTTCTACTACCGGAACTTCTTCGGCCTTTGGCTCTTCAACGGGTTCTTCAAGGTCGGATCCGAATGCTCTCCCTTTCTGGTCTCCCCAACTCAACGCCAAAGATAACCTGTGGTGAGACTCAGGAACCTGCCCGGCATAAACACCCTTTTCATCTGTCCAATAAGCATAGTCACATTTTAAGCCGACAAAAGGAATGCGCAGTCCAAAACCGCATGAAGGATAGCCGGAATTGTACCCTCCTCTTAAGGCAAGAGAGCCGACCACAAATTCGGCACCGAGATGAATTTTTTTCCAAACAGTAGTGTCAAAAAGTCTCTCATCAGTGTTTAAAATATCTCGAATGTCGCCCATAAGCCTGATTCTATCCTTTGTGTTAATGCTCTTGCCAGGCCAAAAATATATTTTTGAAGGGATATAAGCGGCACCAACATTCCATTCAGATCTTATCATTTCAGTACGGGCAGCCATATCAATTTCACCTGGATCAGATGCAGTCACTGCATCATAGCTAATAGATGTTCCGCCTAAATCACTTATCTGTAGTCCAAAGTTCCATCTGGAATTTAACTGATGAAGAACACCGACATCCATTCCCATACCCGTTCCCGATTGTATCTGAGGAGACATTTCTTCAAACTCAAGTATAGACTTGTTATAAGCTGATAGATTACCGCGATATAAGTATTTAAGGGTTGTTCCGACCGATACAGACCCAGGAACATATGGAACTTCATCAAATTTATGCGCCAAAGGAACTGCAACGAGACCGTCAATATTTCCCCAATAGCTTATATTCGGAATAATTAGACTTCTGTTAAACTGAAAACCAATATCAGCTTGAGAATAAACACCCAAACCCCAAGCAAGAAAACCTTTGCCTGACGTAAGGTAGCTTAAATTCGGGAAACCAAGCATGATCTTAGCACGAAGCTTTGATACTGTATTATTAATTTCATCAAGCAATTCAATTTGTTCAGCATTAGGTGCACTGTCAAAATTTTCCAGCGCATCGCTGTTGTCACTGAAGAATTGATAGAACTCCATTGTATCATTTCCAATAGTTATTGGAAGCTCAAATAATGTAAACTGACTCCCGGTCCTTTGTGTAATACCGGCAGGATTGTAAAACATTGCATTCTGATCATCGGATAAAGCTACAAAAGCTCCGCCCATACCGAGAGGCCGAATACCCCTTATAAAAACAGGTGCTTCAGCGGAAAAAACAATCGACGGGAAAATAAACGCAACTGCTATTAATAGTACTACTAACAAGTTAACTTTTCTCATTTTCAAATCTCCTTAGTAATCAGTGTTTAAATAATAATCCATTGTTAATTGAATTGCGCTCTTGGTCGCAGCCGGTAACGAGTTATATAAGGACTCCATATCGTCTCTAATACTTGCTAGCGCAGAATCGTTATCGAGATTTAGTGCAGCAATTACGACTTTTAACCTATGATAAGCACTAACAATATCTTTAGCAGCAACTTGTATCTCAGGACTATCTACTCCTGCTGATGCTTCATACTCACTTGAAAAATCCAACCCCTTTTCATTAGCTATTATTGCGGCTCTCAAAAGAAGAGAAAATGCTATGTTAATATTGACATCAGCATTGTCCGCGCTTATCTTGCCATCAGTAAGATTTTTAATTATTTTTTTCAGCTTGGTTGAATCCAATACTGCAGCAAGAGCAGCTTTAATTTTTTCCTTGTTAGCAATAATCGTAGCTGGAAGCAAATCATCATCACCTGCTGCATATACAATTGAATTAACAGCATATGACAAACGGCCTGCCTGTAAAGCAGGGGCACCATCCCCATCATTACTTATTAAATTTGCTACAAGACTTGAAATATCAAGTCCTGAATCTGCCAATTTTGCCGCAGAATAACCGTAAATCGCTTCAGAATTGTTCGGATCAGACTCAAGTATTTTAGAATAGTACTCAATTGCTTTTGGATAATCCCCATTTTGCAAAGCCGCATAAGCGTCTGATGACAATGCGCTAATACTACTACTCGCCCCCGGACTATGCGCGAAAGAAAAAATGTTGTTATCGCCACAACCTACAAAAAGCAACAAAACGAAACTAAACAAAGCCATTGATACACCACGAAAGTAATTGTGCATTATATTCCTCCTGTGTTCGGTATATAATTATAAAGGTTATTTTATACTTAAAATAATACTTTGTCAAACGCAAAAAATGCAGGAGTTATTATACAAACCCTTTGCTTTGACACCAAACACATTTTTTGTTAGAATTGTTTGAATTTTAATAGTATTTTTGGTACTGATATGAGAAAAGGATTATTTATCACTTTTGAGGGTATAGATGGTTGCGGAAAAAGCACCCAATCATCACTTTTTTGCGAATATTTAGAAAGAGAGAAAGTGCCGTATGTATATACAAGAGAGCCGGGCGGCACAAAAATTTCGGAATCAATAAGGGGCATTCTTTTAGACCCCAAAAATAGCATTTCCCCTTTAACCGAATTAATGCTTTATGAAGCCGGCCGAATAGAGCACATGGTAAAAATTATTAAGCCGGCCTTAAATAACGGTAAAGTAGTTGTATGCGATCGGTTTACAGATGCAACTGTAGCATACCAGGGATATGGCCGTAAAATTGATTTAAAGATTATTGAGAAATTGAATTCAATTGCAACCAATAATATTTCCCCCGATCTGACAATTTTACTCGATATTAGCGAAAAAGAGGGCCTTGCAAGAGCTAAACATACAAAAAAATCAAATGATCGCATGGAACAAGAACAATTATCCTTTTACAAAATGGTGAGAAAAGGGTATTTGCATCTCGCGAAAAAAAATCCTAAAAGGATTATATCCATACTCACAACAAAAACTGTCGAAGAAACTCAAGGAAAGATAATCAATGCATTAAAAAAAAGGCTTACCAAATATAAAAATGGGTTTTAAAGATATTATTAATCAGGAAAAAGTAAAAAAAGTTATTTTGGGCCAGATAAATTCCAAAAAGATCCCCCATGCCTACCTTTTTTTAGGGCAAGACGGAGTAGGGCGTAAAAAAACAGCCTTGGGACTTGCAAAACTGCTTAACTGCCAGACCATTTCCGGACAGAAAAATAATGAATCCTGCGAGCACTGTATGCCTTGCAGTAAAATCAACCAGGGAATCCATCCGGACGTAAAAATAATTAATTTTACTTGGCAGGCAAATTTGCTTGATGAAGATGTCGAAAAACAGAAATCCATTAAAATTAAGACCATAAGGGCTCTGCAGCATGATGTTAACTTAAAACCTACCGAGAGCAAATGGAAGATTTTTATTATAGAATCAACTGAGACAATCACTTTGGAGGCAGCCAACAGCCTCTTAAAAACATTAGAAGAACCTCCGGAATGGACCATAATAATACTGCTTGCAAAACATAAAGAGACTTTGCCGTCCACAATAGTATCCAGAACACAAATACTTCTTTTCCAGCCGATACCTGAAAAAGAAATTTCAAAATATTTAGTTGAATCAAAAAATTTATCTGAGTCTCTTGCAAAAAGCATTGCCTCGATATCCGAAGGATCTTTGTCGAATGCATTGGAGCTAATCGAAGACAGGTCATCAATTCAAGAATCCTTTTGGGAAGATATAAAGAAAAGCAATATGTCTTCTGCGGAAATTTTGGCTTTCAGTGATACATATGCAAAAAATATAAATGAATTTTTACACGAATTGCTGGCAGAAGCAAAAAACGACTTCAGAAAAAACCCTGAAACTTATGGAAACATTATACAGCAAATTATTGATTCCCAAAAAATGCTTGAACGGAACATAAACCCAAAATTCATATTGGATTCTTTGTTATTAAAAATAAACAGATTAACAAACTGGCGGCTTACTCAATAAGGAGAAAATTATGCCTATAATCGTAGGATTAATGGTTAGAAGAATAAAAGAAAAAGCATATGCAGAAACAGCTCAGTTCGACGTGAATGTCGGCGAACGGATGATCATTGAGACTGAACACGGGCAGGAAATAGGAATGGTATGTGAAAAAGAGAAAATGGTTGAAAAGTTCAAAAAACCTATAGGAAAAGTTTTGAGAAAACTCACTCAAAACGACAAGATGCGTCTTGCTGAAAACGCGGAAAAAAGCAAAAAGGCATTGAAAACTGTTTTACAAAAAATTGAAGATCATGAATTGGAGATGAAGCTGACTTGCGTTGAATATACTTTTGATAGATCAAAACTTTTTATTTATTACACGTCCGAAACGCGCGTTGATTTTAGAGAGCTAATAAAAGATTTAGGGCATCTCTTAAAAACAAGAATACAGATGGTTCAGATCGGTGTTCGGGACGAAGCCAAAATGATCGGCGGGATCGGAACCTGCGGCAGGAATTTATGCTGCCAGACTTTCCTAAAGGATTTTTCTTCTGTAACAATAGATATGGCAAAATCTCAAGACCTATCTCTAAACACCGCTAAACTTTCAGGGCTCTGCGGACGGCTTATGTGCTGCATAGCGTATGAGCATGAAAGCTATAAACAATGCAGAAAAAACCTCCCCCCTGTCGGAGAAAAAATAAAGACACCGGACGGCGCCGGAACAGTTTCATCAATTGACTGCATAAAAGAAGAAATACAGGTAGAGTTATCTGATAAAGAAAAAAAATCTTACCCAGCAAGCAAAATAAAGGAATTAAATAAATGAAATACTATATAACAACTCCGATTTACTACGTAAACGATTTTCCCCACATTGGACATGCATACACGACAATAGCGGCAGACGTAGTATCCAGATGGCAGAGGCTTCACGGAAAGGAGGTTTTTTTCCTTACCGGAACGGATGAACACGGCGCAAAAATTGCACAAGCTGCCAAAAAACAAAACGAATCGCCTAAGGAATTTTGTGATAAAATAGCAAAAGGATTCAAAGCAACATGGAAAGAGCTTGATATCAGTAACGATGGATTTATAAGGACAACTGACACTAAACATAAAAAAGCGGTACAGTATTTTCTGGATAAGCTGTTTACCTCCAAAAATATTTATAAAGCTAAATACAACGGCCTATACTGCATACAATGCGAAAAATTCACCACTGAAGACGAACTCGACGAAAACGGATGCTGTGTAGACCATAAACAAAAACCCGTACATCATTCCGAAGAAAATTACTTTTTTAAGCTGTCTGCATTCAAAGATAAGCTTCTTGAAATACTTTCCGATGAAAAACACCCGCAGCATATGGCTGTTTTCCCCTTAACACGGAGGAATGAAATTATCGGAAAGCTAAAAACAGGGCTTGAAGATATAAGCATATCCAGAGCAGCTCTTGAATGGGGTATACCGCTTCCTTTTGATAAAAACCAGACTGCCTATGTATGGATTGATGCATTATTAAATTATGTCAGTGCAATTGGATATTCGACCGATGAAAAACAGTTTAAACAGACCTGGCCGGCACAATTGCACCTTATGGCCAAAGACATTCTTTGGTTCCATAGTGTCATTTGGCCTGCCATGCTTTTGGCTTTAGGGATAGAAACACCAAAAAAAGTTTTTGCGCACGGTTTTTTTACTATAAATGGTGAAAAAATGTCTAAAACCTTGGGCAATGTAATAAGACCAAGCCAAATGATAGAGAAATTCGGGAAAGACGCTACCAGATACTTAACTTTATCCTTATTTCCTTTCGGTGTTGATGGAAATATTTCTTGGAATGCTCTGACCGATAAATACAATGTTGATTTAGCAAACAATTTAGGTAATCTTGTTGCCAGAACCACGACAATGATAGATAAATACTTCGAAGGAACAATTCCTGAGCGCAAAGGAAAATCAGAGTTTTCCGTTTTTAATGAAATAAAATCAATTGATGCGCTTTTTGAGGATCTTTCGTTCACCCAATGTATAACAAAGATTCAAAAATGTATAGATTCGGCAAACCGTTATATCGATTCAACCGCGCCATGGAAAATGGCAAAGGAAAATAACCCCGACCTTTCAAATGTAATGTTTGATCTGCTTCAAAGTATCGGTATTATTGCCATTTATCTTATCCCTTTTATGCCTACAGTGTCCCAAAATATTTGGCATCAAATCGGAGAAAAAACCAAAGTGGAAGATTTTGCATTAGAGTTCTTTAAAAAAGCTAAAACTCCCGATTTCCCCCATCCCGGAAGAAACATCGCAAAAGGAGAAATACTTTTTCCAAGAATTACCGACAAGTAAACTAAAATATGTATATAGATACGCACTGCCATCTCCTAGACAATAAGTTTAACGATGATCTTAATGATGTCATTAAGCGTGCAGAAGAATTTAACGTAAGAAAATTTATTGAGATCGGCTGCGAGCCGGATGACTGGAATAAAACCTTAGACTTCGTAAACGCAAACCCTGATTTCTACGGTGTGATTGGAATACACCCGCAAGAAGCTAAACTTTCAAACATTGAAAAACTAAACATACTTAAAGATCTTCTTAAACAAGAAAAAATAAAAGCTGTCGGCGAGACCGGCCTAGATTACTATTACGAGAATTCCCCCCGCGAAACTCAAGAAAAAGTCTTTATTGACCACTTAAAACTTGCACAAAAAATTAATAAACCTGTTGTTATACACTGCAGAGATGCTTATAACGATTTAATAAATATTTTAGGCGAATTTGGCAGGATTCCAGGCGTTATTCACTGTTTTTCAGGATCAGTTGATGAAGGAAAAAATTTGGTAAATATGGGTTTTTTACTAGGTATTGACGGACCAGTGACATACCCAAAAGCATCTTCTTTGCGAGAAACAGTAGAGGCTGTACCTATTGAAAAGATTATTCTTGAAACCGATTCCCCGTATTTGCCTCCTCAAGAATACAGAGGACAAAGGAACGAACCTTGTTATTTACCAATTATTGCCGAAGAAATTGCTAATATAAAAAATATATCAATTGAAGATGTTGAAAAAATAACTACAGAGAATGCAGTGAAGCTCTTTAAGTTGATTTAAATTCGCGGGGCTTTTAAAACCAGGGACAGCCACTATATTTTCGAAAATCCGAAAAATAGTGACAGTCCCTTAACCCCATATCATAACAAGCTCAAAGGGGTTAATAACGACAGAGACAAAAAACTAATAGGAGAAACCAAAATGTTTAAAGATTTTAAGAAATATGGAAAACTTTTATTTGATCAAGGTTTAAACAATTCCCATTCCGGAAATATTAGCAAAAAAATCGGATCATCCATCCAAATTAAAAAACACGGGGCACAACTTTGGGATTTGGGTGTTAAAGATATAGCAAACGTTAATCTGAAAGACGATAAAAAGGATAAATCTGCGTCAATAGAGTTGAAGGTTCACAGGGCAATATATTTGTCAAATCCTAATATTGGTGCCATTGTACATGCACATACCCCTTATGCCGTTGTACTTTCCCTAAAACAAGAGTCATTAAATCCAATTGACTCTGAATCACAATACTATCTATCAGAAATTCCGGTTTTCTGCTGCGCAGACACTATAGGCTCTGATGACGTAGCAAGAGGCATTCCTGAGCTATTTAAGAAAAGCAAAGTAGTGATGGTGCGAGGTCACGGAGCTTTCGCTGTAGGGAAAAGTATTGAAGAAGCTGCAATGTTAATATCGGTGTTTGAAAGTGCTTGCCGAATAATATTCCTAAATAAATTAATAGAAAAATAAGAACTGAAAAACCGGGACTGACACGTAGTTTGTGCCTGTCACTGTTTTTGGTAAAAAGGTAAATTATGATAAGTACAGACAATATAACACTATCTTTCGGACAGAGAATTCTTTTTGAGAATATTTCTGTAAAATTTAATGAGGGTAACTGCTACGGCCTTATTGGCGCAAATGGCTCAGGTAAATCTACTTTTCTCAAAATTCTGTCAGGCGAAATGGAGCCTACACACGGAACCGTTTCTCTTCCCTCCAATAAACGTCTTGCAGTGCTTAAGCAAGATCATTTTGAGTACGATGAATTCCCGATAATTGAAACTGTAATAATGGGTCATAAAAGGCTGTACGATTTAATACAAAAACGTGATGCCATTTATGCAAAACCGGATTTTAGCGATGCAGACGGAATAGAAATTGCCCACCTGGAAGAGGAATTCGACCACCTTAACGGTTGGGAAGCCGAGTCTGAAGCTGCAAAGTTATTAAACGACCTTGATATACCTGAAAATCTCCATACCAAAAAAATGGAGGAACTTAACGGCAGTGAGAAGGTGAGGGTACTGCTTGCTCAATCCTTGTT
Organism: Elusimicrobiota bacterium; assembly: GCA_042562855.1. GTDB lineage: Bacteria > Elusimicrobiota > Endomicrobiia > Endomicrobiales > JAPLKN01 > JBHPNE01. The sequence goes on from JBHPNE010000011.1 coordinate 28,799, forward strand.
CGGCAATCCAGATATACTTCTTATGGACGAACCCACTAATAACCTGGATATTGAAACAGTAAACTGGTTGGAAGGCTTTCTTCTGGATTTCAAAAATACCTTAATAGTAGTTTCTCATGACAGGCATTTTCTAGACAAGGTCTGCACTAATATTGCAGATATTGATTATAGTACAATACGGCTTTTTACAGGAAATTTCTCATTCTGGAGAGAAGCAAGTGAACTCGCCCTTCAGCAAAAAAAAGATTACAATAAAAAGATGGAAACAAAAGCCGATGAACTTAAAACATTTATTGCGAGGTTTTCAGCAAACGCATCAAAAGCCAAGCAAGCAACCGCTCGTAGTAATCTTTTAGAAAAAATAACGCTTGAAGATATAAAACCCTCATCCAGGCTTTACCCCCACCTTGGTTTTATGCCGAATCGCGAAGCCGGCAATGACATATTAAGCGTAACAGGTCTTAACAAAAGTGTTAGCGGAACTACTCTCATTAAAGATCTGACTTTTACAGTAAACCGCGGAGATAAGATAGCCCTTGTTGGTAAAAATCGTCTTGCAATAACCGCCCTTTTTCAGATACTTTCAAAGGAAATGAAACAAGAAAGCGGAGAGTTTAAATGGGGTGTTACAACTACACAAGCCTATTTGCCCAAAGAAAATTCAGAATATTTTACCACAAAACTTAACCTTGTTGATTGGCTAAGACAGTACTCAAAAGAAAAAGAAGAAACATTTATACGAGGTTTTCTAGGGAAGATGCTTTTTTCCGGTGATGAAACTCAAAAAAAGGATACTGTGTTATCCGGCGGAGAAAAGGTACGCTGTATGTTTGCTAAGATGATGTTAACCGGCGCTAATGTAATGCTTCTGGATGAACCGACCAATCATCTTGACCTTGAATCTATTACTGCTTTAAATAACGGTGTCATGAGCTTTAAAGGCACCGTGCTTTTTACATCCCACGACCATCAGTTTGTTCAGTCTATAGCCAATCGTATAATTGAAATAACCCCTAACGGATTCCTGGATAAACCAATGACTTACGATGAGTATCTTGCCGACAACCGCGTGACAAAACAACGAAAGGAATTGTATTCCGCAAAATAAACTTCGCGGGGCTTTTGCCCCTGCACCCCTTCAAACTTTTCTCGGAACGTCCCGTTTTTGGGATTGGCATAAAAAAAGTTCCAACCCCACTGGACCATTCCGAAGCTTCATGCGAAGGAGGGCCTGACACGGACTTCAATTCTATATTTTATCTAATTCCAAGAGCTTCTTTTATTGGATTTGTATAAAATTCCATATCTGATGAATTATATAAAGGAAATAAAGTTTTTAATTGATTAGGAAACCAATATGTAATATTTTCATATAAATACATTACATTTGAAGCATCCTCGGGCATATGTCCATGTACGTCTTTAATTTTTAATGCTTTTTTGTAACCAGTAGCATGATACTCTATTAATCTATCATACAAGATTTTAGGATGTTCTGGAGATATAAGTAATATTTCAAGGTTATGTTCACTAATCGCTTTTATCAATATATTGTTTATGTAATGATCCATAAAACCATAGCCAATTATTAATAATTTTGTTCCACCTTCATTAAGAAGTTCTCTAAATTTATTAAAATACAAATCCTTTATCAATGGGTATTTTTTATATTCCTTAGATTTCTCCCCACCAATAACCATTATTCTATCTTTGCTTACAGAATCTACCCAATTCCATGATCCATGAAGCTTTATATAATAATGATTGCTACTTTTCCAATCATATTCACCTGTCTCTGCATTTACAAAAATTAAATTATCATCATTTAGTTCAGAATTATTTATGGAAAATGCTCTAGCTGTATTATCTATTCCTGGATAAATAAATCCACCTCTTAACTTACGCTCAATAAAAAGATCTTGATTTATTGTAAAAAAATATTTCTCATTACCTAAGATTTCTAAAATAAATCCTTTCATAACATCTTTGTCTACATCATATGTGCTATGACTTAAGGATAGTAATTTATCTATTCTTTCATATGCTGATTCTACAGCCATTTTATAGCTATCTCCCCCTCCATCTTTAATTGCTTCTGATACATCAACTTTTCTATTATCGTTCTGACAGATTTCAAAATATAATTGTTCATAATTAAATGCGTAGCCTTCTTTTCTCATTATCTCCTTTATTTTCTTATGCGACTTCAAAGCTCTACTATTATAAATCATATGCCACATTTCAGAAGCCAAAGGAGTACCAAAATTATGTGTAAATCCTGCACCAGTAAATAATACTATTCTGCTCATTGAAATCCCTTAAAAAAATAATACCCGGCTGAAAGATTTATATTGAATCCGTGAATCCGTGCCAGGTTTTATTTGCTTAACTTATTTCTTATCCCTTTTTTTCGAATCTTCAACTATTTCTATTTCTTACAAGTTGAGCCTGACACGGATTCCTCTATCAGAGTTGCTTATAATCAAGCTTGAAATCCTTTGCATGAATGTTGCATTGATTAACTTTGATATGCTTTAGCTCACCTTTTTTTCTTAAGTGTTGCACTTCATTGACAAGATACCCTTCCATATCTGCCATACAACCAATATCTACGCTTACTATGGCTTCAGGAGGGCACTCAACAAATTCGTAATCCTTGTTATCAATCTTTCCCGAAAACCAACATTTAGGCTCCCTCTTCAAGTTGATAAGCCAACGATACTCTTTTTCATAAGACCATCCCAAAGATTTTACGGTTAGCAATTCTGATATTTTTTTCAATTCTTCATCAGTTTGTGATTCTTGGACCACTACACTTAATGCATTTACTTTAAATCTTTCAGCTTGGTAATTTACTTCAGCCATATCATATTCTTGAAAAATAGTACTGTCAAATTTAGAAGTATCAAAAGTCACCCGTAAACCTTTATGATAACTTGCATAATGTGACCACATCAATATTTCATTTTCAGGTTTAACTGACGTTGATGAAAACGAAATAAATCTTATCCAAGTGGCAAATTTTCTTCTAAGGTTTTTTTTATTCCCATTTAAATCTGCAATAGAGTTATTAGAAAATAATTGATTGTATATTTCCGTAAAATTTTTATTTCTTAAAATACTCTCGTCAATTTCTGGATACTTTTTTTTATAGCTTTTAAAAAAATCTTCGCTATACTTAAGATCTCCCATTCTTTCTTGAAATTCCTCATAAGTAGGTTTATCAATATAAAATGGTATTAGTTCAAAGGGGTCGTTCCCCTTACTGGCATCACTTGTTCGGAGTCTTAAATTCTGTAGTACATCCAAACCTAAGCATATATTTTTCTCATCATCATAATGAAAATATCTATTTAATAGCATATTACTCTCTTTTTTCAATTTGTGTATCATGTTTTTTACTTAACTAACTATCTTGTCTTTAACCCATCCCCCCTTCGAGCCGGTTATGAGATGAGTGTTTTTTGGATTAAATTTTTGCTTGTTCGAAGCCGAAGGCAAGTTCGCAAAAATTCCAAAAAATGCGAATCGAATGGCTCATGGGGCATGTTTCTTTTGTAACTTTTCTTTGCATGCCAAAGAAAAGTTTAACGGGGTTTGGGGCGGAGCCCCGGCTTCTCTTCTGCCCATGATCTTCTTATATATAAAGGTTCAGCTTTATTATAACTCTGCCCCTTCATTTCAAAAGTCATTTTTGAGAGTATGTCAGCCCTTGGATAGTTTTGTACTTCAGACACAAACACAGCTTTTTCCCCGAGCGCTTCACTAATTCTTTCTTTATATGAAAACACTGCATTTCCGACAAAGCATATTTTTTTATCGCTTTTCTCGGAACGTCCCGTTTTTAGGGATAAGTCATCCAGCAAAGCATCTATACCGACAATAACAGTATCATCATCCTTTTTAATATATACTTCGTTTCTTAATGCATCTATAACCGGAAATACTGTATAATTACCCTTTGGTGCTGAAAAACGCAGCAAATCTAAAGTATTTACCGCAACCAAAGGTATATTCATGCTTTGTGATATTGTTTTAGCACAAGACAATCCTACCCGAATTCCTGTAAAACTCCCCGGACCTCTTGTTACAGCAATTTTATCAATAGAATCTATCTTCCATTTTTTCTTTTCAAGAAGTTTTTTGAGTGTTGGAACAAGCTTTTCGGAATGCTTTAGTCCTACATTTTTAAATACTTCAGATATTAGCACCCCATTTTCCGACAATGCAATGCTAAAAGTAGAACCTGAAGTCTCAATTGCAAGAATTCTTAATTTCTTAGTATTTCGCACGCTATTTTCCTTTTATTGTCGCCCAGCCAATCAAAATATATTTTGTAACCTACGTCGCGCCCTTGCGGACTTACCCTCATTTTATTCGGGATTGTTTTGCTCCGATCTGTCTTTCTCCGCAAAACGCTCCTCAAGGGAAACTAGGTTTCCCTTCGACACTCAACTCATTTGAGATAAACTCAATTCGTTTCGCTGAACCCTTCTAAAAGGTTAACGACAAGCAGAACGTATGACTATTTTACGCTTACTCTCGTCTACCCAGTCTATGTAAATATAATATCCAGATGGAACATTAACTTTTTTTATCTTGTCTGCCCATTCTATAACGCAAACACCGTCGCCAAAAATGTACTCTTCCAACCCTATCCCTTCTATACTTTGCCCTTCAAGCCTATACAAATCCATATGATACAGTTTGATCTTTGTGCCAGCATATTCATTGGCCAATAAGAAGCTTGAACTTTTTACCGTTCTTTTTACCCCAAGGCCTTTGGCTAATCCTTTGGTGAAAGTTGTTTTCCCGGTTCCCAGATCACCAACAAGAAAAACAACATCACCCTTTTTTAGCTTTTTACTAAACTCTTTGCTAAAAGCAATGGTGTCCTTTTCTGACTTGCTTATAAATGTCTTACCTAAAATGTTGGTACCCTTGCTTGGTTTCCCTTTTGAGATGCCCATTTAAATAGTATCTAGTCCCTTTTTTTGATGTAATCTCGCCTATTGCTACAGCATTTGGCAAAACGCTTTTTAGCTTCTTAAAACTGCCCTTTTTGATCGTAAAAAGGAGCTCATAGTCCTCTCCACCATTTAAAGCTAACTCCAAAGGTTTCAGTCTTTTGTCTTTTTGAGCCAGATTCTTCAATTGTCTTGAAATTGGCACCTTTTCCAAATTGACTTTTGCCCCTACCTTGCTTTCTTCGGTTATAAACTTAAGAGAAACTGATAATCCATCGGATGAATCTATCATACTAGTGGCAACTTTTGCATCTGCTATTATACCAGCATCTTTAATCCTTGGAACGGGCAACAAATGCTTATTTATTAAATATTTATTGATTTTTGAAGTACTTTTTGTTTTTTTCCTTAGCAGATACATTCCTGCAGCTGAATCGCCGAATGTAGAATTCACGACTATAATATCCCCAGGTTTTGCACAGCCCCTGGAAATAATGTTTTTTTTATATATTTCTCCCAATAATGTGATTGATATTACAATGCTTTTTTTGGTTGAGACTGTATCCCCGCCAACTATGGATAGATCGTGTTTATTGGATATAGACTGCATCCCTGTGTACAGTTTATCAACAAATTCTAGGCTAGTATTTGGAGGCAAACCCAGCCCGACAAGGCAATACAGTGGTTTACACTTGCCCATGGCAGCCAAATCGCTTAAATTCACTGCTATGGCCTTGTAACCAATCTGATACGGGTCCGACCAAAGCCTGTTAAAATGAATGTCTTCTATCAACAAATCTTTGGTGGAAACCAATGAGCAGTTTTTTGAAATATTCCCAACAAAAGCATCATCTCCAATGCCAAGAGATATTGATGGATTTTTACAAGAGGTGTTGATTTTACTCTTAAGGTAGGTTAATAATTTGTATTCACCGATGTCTTTTAGTAGTGGTTTATTTCTTTTTTTCGACTTTCGCACTGACTTTTTTATCCCTCAATCCTGAAATACCTGCAACTACAGAAATAAAACCGCCTACTATAATAAGAGGCGGAATAAGGCCTTTTAAAACAAATACAAAATTAGGAAACCAACAGTATACTCCCCACAA
>JBHPNE010000012.1:0-33249 GCA_042562855.1 Elusimicrobiota bacterium
AATCCTGCTAACCTAAAACAAGTACATTTTGCAGAAAGAGTATATGCTCCGATTCGTGAATGTGTCAGTTTCACATTCAATCCAATAGGTTTTTTAAAGAGCCACAGGACAGGATATAAACAAACATGGAAAGACCGGTTATTAGCTGTAGTGTCTTATGCAAGTATTATAGTATCTTGGATATTGGTGTCAACACTTCCGTTGGTGTCTTTGGTAATATATACGGTACAGATAATTGGCGTAGTATCGCAAAAAATAAGTAAAGAAACAGTTCAAAAACCAACTACAAAAGTTGAAGCATTGAGGGATTTAGGTTTTGGAGATGCGGATATAGAAAGTGTTATCTATGATTCGAAAGGAGTGTATTGGATTGAAGAGCTTTTAAAAAAGGTAAGAAACAATGAGATTCCGCTAAAGATCGGGAAAGAATTTAATGAACTGAATTTTATAAAACAGCATTTTTCAGCGATGTCATTTGATGCAAAAGGGTACAGTTTAGGAATGGCGAAAGACGCTTACTTTTCATTGTCTGCATTGTTAAGCCTCAAACATTATAGACAGTTTGATATAGAGTTTAATGTAAGGACAGGATGGCCGGAAGACTTTCTTCCAAAACTTGTTAAAGTAACAAAGAATGAACAGGTGCCGATCGTTATATTTTTACCAACCGAGAGTATGGATATACATACAACTAAAGTAACAACCGCGGAGATTAAATGGTTTTTGAGAAATAAAGAAGAGCTGGGAAATGTATATTTCGTTCTTGGGGCATACGATATATTTAAACGTTATGGGGTAAAAATTGATGACTCAAGGTTAAGCCCAACACCCATAAGGAAACAAATTGAAAATGCAAGATTGTTGTATAGCCTTATTAATGAGATCGAAATTCGTGGCTCAAAATCAGATTCACTTTCATCAGAAGGAGATATTTTAAATGCAAGATCATTTCAAGAACCGGCAAATGAGAGTGAAAAACAAAAAACAAGAAAAAAAGGCGTTTCAATAATCTGGGCAGCATCAGCAGGAGCAGGGCTTCTAATAACTTATCTAAGCAGTATCGTATGGATTTTCCTTCCAATAACATTTCTAATAAGCTTTTTTGGACATTATATTTATAATAAGTATTTTGGTACTGGAACAAAAGCTGATGCATCGCTGACTTTTACAGGTGATCGAATAATACCAGAAATTAGTGCTGACAGATTTGAGAAAATAGTACTGGGTGAGAAAATATTGTATCTTAGCGAAGATGAAAAAAATAAAATGGATCCTGAGAAAACAAGGGTTTTAAAAATTGTTATAGATCGTAATAAACAAGTATATATAAAAATTACAATTCAAGATGTTAATAGGACATTTTTTACCCCGAATGTGGGTTTTTACGTAGGTGGAGAGCTAAGTACTCAATTATTTTTTCTTTTAACGATTTGCTGAATTCACCGTTTGATTCGTTTTCATAGTAAACTATTATTCTATTTTGAGAACCAAATATTTTTAATTCACTCTTTGTGGAGTCTAAATTCCAGGAATTCTTCAACAGTGTTTTTTCAAAATCCTCCCAAGACGGATATCTTTCGATAACTGCTTTCTTTATATTCTGATATTCCATTTCGAATGCTTCTAGAATTTTATTAAACAGAAACATTGAAATATTAAACTTTTCACATATATCTATTTTTCTTGTTTCCGGATTTTTCTTTATAGGTTTAATTATTTCGTCTTCAAACAATGTTCGTAATTCTTTGCATGATTTTTCATCATAAAATTTAAATATTTTGACAATGGAAACATTTTCAGGAAAACCCAATTTCTCCTTTATGTTTCCTATATTCCATTTATTTTTCTTTAATGTTTTCAAAAATTTGTTATAAGTGTAAGTTTTTTGCCAATTTTTAGCAGATTTTACCAACGCCGCATCTGCTTTTGTTCCTGTACCAAATAAACGATTATAAATACTGTGTCCGAAAATGTTTATCAGGAATGTTATGCTTGTAAATGCTAGTCCTATTAGAAGTGATGCTACCCAAGATATGATTACTACTGTTAACGCCGTTGATGCCAACCATCCTGCTACTATTCCAAGTATTATTGATACTGCAGAAATTACTACTACACCTTTTGTTCTTACTTTCTGTTTTTCTTTTTCCTTTATTCCTAGTTTTTCAATGCCTTTTGTCTGTATTACTGCAATTGTTGTCCTGAATACAAGGTTTGCTATATAAGACCATAGGAATATCCAAGGTACTGTTGCAAATACTAGCCAAGACACGATCATGAAACTGAATGAAAACACGTTTAAAGCTTTCTGATGTTTTAGCTCATAGTCACTTCTATGGCCTAAAAGGAATCCTACAGGGTCAAGAACAAAGCTTGGAGCTTCACGCCAGGAGGCTGTTCTTTCAGCTCGGCGCATATGCTTGGTCCAATCTTTGATAAATTGCTTGTTTTCAGCCTTGTGCCAATTAATCAGTATATCTGCTTTTGCCGTATCGCCTAACTTGACTGTCTCATTTGCTATTAATTCTATGGCGTGTTTGTAGCCATATTTCTGGTATATGCCTTCCGTAGTCAAAGATGGCTTGTTTTTGCCGGGGGACTGAACACTACGTTCTTTTGATTTTTTCATTTCTTCTTCCAGCTCTTTAAGTTTATCTTGTAAATATTTATCGTCCGTATCTATTTCTGATGCTATCTGGCAATATTTGATTGTCTCTTCATGTCTATCTAGCGGTTCATAGGCAATTTCTAGATTATCCAATGCATATTTATATTTTGGGTCTATTTCTAATGCTTTTTGATAACATTTGATTGCTTCTTCAATATTCTCCTGTTTATAATAAGCAACTCCCATATTATTCCATGTAGTTATAGTTTTCGGGTCTATTTTTGAAACCCTTTTAAAATATCTTAATGCTTGCTCATATTCGTCTTGTTGAAGATAAATATTTCCAATACTGAATAATGCATTTTTATCACTCGGATTTATTTCTAACGCCTTTTGATAATATTCTATAGCTTTTTTATTATTTCCCTTCCCCTGATAAGCTTCTCCTATATGATTCCAAAAGTGTACATATTTAGGATTTATTTCTATTGCTTTTTGAAAGCAATTAATTGCCTCTTCATAATTTTTCTGCTTATAATAAGCAATTCCTAAAATTTCCCATATTTGACTTTCTTTTGGATTCATTTCCAGCGCTTTTTTACAGTACTTTATTGTCTGTTTAAGGAAATTTTTATTTACTTTTGAAGCGAAACCGGCTGATAGGCCTATCATAGTCCAAAATACCGGTTTTGCACTCGAAATTTTCATTATATTTATTTCTTTATAAACTTCATCAACTCTTTCGTCTTCTTCCTCAAGCGCGGTCCCGCTGATTAATTTATACTTTTCTTCCCTTACATTTTGACTTTTTCTCCATTTATGTGAACCTAAATCCAAAACAAAAATTTCCGGTAATGAATAATCAATAACCAATAATTTTTCTCCCATTTTAACTCCCAGGGAAATGTGATTTGTCAACGCAAGACTTACTATTTCAGCTCTGCCCTTGACAAAAGGTATAATGTTGAATATTTCCGATAATAAATATACTAATGCTGAACATGCGCTCTCTTCTTGAACACTCAGGAATTTTCTAAGAAGACGGGGAACAAGTATATTTGTTAATCTTGTAAGCAGCCTTCTATCAATTAAGCGTCGGAAAAAGAATTTCACTCTAAACCTAGCTATACTTTCTTCTATTTCTTTATTGTTGATAAAATCAGATATAAGATCCTGCAAGTTTTTTAGCTCTTCTATCCAGCCGATCATCTTTATTACTTTTGTGGCAGGAATTTGATTTATATTGCCTATTTCAATTTCACCGCCTTGATTGATATCAAACATTTCAGGCGATTCAATAGTATATTTATTCATCAGTGCAATAAAGTATTTTTTCTGCTTATTCCTATCGCCCGCAATTTCATTAAGATTGTCATAAATCTCCACCACCAAAGCTCCCCAGCTGAATTGATCCTTTATCTTTTTAAATTCTTCAACATTTTTCAAGCCGTACGCTCTTATCGCATCATTAAGTGTTTCCTTCATTATTTCCACATCATTTTCTCTTTCAATTAAAGCATCATAAACCACCTCAACTGTCTTGAGATATATTCCTAGCCTGTATTTCTTGGCTATTTCTCTTCCAAATGCAAGTAATTCCATCTGGTCAAGATCTTTCTTATAAATAAGATATTTGTGATAGTTTTCTGAGGTTCTTGCTAGAATTACTTCTTGTTTGGTTAGTTTTCTCTGCTGATGTTCCGGAAGGTGTAATCCATTCATTAAAAAATCATCAAACAACGGGTCTTCGCCTTTTAATGCATTGTCTTCATCAACTTCATGCCATACCTTAGCTTTGATCATCCTAGGCGGGGCACGGTCTAAAAAGTCGGCGTGTACCATAAGCTTCTTCTTTGTAGTGCTAAATGTCGCAAGCGAATACTCATCGCCTTCGGGAGGCAAAAGATTCGGATTTCTGCTTACTATTACGTCATACCCCGTATAACGCTTGTCAACTAGCTCCTTGATTATCATTGCTTTGTTATCTTTTTGCTGTGTCGTAAGGTCTTGATTCTTTACAAGATATTTTTCGTCTTCATACATCCTTTCATGCGCTTTTTGGATATTAATTGATCCTTTCTGCAGTAAACCCAGCCATCCTTCCAAATTCTCCGGTTTTGTAATGCCAGATATTTGTTTAATCAGCCAATCAGCAAACCCGCCATCCAAAGATGCTGCTCTGGCAACAAGCTGGATGATGTTTTTGCCAAGGGATTGGACTTTTTTTGGTTCATGGAACTCCTCAGAAGACACATGATCTGAGAGTGCCGACTCTATAGGCTTATTCAATCCGGTTCTAGCTTTCCCGGCTGATTCTCTTTTATCAATATTTTCGTTGTCTCCGGGCTTATGCCTGTTTTTCATTCTCAGTATTTTTCTAATTTTGCTTGTTATTACATACTTCACAACTCCTATTTTGAATTTCTTTATGGCCTTTTTAATGTCTGTTACATCATAAATGGCATATTCTTTAGGTACCTTTTTAAGCAATATTTCAAGCAACTCATCCATCTCTTTGTTTTCTATTAAATGGCCTGCTCTTGTAAAAAATATCGCCTCATCAATAAATTCTTCTTCGCCTGTTGTTTTAATATTCTTCTTTAAACACGCAAGCCCCCATAATAATCTCTTGTATTTTCCCTTGTTTTTTTCAAGGTTTTCCATGTCGCCAATATCAATGAGATAAACTTTAATAATACCGTTTTCCCTTACAATCCTGAAATTTGCACCGTGCGGATCCCCAAGGTAGAACCCCTTCTCAAAAAGTTGCGTCATTAGAAAGTCAAAAATAACATCCTTGAGTTCAACAAGTTCTTTAGCCGAAACTATTCCTTTTTCAATAAGCTCGTGCTCTTTATCAAGATCATATCCGGATACCAATTCGCTCAATATTACTTTACTGTTCGAGCCTTCAAAATATGCCGGCACGGCAAATATTACAGGTGTATTTGAAGAAACCAGAGAATAATTTTTCTCTTTATTTATTTCCTCAAGCTGCTTTTCTAATTTACCGGTATTTTCTATTTCATTTTCAAAATCCGCATCCTTTCTTATGTTGCCGGACGCCCTTTCTTCAAAACCTTCCGGTACTTTTACTTTCAGCTTTCTTAAATGTTTTATAACTGACTTGAACATACGGATATCTTCTTCAAGGTCATGCTCAACAGCTGGACGCTTAACTTTGAGAGCAATTTTTTCACCGCTGTTTAAAACTGCTTCAAAAACAATTTTTATGGATGCCGACCCTAAAAGCTCTCCGATGCTCTTTATTCTTCCCTTCATTCCCAAATTTGTTAAAGACTCAAATAACACCTGCTTTGTAAGCGGTCTTGCGGAAGAACCCATGTCCTTAAACTTTCTTTTTAACTCTTCAGGAACCTCCATATCGCTTGAAAAACCGATCATCTGCGCAATCTTTATGCCTATTATTCCAAGGGATTCCATCATTTTTACAATCACATCATATTCATTCAATCCTTCACTGCCTTCCTGAAATATTGAAGCCAAATTAAGGGAAAGAGCTTTTACAATTTCGAGTTTTTTCCTTTTATCCGCATTTTTAATAACCGCCTTAAATATCTTTTTCAAAACTGATTTCTTAATTGATTTACCCAGATTCGTATTATTTAAGAGATACTTTAATATGTTATCCATAAATGATTCAAAAAGCCGTGAATCGCTTAAAATACCGCTTCCACCGAGAAACATCTCTTCTATAAGCATATTCCTTTCACTTTCGCCCGCAAATTTATATCTTTGTGTTTTCTGGGAAATTTGATAAAAATTCTTTATTTTTTCAAATGAAACCCCTAACAGTTCTTCCCACTGCTTCAAAAATAAAGGTATTTTTTGCATGCCTAGTATCCAAAGCATAAAATCCTTTTTATCTTTTGCGGGAAGGTTTTCAAACAACACCTTTAGCTTTTCTTCAACAAAAACCTTGTTTGCTACATCACTATTTTCAAGAATATTACTTCTATCACTATAAAACAGTACCTTTAACCTCTCAGCCTCTTCAAAATTCAAAACCCTCTCCCAAAGACTTTTTAATATATCATCCCTAAAGTAACTCTTGTCGGGGAAATATTTTTCAACTGCATTAATTTCATCCATTAGAGACGCCAATATTTTATTCTCAACCTCAAGATTAAGACACTCGAAACTGTAATGATTTTTCAAATACGGACTGAATAAAAGTTTAATGCTATCCCGCAACTCATCTACCATTGCCATAATATCCTTTGGCGCATTTTCCTCGCTGGCATATAGCACTATTCTGCTTATCTGCCGGTCAAAAATAGCTTCAAAATACCTATCGCGAGCGGGCTGGCTATTTACAAATTTTGAACTAACGAAACTGATTGCACCGGCAAAATCACCATTTGAATTTATTTTTAGCATTAATTCTTTTTCAAAAATGTCCGGTAAAACAGCATCCAATTGCGCATATTTGCCGGGGTGATTATAATCAAAATATAGTATGTCTATTTTTTCGATATTTCTGCTTTTTCGCCTCTTAGCAAGATATTTAACCACTATTTTCTGAAACATTTTTGGAGATATTGAATTATATATCGTATGCAAAAGTTTTTCTATAAATCGATTTCGAATAACCGCATAAGTTACCGCCTTATCATAATTAATCTTAATTGATTTCGGGTACATAATTTGCATTAGAAATACATTCAGCTCAGCTATTTTCCCAATATACTTTTCGTATTCACGCAGCCTGTCCCAGTACGCCCCAGGATAGTCCGACTTTTTTCGAACGGGTTTTTCGATCTTATTTTTTACTTTCTCGTACAGCTTTTCTGCGTGTTTTCTTTTTTTCTTATCCTTAATATCAGATATATTAATCAAAAGACCTGAAACTAGATTATCATTTATAACATGCCTGTTAATAAAGAACATTATCTGAATTTCCGACATATTTCCTATGTTTTCTGCCCTTATGTCGTATTTATCCCGAATCTTATTTATTATATATTTATCTAATTCGCTGTCTCTCTGGAGTTCCTCGCTGAGTATTTTCGGGGATATTTCTCCGTTAACAAAATTCTTTCTTAATTTTCCGAGAAATTTTATACTTATATTTCTTTCTATAAATATTTTTTCGGCTGCCCTGATATATAAATACGTCGAAAGCGCCTGATACATCCGTATTTTGATGTATCCAAGTAAAGTTTTCAGAATCACAAATATAGACCTTATTGATTCCCTGATTTTAACTCGGCGAGTTGCGAAGATATTCTCCAATTTGCGATCTCCTAAGTGAGCAAAGATATCGTCCTCCGAGCCTATGCCGCTTTGTTTGTTGCTTCTTTCTTTTTCCAATAGGTGCATAACCAAAGCCATGTTATTTGCTGTCAGTTTATTGTCTGGCACAAGCAAAAGGAGTATCTTGTTGAGTTTTTCAGCAAGATCTGTATTTTCCTGAATTTTATTTTTTATAAACCTCAAATCAAATACATCGTTTTGCGGATAATACTTCTCGGCTTCTCTTAAGAACAAAGAAAGCAGTATATAATTGGAAATAACCCCTGAAGGAAGATGTTTTATTGCAAGGGCGACACATTCATCAAAGCTTTTTCCCGTTTTGAATATAAAATCTAATACTTCGTCCCTAAAAAATGCCTCCTTTGTATCAGACATATATGTTCTGTCAATATAAAACGGTAAGCCGAACATCTTGTTAAAATACTTCTCGTAATTTTCCGTAATAGCGTATTTTGCTATTTTCCCTGGATAACCTTTACTTTCCTCATTTTCATCACCTTTAAACCGCGGTACAGCCGCAACTCCTATTTTTACTGCCGCCATTTCGTTAAGCTGATTTATTTTACGCGTCAAAACAATGTCTCTATCTGAATATTCTATTTCTCTTAAAAACAATTCCAGTCCAAGCTCAAGAGCTTTTTCGTATAGAACTTCTTCCTGTATTTTTAAACTCACTTCTGTATCGAATATATTTTTGGAATGTTTTATTTTTGACTGTACTAAATGCCTTGTGATGGGATTATCTTCTGTTTTTTTGCGATAAATAGTATTTATAATTTTTGAGATAATAGATTTTTCTTCAGCCGAGAGCCCCTCTGTGCCAAAACTAAAGTTTTCAAACATTAAGACCAGCATTATAATTTCCTTTGCCTGCTTCCCTATGCCGTGTAAATGGATTACTATATTTTCGATCTGCGGATAAGTTATTGCGGCCTTATGCAAAACGTAATCTAACCTTCTATTTAACTCCTCTTCATCAGCGGGTACAGCATGTTTAAAATATTTTTTTATGCTTTTCAGGTCAAAATTAGGAAAGGAAATATTATTTTCTTTAGCATAGTCTAAAAGCCTGTCTAAAATTATAAATCTCTCTTCGGAAGATCTATGCTTTTTTGAAAGAATCTTATAAATATGAGCAATGGCACCACCGTGAAATTCCAGAAAATCCAAATATTCATTATTACCTTCTGAAATATTTTCATAAAATTTCTCTGCAATGACCCACATAACCCCATAATCGCGATAAGTATTCCATCCATCCTTAAGGAGTGCCTCAATTTTTTCCGTAAATTCATCATTTACCTGATATAAACCAAATATCTCTTTAATCGCTTTTACATTAACATAAGAGTTAAAAGAAAACCTGTTGCCGACAATTAAGAGATTTCTGTGGCTAAAAAACAGCCCGGCAAGTTCTTCCGTATTGTATCTCCCGCTTGAGATTAACGATTCTGTCAACTTATCAAAAAATTTCTTGGCATTGCTTTTGTAATAGTAAAAACTGCCAATTGTCTCACTACCAAGGCTTTCAAGCCTGTTTATAATCTCAATTACAAAAGCAACATCCCATACTTTTTTCTTAAGAATTTCTCCCATGCATATATCCAGATACATCAAATAAACTTCTTTTTTGAAATCCGACCCTTGCCCAGACAGCTGGAACTTAGTTAAATGTTCCGGTTTTATCGCTATATGATTAATGCTTTTTTTAAGATATTTTTTTATGTATTCTTCGGATTTTTCCCTAACTTCATCTTCTTGCTTCCATAAAAGATAACTCTCTCTGGCCTCATTATTAAGGGTATAATAAATAATGCTTGAATTTATTTTTCCGCATTTGTCTTCTACTAGTTTCATAAATGTGTTTAATTCTCTTTCCAGTGTTTTGTATTTCTTGAATCTATATACTTTCTCAAGTGCTTCTTTGTCTTTGCCTTCGAACAGGTTTCGCCATTCTGCGTGATGAAATAATGTCAACAGAAATATCAGTCCATCACCCCTAATTCCTTTCTGCTTAAATATTTCGTCAAAATCAATCTCATATTCAAAGGATCTAAATATTCTTTTTACTCCGAGAGCAGCTATAACATTCAGATACTTCTTAAGAGCGGGCGAAGCGGACATCTTTTCAAGCATTTCGCTCAATTCACTAAAGGATTCCAAATATCTTACTTTTTCAAATATCTTTTTAGTTTGAGCTACTTCGTCAAGCAATTCCACAAATTCTTCCGAAAAATATTGTTTTTCTGCCGTAACACCCCAGTTTCTACTATTTACTAAATCTTTCAGTATTTTTATTCTTTTTTCTGTGTTAATATGCAAATCTTTTAAATCTAATCCCATTTTAGCCAACCTGCCCTTAACACCGTATGCTTCTGCCCCATTTACACTTTCAAAAAACTTAGTCGCCTCCGTAACATTATATCCGGCTTTATTCATAAGGTCTAAAGCAAAATAATCAGAATCTATCTCCTGAGCAAAACCACGGACAACTCCGTTTTTATCTGTATCATCGCCTTTGGCCTTTTGGGAAAGATGGCGGATTTCATGGGCGAGAACAAACGCAATTGAATCTTTAGTAAGATTTTCGATTTTCCTAAGCAATCCGGCTGAAATTGCAACTATTTTCATTTTGGGCATCGCAAAAGCCGATATTTCATTTTGATCCAAAAACCAAAAAGCAGACCCCTCAATCCCGGCTGTCTTTCTAAGATTTTCGAATATCTCTTTTAACTCATTGTAAACCGGAAACAATGAAGAAGCGGATGGATTTAGAAGCAGGTTTTCTTCATTGCTATATTTTTCCAGAAGCAATTTATATTCGTTTTCAAAAGTCATCAGTTTTTCGGCATAATTGCCGAATATTTCCATAGAAAATAACTCTATCATGTACCGAAGGTTGTTTTTTTTGCCTTTATTTGATTTGCTCCTTACGATTAAAACTGACCTGTCTGTTATCTCAATCTCCCCTATCTTGTTTCCTTTATTTATTACAGCAAGGATCTTTCCGGACAAGGAAAGCTCAATTATTTTTTTCTTTACAAGCATCTCAAGTGAATACTGACAAAACGCCGTTTCGTTATTGCATATTGAACTATGAAGGAAAATTGCGTTTTCAGAATCAGAAACATTGCCGAAGCTTTCTTTATTGAAATCATCATACAAATAAAACTTGATACCTTCGGGGATGAATTTCAGTATTTCCGAAATCAATGCTTTGTACTTATCGCCTGCCTTTGATATTATATCTTTGTCTTTAAGGCGTTTAAGCGGATATTTAGCAATATCTTTAGTTGTTTCAGGGTCATCCAGGATTTCTTTGCTTTTTTCAATTTCTTCTTTCAAAACTCTTCCTGTATCTGAGTCTATTCTTGTTTCCATTTCAAGGCGTTTTTTTTCTATTATGCGTTTAGCAAATATATTTTCAATTAAATCTACCAAATAAAAAGTTATCAAAAACCCAATAATTATGGAAGCTAATATCCCGGCACCCAAGCAGCAGCTGAATATCAAGCCGACAAAAGCACCGACAAATGAAGGAAAAACCTGAGCAATGAAATAAGCTTTGGATTCTTTTGTCACGTTTGTTTTTAAAGGAGTATCAAAATCATGTAAATGGGAAGCTTCATGGCTAACGATGCCCGTATAGGAAAGAATTATTTTTTGTATCCAGAGGGGCTGGCGCGCTACAAATTCATAAACAGCAGGATTAACCCTTATCTCCCATGCTGTATGTCTTCTTCTTAACCCCATAAATTCCTGAGGGATATATCGCTGATGTTTTAGCCAAGCATTGGGTCTTGTATCTTTTAGAGCAATCCCTTCAAAAGGCGCTAAATATCCCGGGTCAGCCCGGCGAGGCCTTGCCTTTGTAAGCCATTCAAGCAATGAGTTAATTTTTGACGATATCACGTTTATCGGTCCCGCTTTTAACAGTTTGTCTACTGCCGGGCTTTTTTCTCTGGCATTTTTAACTATCTTTTTGAAAGCATTGAAATATTCTAATTTAGTGTTATTGCTTAACCATTTTACCAGTACAACATTTAACAATACAAAGGCCATATAAAAACCGGGGACTAAAAGAGGAACAATTATCGACAATATTACGATATTACTTAATGCCCCTATAAAAACAAACATTATGCCTATTATTATAAAGCTAACCAAGGCACCCATGCCGAATGCTGCAAAAACCGCCTTTATCAGGTCATTTATTTCAATGTTATAGGTGTTCTTATCCTGATCTTCTTCAGACTCCAAATTTTCCGTTTCTTTTTCCCGAATGTTTTCGCCGAGGGATCGAATGTGTATATCAACCTTTTCCGCAAGGCCCAGTCGCTCTGCGACCGTGCCGGGATCCGCTTGGGCCAAGCATGTTCGATAGACAACGATCGGGTATTTGGGATCATTTATTTCGCGTATCGTCTGAATCTTTTCAAGCCATCCTTTTTCTCTCTGTCGTTCGAAGTAGTTATAGAATACGGGGCCGCCCCATATGGCGATGACGATATTTCTTGTCCGGGCAATTTCCATCAATTTTCTGGTAACTGCTTGTCTAGTCTCCTCGCTAAATGGATCAAATAAGAAGAAACATGTACCATCCCAGAAATCTGCTTGCCTGACATCTTGGGAAACAAACTCCGTATTCGACAACTGCAGAAACTTGCTCACTCTCGTGGCAATGTCGTTTCTTCCCTGAACTAGTTCTATACCAACCGCCCGCCCGATCTTCGTAGTTAAACCCGCCCACAGGACTACTTCGCCGAAACCAGACCCCAAATCATAAATCGTATCCTCCTCGCTCAGCCCCAGATACGCAAACAGCTGTCGTAGTTTTCCGAACGGAGTTCCTGCATAGCCAATTGTTTCGTCTGTCTGAAAATTTTTTATAGGCAGAAGATTGTTAGAAGTGTCCATATTGAAAAGATATTTATTGATCACGAAATTGTTAAGTGCGTTCGAATTTCTATCAAGTTCCTTGACCGCCTCTTTAACTTTGTTTGAATCATTGCTTAGGCTTGCCGCCAAAGCCCCGATTACTTCTTCTTGATTCCAGAGCGCGTTATATAGGTCGCACTGAGAGTGCTTCATCAATACTTTGATATTGTCATTTCCAGGGAAGAGCTCCAAGAGTTTATCTGCTTTACTGAGTTGGGCTTTTTCTTCTAAGGGAATCTCAACCTCACGAACCCCTTGAGTACATTGTAAATATTCATGGTACCCTTCGGTTATATCTGACCACCGCTGTTGGAGAAGAACTTTCCAGTCTTGAAAGGCTTGAAGAATCAAAATGAGTTCTGCAAGTGTCTTTTCTTCAAAGTCAGTCACTGGTCGTTTCACCAAACCTGCTATTTCATTTAAGCTGCGCATATATTCTTGAATGGCCGTGGTTCTGTCGGATCCAAATATTTTCAAGCAGAAAACGGTTTCCTTCGCATTAAGATAATCTCCGAGCGTTAACGCAGGATCTTTCAGCAGCATGGCAAGATCGCTTCCGACGAATCGCTGCAGCTGTTCCGCAGATGTGAAGAATTGATCGATATCCTTCTTCGCAAGTGTCGCTTCAGGATTGTCATGGTTATAGCCCTGTTCTGCAGTCTCAAGTAGTAACTTTTGTCCTTTATAGTTTTGTTTTAAGAACTCATGGAAGCTTTCTATTGACTTCGGTTTACCGGAGAGATAGGTTAAGTATTTATTATAAGCTTCTTTGAATTCGGCGGGTATTTCATACAAGGAATTGAAATTCATCACGTAATATTCAGCAACTTCGTGCCAGATAATATCTTCAGGTGGAGCTCGATCGAGAATTGCCTTATTTACCATGAATTTCTTCTTTGCTATGCTGAATGTCGCACCTGAGTAACAGTTGTTTTCAGTAGTCATAAGGAAAGGACTTTCGCTTACTACTATCTCAAATCCATGAAATCCCCACTGGATCAGCTTTTTGCTTATAACATCAAGCTTTTCTCGATATGGTTCAAGTCTTTTTCCCGAAAGACAATACCTTTCGTTCTCATACAATCTTTCATGCGCTTTTTGGATATTAATTGATCCTTTCTGCAGTAAACCCAGCCATCCTTCCAAATTCTCCGGTTTTGTAATGCCAGATATTTGTTTAATCAGCCAATCAGCGAACCCGCCATCCAAAGATGCTGCTTTTGCAATCAATTTGATGATATTTTCACCAAGAGCAACTAAAGATCCAATTCCTTTTCTTTTTATGTACTTAAGTTCCTCCAACGCATTAATAAGCTGCAAATATGTTAGCGTTTTCTTTTTCTTAACGTTAGTTATTTTTCGGATTTGTTTAATTAATCCATTTATTTTTGTTTTTATCTCATTTTTGCTCAGTTCATTCAACTTTTCCTTTCTATAGAACGTTATAGCAGCTCTTGATAGTGTTTCTATGCTTGTATTGATCGATTCTATATTATCAACCATTCCGCATAATTCGTTTAATATTTTATTGGCAATTTTAAAATCCATTACCAAATAAGCATTTTTCTTACCTTCAGAATCTAAATAATTTCTGCCCGGAAGATGGCCTCCGATTTTTTTAAGCCCGAAAGGTATCTCGGATTCTGAATATCTTTCACGAATAAAACCACTGTGAAAATACTTGCCGTGACCCGATTCACCTATTAACAATCTTGGAGCACCTATATCAATTGCAAAGTATTCCGCGTAAATTATCATCTCTTCTCCGATTCTGTCCATTATGGGCTCAACCTTCTCGTATTCGCTCTCAATTTCTAGGTTTTGTATCACAAGGCTTCCATCTTCTGCAATATAAAGCCAAAGACATGCTACGGGCAATCCACTTTGTTCATCTATCACCTCAATAACATTCATCCCCTCATCTATAAGCCTGTTTACCATCTCATGAGGATAGTTGTTTGAATTCATCGCAAGACAGCAATCCGTAAATCCTCCCATATGGAGAACTTTTCCCGGCTCACCACGCATTATCGGTCTGATCATAAAATGAATTCTCTTTTTACTTAAATCTGCCAAATATTCTTTATCGTTGATTTTAGAATATAGCTTCTCAACATGCTGAACAAGATGCATCGCAGTTTCTCTTTCCGACACTGAACCATTATTATTTTCTACAAATAATTTCAATATTTTTGTTAGTTCCAGTAATATTTTTACATTCATCTCGTTCGATAATGCTCCAAGAATATCCCTTTTCTTTGCTTTTTCATCAACTGCTATTTTGCCTTCCTTAAACTCAAGCCCGATTTTCTTAAAGACCGACTCTACCTTTTTCATAAGTTTTTCATTGTTTTCGTAAATGCCGTTTTGAACAAGACTGTAGCTTAACACTGTAGTCAGATATTTTGTAATTGTTTGCACATCTTTCACCGAATCATATTTTTTGCTGCTCTTTTCATAATACATGAATTTACGTTCCTTGACCCTATTTTCTTCGTTCCATCCAAGATATCTTTCTGCTTTTACTTCTTTCACATTCATCGCTTCTCTAACACCTGTATTATGAGAGGCTATTTTTCTGCCTACTGTATCCTTTTGTTCAATATTTTCTATAGAATCTCTGAATTCATTTCCTTTTAAAATCTCTCTCATAACAAATTCGATATATTTAAGGTTTCCGGGATAATGTTTTTCAATATAATTAAATGCGTCATTAAATCGTGAAAGAAACGGCAAGTGCAATTTGTTAAATGCATCAGTCTCAATTTTTTCCTCACTCAATCCTGCCAAACGGCCAAGATCGCCAAGTAACCCCTGTCTAATTAATTGTTCCTTAAGTTTCGTTAAACGGGTATCAATGAAATCCTTTTCCTTGCTTGAAACATCGTCCCGTATCCTATCTTGTATACCCCGCAAGCTGTGCATAAGCCAGTCTTGGGTATCCAGCTCATAAATGGCCGATAAAATATCAATTAATTTAGCGAACTTAGTAAGATTTATTTTTCTTCTTTTCTTCGTCTTTTCTCCTTTCACAAGCAGTTTTTCCTCCATTTTAAACTTCCACTCATCATCAGTGAGTTGTTTGAGTACTGTAAGCTCTCCTTTTAGTCTTCCATAATGGCCGCCTAATTTTTTAATACTTCCCTCTATTTTTCCTTTTTTCTTTTGCAATGCCTTCTTTTCTTCTTCCTCAGTCATATTGCTTATCTTTAGCAATATATTTTCTAAACTAATATTTTGTTTTTTTATTTGTTCTTCTACCGACTTTATTCTTTCTTCTTTTTCCTCGATAACTTTACTTAAACTTTTAATGTTCTCCTCAATTTTAGAACCAGTATCGATTAGACCTTTTTCCACTATTCCAGCAATTTTTAGGCTGAACTCATCTAGCAAAAAGGTTTTCTTTGATTTTAGATACCTTTTAATTACATAAGGGTTATTACTTTGTTCAAGCAAAGAAGTCATATGGCTAATATATCCCGGCATTATTTCTTCAAGTTTGTATGCAAGTACAATATATTTATTTTGGAATGTTTTTATATCAATTTGCCTGCTTTCTTCCTGTTTATTATTTGCATTTATAAATGCCTCTTTAAATTTTATAAAATCCTCTCTAAAATCCTCCGAGTCAAATTTCTCAAACACATTTGAAATATCAATGTTATTGTATGCCATAAAGATGAGCGAATTTTCGTTCAATACTCCTTTTGTAAGTTTATTATACTTTTCGAATATTGATTCCAACGATTCCGCATTATTAATAATGGATTTAATATAAAATATCACAATATAAAATAATTCATTATCTATAAATGGTATATCGCCTATTCCACTTTTCAAACAAACTCCCAATAAGTAAACCAGATCTTTTCCTATTTTTTCTAGGTTTTCTTCAGTTATTTTTGCTTTTGATTCATAAATACCTTTTATAAATAATGCTGCTTGATATGTTTGATTTGCGCTCTTAATATTTTTCTCATCCGCTGTTAGATATGTTCCAAATAGCCCTGTTCTGAGAGAAGAGTTATACTTTTTTAACTCAGATTTAATATTGTTTTGCAAAAGCTTGGCAAGACTAATTAATTTTTCGCCTATTTGCTCCAGATTACCTTCGGTTATTATACCTGCCAAATGTATTAAACCATAACAAAACCAATCGTCGGTTTTTACACCCTTTTCTTTGCCGGATTTGTATAATTTAATAAAAATACTGCAGATTTTATTTAGATTCTCATCATTTATTTTGTTTTTAAAAGCAACTAAAGCATTGCCGAATAGAGCCCCTGCATTCCCTTCCATACTCAAGCCCATTTTTACCAATTCGTTCCAGTGTTTTTTTACAAAGGCAACTTCATAATTTCTTAATAGTCTTGGTAAACCAAATGAAAGTATGTACTTTATTTGCGAATCATTTTTTGCAGATTTGCCTAATTCAAAAATATCTTTCCAATGTGTTTTAATAAATTCCTTACCATATCCTTCTTCCTTAAATGATCGCATTGTATCATCTAAATATATATGCCCATTGGAAATTGCAGTTAAATCTATAAGCCCTTCACCCATTTGTTTTAAGTTTTCTTCAGAAAGAATTCCTTCCATAACTAAAAATTCATATTTAAACACAGTTTCTGTAACGACTTTTTTCTTTTTTGCATATACACATAAATCAGCTAAAATATTTATAATTTCGTCAAAATTATCCTCTTTAATCACTCCTTGTTTTTTTAATTCCGGAACCGCGTAATATAAAAGCTCAAAAAGATCTTTATTTACTTTTCTGCACAGTTTAGTTAACGCAGCTTCTTTCTTTATTAATATATTTTCTCCGAAATTATCTACTAAACTATCAATACCGCCTTTTAGCGTTAGATCAGCATAACTGCCTGATGTTTTTAACAACATAAGAACAACTCTCCAGTTATTATTTACAAATTCTTCTCCATATTTTTCTATAAATTCCACCATGTCCTTTTTAAAAACATAAGGCTCTACTCCCTTTTCAGGCAACTCCATCAAGGCCATACCCATATTTTCAAAATCAGTTTTTGTTTTAATATTATTTCTCAGTGCAGGCAGAGCATTTTTAAATATAGGTTCAATTATAATGCCTTTTTCTTTCTTAGAAAGCTTCTCGGGAAGCTCCTCAATCAATTTAATGATTATTTCAAAATTATCTTTAATAAATTCATCGCCAAATGCATTTGCCATTGCATTTACCATGCTTTTAATTTTCTTCCTTCCGGAATAATCTATTTTTAACATATTCCCCATTTTTGCCAAGGATTCTGAATTTTCCAGGACAAAATCATCGCCGAATTTACCAATAAAATATGACATGAATTTTCTTATGTTCCGATCTTTTCCCGGACGCCAGTTCATTGATTTAAATATTTTTACCGCCGGTATATACTTTTCAAATTGATTTAAAATCTTAAAGTTTAATTTTCTACTCCCCGACATTACCATATACGTTGAAACTATACTATAGATAATAGTCGTTGATATAAATAAAATAATAAAAGGAATAAAACTCATAGTTAAGAGGATAAAAAACGCAAAAAACATGAATAATCCCATGCTAGCAAAAAATATTACAACAGCATTTAAATAATAAAATATTTTCAAATTACGCATTTTTTTCTTTAAATTGCTTTTAAATATTTGAGTTCCGTATTTCATATTATAGGCGCTGTGTCCCAAAATATTTAATCCAAAGACTATCGGCAGAAATATCCATACGATAGTGCTCAAATAAGTTATTAAAAGTCCTGCTCCCACCGATATCCCCCATATTTTTGACATATTTTTTTTGTGTTTTTCTTCTTCAGTGCTTTTGGTCTTCTGTATCACTGTTCCCATTATAAGTGCTGCATATATCAATAAAGACACAAGTGGAATTATTGTTACCAATATCCAAGATAATATTACACTTGTATACGATACAAATACTAACAACCATTCTTTCCATGTCTTTTCATAACCTTGCCTATGGCTTCTATAAAATCCTATCGGATTGAATATAAAGCTAACTGATTCCCATATAGGTGCAAAGTAAATTTCCACTTTTCTTCTTAATTTTTTGTACTTGAGGTCTTCTTCCCAGCCAAACGGGAGTTTGCCAACATCCCAAGTATTGAAGAAATTTTTAATATTTTTATAAGCATTAAATGTGCTTTGTTTGGTGAGCACCTTGCTTAATTTTTCTGTTTCAATCGGTTTATTCAGTTCTTCCAATAAACGCTTGACGACATAACCCTGCGGACCCGTCTCATCAATATAATGAAGATTTTTGCATACGGGACATGCTGATACTTCAGGATAAACTCCGTCCTTTTCGGAATAGATAAACTTTACCGAAGCCAAATCATTATTGCAAATTTGAGGTAAATGACTTCTTAGCCCGTCGTTCGTTATATTATGAATATTTCCTTCTCTATCAAGTGTAATATATGAACGTCCCACTGCAAGTACGTTCACAAAAGTCGGATGTTCTATGGCTTGTTTGACTATTTTTTCAAGCCTTTCAATTTCACTTTCTTTTTTTGCCGCTATCGAATCTGGAGTAATTTTCTTTCCCTCCTTCAGCTTTCCAATTATTGCAAAATTACGCTTTTTGTGTTTTATGATACTTCTGTTAATTCCTAAAACCAATGCTGCTAAAACTCCGCTCAATATAATTACTTGGCCGTAAAATACGGCCAGTCCTACTACCTTAACTATTAAAATCATTAATCCCGCTGAGGATGCTATAACAGAACTTGCCGGCCATATTGCTCTCATTGTGTACTTTTTTCCGCGGCTAATATATCCATCTTTAGATATCTGTCTTGCGTCCTCTGATTCGTATTTTTTACTGATGAACAATTCGTGCATTTTGTAAAATATTTTTCCTCGAGAAACAGTAAAAATTTTCAAGGATACCACAGACAATAACGCTATTGCCACAAACAATAGCACTATAACTATAATTGGTGCAACGCCAACAACGGGAACAATGCTTAAACCCATAAACAGTGATAAAGCCGACAAAGCAACCGCGCCCATATAGCTTAAAAAATCAAATAATTGCAATTTCTTTGGAAATCTTACCATACCATGCTTTATTGTTTCTAATTGCCGGTCATTTATACCGCACAATTTTATCGCCCAATGCCAAATCTTACTCGTCTTCACCCTTGTCGGCATTGGGAAAATATTTAAAAGCCATTCCCACTTGTGAGCTAATTTTATTGGCTCTACACCTTGAACCATAGAATCCGGTTCTAAGGGAGCTTTTATTGGCTTCTTTGGCTTTGCTGGACAAACCCGCTCTATTGCATTGACTGCGTTTGGAACATACGCAAAATTTATTTTTCCTTTATATTCAAAATTAACATCAAAATAGTATTTTCCGTTATCCTTTTTCCCGATATCAATAATTTCTACAATTTTCCCAAAATCAGCTTTTAAATTATCATTTCTATTCCATTCCAATCTAATGTCTTCTAAAAGCCGGGAAATATCACCATTGTGCTCTTTTATCAGCTTTACAAACGATCTTTGCCCCTGTTCAATTTTATTTCTTATTTCTGCATCAACAATTGATTCAAATTTTGTCATTGGAGACATCGTTGAAAGCATTTTAATGGCGAGAGCCTCAAACTCAAGCAGACTTGTCTGTTGTTTTATGAGCTCCGAGTACAGCTTTTCAGATTTTTGAGTGCTTTTTGTGATATTGGGAGTTATTGTAAGGTTGGAAATATTTTGCTTGGTTAGTAGTTCTTCTATGCCTTTTGAATGAAAACCTCCGCTAACCACGACTATAACTTCTCTGGCTTGTTTTAATGTTTTTAGCAATCTATCCTTGTCATCTATATGCGGTGGTCCTCTGGACGAGAGGGATTTAACGAAGCCATTAACGTTCTTCTCATCATCAAGAATTTTCTCAATAAATATCTGATTTCGCTTAATATTGCTTTCATAATAACTATTTATTAAATCAATATCTGGCTTTAGTTCTGAATACGCGTTTTCTATTGAATACTTCTTCAAGAGTATGGCAAATTTATGAAGTTTAGCGGAAAAGTATTTGTATTCATCATAGGTGAGCTTGTTATTTAAAAAATCTTTTAAATACTCAAACATAACAACTATATGGGAAATATCGTCTTCGGTAACATTTTCCACAAGCGCCAGCCTGATTTCCGACACTAGTATCTTTTCTTCCTGAATCATTATAAGGGGGTTTATTTCCTTCAATTTCTTTGAATATATAAAGAAATCATGAAGCTGAGGATATTCCTGTTTGATATTAAATTTGCAATCTTTTAATATTTTCGGAAGATGGGTATATAATACGTCTAGATTATTGAAGTTTTCTGTTTTTTCAACAATTGATTTATAGGCATTATATGATATCTTCTGCTTCAAATTTCTTACCAAAAGCTGCATCTGTCTTGAAACAGCTTTATAATTAAGCTTTTTTGACCTGTCCATTAACTCCAAATATCCAGAAACATTTTCGTATTGGTTCATATTTATTCTTGCCATATTGAACTTTTTAGGCTCGGTATTTAGCTTTTCAACATACTTTTTAAGCAAGGAATAGTATTTGACTGCGCTTAATTTACCTTTTTTATGTCTTTTGATTACTTTTTCAAACCTTCTGTTTTGTGCTTTAAAGTGCTTTTTCTTCAATCCGTTTACATCTCGTTCAATTATTGCAATTGCCTTTTTGTACTTATCCTTATTGTTTAAAATCTGATTTAACCGCAAGAGGTTTTTTTCGTATATATCATTATCTTCCATACCCATAAGCACAGGAGGTTTGTTCTGATTGATTGAATAATACTCAGTTCCCGCCAATTTACCTTGTTTGAAGAGCGTATTTACAATATTGCTTTTTAATGCCTGATCCTTAATGCTTGACAGCCATGCGGTATCAACCTTTCCTGAGGCCCCCTCAACATATATTTTTTTCAAGTTGCATTCTTTATCCAAAATTGAGATTAGCCTACTTATATTTTTCTGTGCATCGTAGTGGCAGTGAAGATCCTGTATGTTAACTATGACTTTATCGCTTCCATGATATTTGCCGGAGGTTACCCTTCCGGCATTTGCGGGTATTAAAAGGTCGTCCCATATTTTTTCTACCTTTTTTGTTTCATTAATATTTTTCTTTAAGTACGATGCAGCATGCATTGCATCACTTAAAATAAATGAGAAGATAAAACAGCTAAGGGTAAACAACGCTATAACTTTTTTAAATCCGCCTTGAAATAAGAAAACCCGACCTATTTTATTAAGCCGGGTTAAAATATTGAGGACTCTAAATGTTGCAATACTATTGGGCAAATTGCTTAAAGACAGCTTTATCAAATAGAAAAGCAAAAATACAAGAATAATGATTACATTACCATTCGTCGGACTTCCGCGTATTACTTTGGATAACATTGCGTCAATATGGCCAATACTTATTAAAGCACGCTGGCCAGCACTTCCATTTAAACTATCGGGCTTGTCTTTAAGTTTGGATGTTTTCTGGAAAAGATTTATTGAAAAGTCTGCTGAAGAGTCTGCTTTTGTTTTGTCTTGGTTTTCATCGCCTTGCTCATTCGCTAGGGGAGTGTTTGATACATTGTTTAAGCCTTTCACTATTTCGGTTTGCAGATTACATGCTGCAAAAAGACTTAGAACCGGCGATTGGATCTTTATCAAGTCTGATACAATTTTACTGTTATTTTGTACATGCTTACCTATAAAGGCAAAATTATTTATCAAAAAAATAAATATAAAGATAGAAAGAAGCTTCGTTTTCATATTCCCCCGAAATAAGAAAATTTACCTTTCAACACAAATACTTATAGCCAAAATTAGATTGTTTTGCTCTGAACGTTTGGCGGATATTTGTACATACATTATACCATGGTTTTTCAACGACTAATGTGAAATAAATGTAAAAAATTGAAGAGAGGTTCGGTAAATTTTTAGGCTTAAAAAGAAGTGGTTTTTGAGCAGTTTCTTTGACGAAATGTATTGAAAATACAATGTATTTTTGATATTGCCTTACTTGTAATACCTTTTTCCTGGTCTTATTATAAGGATTTTTCCTCTCTGAAGGTACTTTTTCCCGTGTAATTTGTTGTCATTTTTAATTCTTCTGACGGAGGTATGGAATTTTTTTGCAATTTTACCAAGATAGTCGCCTCTTCTTACCTTGTATTTAATAAAGCCTTTCGTCGGATTCAAATCTTTAATTTTGGCTATGTTTTCAAGGAATTTTTGCTTTGTTCCTTTTGGGATTTTAAGCTTAAAATCGGGATAGTTATGAGGGGTACACCATGCCTTAATTGCAGGATTAAGCTCCTTAATTCTTTTCAAAGTCACATTTGTACAACCTGCAACTATCTTTAAGTCCATTACCTGGCTTACTGTTACCACATCGTATTCCGGCGGTTTTTCATATTCCAAATTGTAACCATATTTTTTAGGATTGTCTCCGATAATCGTTACAGCAATAAATTGCGGTACATAGTTTTGGGTTTCCCTGGGGACAGCTTTTCGTTTTTTCATCTGATCAATGTCTATTGCTTGCGAAAACTTCATATCCCTTTTAAGCCCGAATTCTCCTCTGTTGTATGCCGCCAAAGCCAAGTGCCAATCGTCAAATAAAAAATATAGCCTTCTTAAATATTTCGCAGCTGCAATGGTTGATTTTTCCGCGTCCATTCTTTCGTCTATCCAATAATTAATCCTCAAGCCATATCCCCTTCCCGTCGAGGTCATAAACTGCCAAAGCCCCAATGCTCCTGCGCGCGAACGATTTGAAACGGTATATAAGCTTTCCACAACAGGCAAATAAATAAGCTCCCTGGGGAGGTCATATTTTCTTAAAATCGGAAAAATCATATCCCTGTATCTGCCTGCACGCTGCAAAGCCCTTTGAATTCTTTCCTTTGGTTTCCCTGAAGAAAATATTTCCAAATATTTCTTCACCTGTTCGTTTTCCGCGTCTATAGGAATTCTGTACGGGATTTCTTTGGATGAGTAGTCCCCGGAAAATAATTCATTAACCTTTAAGAAAAGATTGTCAAAGTCGTCTTTTAAATAATAATTAACTTCATTGCTCAAATTAGCACTTTGAAGCTCTTCTAGGGCCCTCAAATAATATTCTTTCGCTTTTTCTTTCTTTTCCTTTTCATACAGCAAATTAGCTTTTCCAAAAAGCTTTTGTGCTTTTCGAATTGACCTTTTTGATTCGGAGGATATTTTTGGATTGTGTTTGATAAAAAGCTTGGAATTCTTATTATCCTTATGTATAACTGCGGTATCTTCTGTATCTTGGTTTAACACCTGGGAGGTTTCTTCTTTTGAAACAGGTACCGTTATTATTCCGTCGGGGATTCTGGCGAAAAGTGGGCCAAGAACTGTTAGATGGACAACTGCGGTTAAAATAAATACAATTTTTCTCATATTTTGCAGATAGAACACCCCGGTCTATTTATAATTTTGAGCACAAACAGAACGGGGGCAGATAAATTTATTTTTTGGGTTTTATTGACAAAGTACGCAATACACCCTCGCCTTCAGAAACGGTTTCCACTTCATTGTCGTTCTGCAAAAATAAGTGTATTATTTTTCTGTCTTTCGCAGGCATCGGGCCGAAATGGTACGGTTGGCCTGTTTTTCTTACCTCATCCGCAGCATTTTGCGCCATCGTTATCAGTTTTTCTTCCTGTTTTTTTCTAAACTTTCCGGTATCTATGGAAACTTTGGTACGCGTCTTCTCATTCCTGTTGAGGATCAAATTTACAATGGTCTCCAATGCATCAAGGGTTTGGCCGCTTTTACCGATTATCAAACTGCTTTCATCGGATTTTATATCCACTAAAACCCGTCCGGTTATCAAAGCTGTGTCGATCTGCTTATATGTAATATTCATGAATCCAAACAAATCTGTGAGAATTTCCTTTACCCTCTTTTGAACTAAAGCATAATCAACATCGTATTCCGTTTTTTTAATATCTGTTTTTGTAGTTATTCTCACCTTTGATTCTTTTTTACCGCCAAGGCCGAAAAGGCCCGAATCGCCCTCATTTAAGATTTTGATTTCCACGTCTTCCCGTTTGCATTTCAGTTCTTTCAAGCCTTTTGCAATAGCTGCTTCTGCTGTTTTTGCACTGATTTCGATCTCCGCCATTTATTTACCCCGTTAGAGATAGGAAACGCTTTAATCGATTTTTTAGATATCGTTTACCCATCCCAGATTTTAAATACTTCTCTCTTGTATAAGCATCCTGTTGATTTTGGCAAGCCTCATAATACATTATTTGAAATGGCCCTCTGCCTTTTGTCGATAAAATACGATTATTATTGTGGTCTTTAAAGCGTTTCCGCAAGTTTCCGGTACAGCCTGTATGCCATTTATTATCCTTTTCTGATCTCATTACATATGTGTAAAACATACCTATTCGTCTATCTCTAACGGGGTGAACTGCTGCGCTTCAAAATAAAATATTGTTCTGTCATGGTCAAAATGCTATTCGTAAGCCAATACAAAACTAATCCTGAAGGAAAACCCCAAAACATGAAAGTAAAAATCACCGGCATAAGATACATCATCTTCTGTTGTGTGGGGTCGCTTGATACAGACATCAACCTCTGTTGCAAAAACATTCCAGCACCCATAATAAGAGGCAAGACATTAAAACCAATATTGCCTACCATAAACAGTGCATCGGGTGCCGACAAATCCTTGACCCAAAGAATCCACGGAGCACCCCTAAGCTCGTAAGCACCCCGAAGAGTAGTAAAAAGTGCCCAAAATATAGGCAGTTGCAAAAGCATGGGCAAACATCCGCCTAATGGATTTACCTTTTGGGTCTTATACAAATTCAGCATTTCGGCATTCAGTCTTTTGGGGTCGCCTTTGTATTGATCCTGCAAAGCTTTCATCTTTGGTTGAAGATGCTTCATTGCTGCGGTAGCCTTAAAACTTTTAATCGTTAACGGTGCTACAATAATCTGCATACCAATTGTTAGGAGTATTATCGCCCAGCCGAAATTATGCGTAATATTGTATAAATAGTTCAGTGCATACAAAACTATTTTTCCAAGAAAACCGAAAAATCCAAAATCAACTGCCTGTTTTAATCCCAGATTTAAGGATTTCAGCCCAAAATATTCTTTCGGCCCCACATACAGTTTAGCCTTGATTGTATGTTTACGAATTTCAGGATTTAATTTTGCAGTTAAGAGCATTCCATAGGGATGTTTTTTGCTATCTCTGTAAACTTCTAAATCTTTAAATTGCGTATTGTCTTCAGGTACAAAAGCTGCAAGAAAATATCTATTTCCAATTCCGTACCATTTATAAGCAGAAGCAGGCTGTCTCGTCTCTTTAAATTTCTCCAGCTTTGTGGGTTCTGCAAGCGAACATCCTATGACCCTCGTAAGACTTGTATTTTCTTTCAACTCCTTCGTATCCGTTCCAAGGCCTGGACCCCAACCGAGATTCAGTTCCGGAAAACTTGAAATTGCTTTTGTTTTTCTCACTTCAATGCTGAGATCATGTAAATAACTGTCTGATAAATCATACGTTTTTACAATTTCCCATCCCTGAGAAGAAACATGCGAAAAAACAACTTTATTTGGACTGGGCTTTGACACCCTGTAGTTTGAGCCAGGAAAGTTAGTTAAAGGGTACGTATCTTCTGATAAAACAAGGTTTGTAAGAGTTCCACTTTTTTCTTTAATAAACCATTTTTTTACTGCCGCGCCTCTATTAGTAAAAACTACTTTATATTTTTCTGTTTCCACAGTTACTTCTCTCTCGGCAACAATTGAATGTTTATAAGACGAAGATTTTTGTTTTTTCTCGACGGTAGTTTTTGCTGCTATTTTTTGTTCCGCATGTACTTGCTGTGATACTTTTGCGGTCTCTACAGGTTTTTTAGCTTGTTTCGGCTGGAAAAACGTCCACCACACAATAAGAAAAACCGCCGACAAGAAAACTGCTAAGAACGTATTTCTATCCATTTATTTTACCTCAAGCTTTTTTTTAAAATTTTGCGACACGGGGTCATAGCCGCCGCTGTGGAATGGATGGCATTTGGAAATTCTTTTCAATCCCATCCAACTCCCCTTTATAACCCCATGAACTTCTATAGCTTCGTAAGTGTATGCCGAGCAACTTGGGCTGAACCTGCATTTTGAAACCCAAAAAGATGAAAATTGCTGATATACTTTTATTAAAAATAGTAATGTCTTTTTCATAATATGATTGTTATTTCAATGCTTTTGCAGTTTTCCATGCAGAAAAAATTATATCTTTGATTTGGCTAAATTTCATTGTAACGCACTTCTTTTTTGGTATAAAAACTATATCTAAGCCAGATATTAAATTATGTTTATTGGTCCTAAAAATTTCTCTAAGCCTTCTTTTAGTAGTATTTCTTTCAACTGCTTTGCCAATTTTTCTTGAAGTTACAATGCCAAGCCTACAGTACTTGGGTTCAGATTTTCTTTTATATGTATAGACAAAAATCGCCGGATGCGTTTGCCTCCGGCCGAATTTAATTACCTTATCAAAATCCTTCTTTAGATGAAGCCTTTCGCAGTATTTAAATGTATATCTTTTTTTTGTTTCTATCACAGCTTATGCGGACACTCTTTTTCGCCCCTTTCTTCTACGAGAGCTTACTACTCTACGTCCGCCCTTAGTCTTCATTCTTGCCCTAAAACCTATTTTTTTCTTTCTTTTTCTTCTATTTGGCTGAAAAGTGCGTTTCATTTGACATCCTCATCATTAAATTGTTGTTTCGGAAAGGTCAGATTATATCTAAAATCCCTTGGACTGTCAAATAAAAATCGGCTTTTTATGCGGCGGTGATCAACGCTTTTACGGCATTCATGTTTATGGTCTTTTCGATGGTAATTACATCAGGTATTTTTCTATCGCCGAATTTTTCAATAAGATATATAAATCTAGTAATTGCAACAGAATCCCTCTGGATTACCTTTTCAAACAACTTTACGATCTCATTATTGCTATTTTCAATAAATTCTTCTGCAGTGCTTCTCTCGGACAGTTCACGTTTATGTATTAAATCTTGTTCGCCCTCAACGAATATTTTTGGGTCGATTAGACCGCCGTCTATCAATATTTGAAGCCACAGGGCCTCCCCAAGCATTTTCGTATTTGATAAATTTTCAAATTCTAATTGGCCTTTTTCTTCATTTCTCATATTTACCAACAATCTTTGTGATAGTGCTTTTACAAACGCTCCTTTCATATCCGGATTGCGGTTGCTTTCTAGATATTCCTCTATAACACTACCTTTTAAAGCTTCCATTTCAACAATTTTTTGGCAATCTACATCTTTTTGGCCGTCGCTAATTTCTTTTTCAGCGGACAGCTTAACTATATATTTTAACTGCTCTTTGCTCAACTTCGGCAGATCTTTCTTCGCTAAATTATATGCAGTGCCAATTGCGACTCCTACTTCTTCTTCCTTTGTCATCTTTCTGATTTTCAGCATACCAAGTATACTCCAGCCCATCATTATTCCTTTATCAAGTATTCCTCCGACACTCCTTACCATGTCGGAATACCCGTTAACATCAATTATAAGGGTCTTTGCCCGTACTTTGCTAAGCCTTGAGATATATATTTTCAATTCCTCTTCCGTTTCAAGCCTAGGAAAAGAACTTACTTTAAAACACTCCATTTGCATATTTTCCTGTTCGCCAAGAGCTCCTTCTCTGCTTACCTGAATATTATATTTTTTAAAGGTTTTATAAACCTCTGCATACGCTTTATTTATGGAAACCATTACAGTTTTATCCGAACGTATGCTTTTTGTTAACCTTTCGGCCTCAGCAACATTTATGAAATCAAAGCTGAAATATGCGCCGTCAAAATATCTATTTTTTTCTCCCTTCTTGTGGTTAAGCCATTGCTTTGCCTGTACGACTTGGGTATCAAAATCACCCTCAAATTTCATATATATTTTAAGATCTGGGTTTTTCCTGTGTGCCTCAAACAGCACTTCTCTCATTTCTTTTTCACTAAAACTTGGCACGTCCGACAGAAGAACAAACCCCATATTCTTCATATCCTCCATATCCTCATCTATCATACTGCTAAAAGCGGTTACATCAAGCTCACAGACTACATTTCGCTGAACCGCCAGAGATTCGGCAGTTTTAATAATGGTTTGTTTCAAATATTTGGATATAAACTGTTCCTGGGTGATAGAACTTTCAATATTAAAATTATGATCGCCGGACTCTTGAGCTGTTGTTACGCCCGATTTATTCATTTTTGCAAACAAGGTATGTTTAAATATTATTTTTGCTTCTATATTGTCTTTAAATAATCTTTGAGCATTCTCAAATACTCCCTCGTCATGCACCACAATCATACCGGGATCAAAATTTATTCCTTCTAAATTTAAGTATCCAAAAATTCTATTTTGTTCATATATCTGCTTAATTTCACTTAGCTTTTGCTTGTCGGGTGCGAAATTTGACAAGCCGCTTAAAATCTTGGAAATTTTCAAAACTGAATTTTCAAGAATAAGCTTTTTATCTTCTTCTTCAAATGTTTGGACATAAAAACTCACCAAAGCGTTTTTAACTGTTATATAAATATTCCTATTTTTTCCTTCTATATCAATCTGCCAGGAGCCCGCCATACCCCCCCTTGGCTCTCCTAACGATATAACAATGTTATTATAACCGGACTCAATTCCTTCTTCGGCAAAATTATTTACCGTGTCATTCCCAACTGAACAATGTATTACCGTTTTTTTCGCAATCTCTTCTTTTTCTTTGAGAATCTTAACAAAATTTTTGTAGCTTTTGGTTTTCACAAATTTTCTTGATGCTATGGACTGAATTTTATATCTTATCGTAATTTTTAACAATTTAATTATTTTGTAAAACAATGCCGGAATTTTAAGGATATAAACTAATAATGTTTTCGCAAAACTCCTGTTTGCTTTGGCCTGTTTTAGTTTTAAATCTTTTGAAACATCCAAAGAACCGTCCTTCAATTCAATCGTTGTTTTTTTAGTGTCCGGCCAATTAGTCATCGGCAGGGTGTCTGGGGCGGTGTTTTGTTCAGATGCCCCTGTCTTTTTATTAAGCGGCATTGGGTTTTTGGAGTTTTTACCAACTGCGATTTCCTTGTCAATACCATACGCTTTTAACGAAGCGGCGGGAGCAAGGCTTTTAGCGATTTCTGCCTCCAATGGTTTTTTAAATGACTTTAACAAATTCAAATATTTCTCTTTCTTCATTTTTTCAAAATTTTCTACGAGTTTATTAACCTTTTCTAGAATTTGAGCGAAGCTTTCCTGATTTTCTATATAAATTTCGTTCTTGTTAGAGGTTTCGAAATATATAAAGTTTATCTTATGTCTTATATCAGTAATTTCTTTTGGCTCGATCATATTTTCAATAGAATTTTCAACTGCTCGTATATCTGGCTCTTTCACTCCGCCTTTAAATTCCGTCAATCTAGTAAAATTATCTGGGTGTTCGCGAATTTGTTCGGGAATTTTTAATACGTCATCAAGATCCTTAAGTTCATACAGATAGTCGAGGAAAGAAAAACCGTATAGTTTCGTCATGTCGAGTATAATTTTGTCCGACTCTGTGATCTTTTTCCGTAGTTTTTGCAATATCTGATCTGGATTAACCTTAGTAGCATCAGATGGGTTAGCTTGAAGGATATCCGATAAATATGCTGGCAGAGCTGCAAGTTGTTTTCTGAGGACAGTGATTCCTCCGCCCATTATGCGGCCCATAGTGAAACCTTCGCCGGAGGTCGTAATGCGGTCCATCCCGTAAACCGTGAGAATTGCCGAATAATAAGAATGAAATTCATCCAACATCATATTTCCTAATGCTTCTTCGACGTCTCTAAATTCAAATCGCTTACCGTAAGGATTATTGCTTTCAAATAAAAGGTGAAACTTTTCATGGACCACTTGTTCTAATTGATCTTTGTTTCTTTTCTCCGACGATATCAGGATACTATTTAGCTCTGTCAAGACGATTGCTTCTGAACCGGAAACGTCAAAAATCTTTCTGATAATATTTCGGGTCGTGATATATACATTTAGATTAAAGTCATATGATACTTTTGTCTCAATATTATTTTCATTATGTAATTGAGGTATCCTTTGTCGCAGTATTTGTACATATTTTTTAGAAAGTTTATTTTGCCAATCGCGAGGAAGTAGCTCAGCTGGTAGTTTGGCTGTTGAAGCCTGATTATTGTCCATCGTCATCGGCAATTTGCCCGTGGTGTTTTGCTTGAGGTGTTCTTTATAAATTGGGATATAAAGCGAAAGATAATCAATGATTATTGTCGAAATTATATATAGCGGGAACAAGAATCCCGTAAGCAGTGATACGGCGTTAAGTACTATGCCCAGTATTATTGAAGCGGTTGTTATCGGAGCGCCCCATTTCCAGGCCTTCTTTGAAGTCTTTAGCGCCCATTCTTTAGCTTCTTTCGGATATAGCGAATGCCATTTGCCGAAAAACCATGGCAAGAAGGCAATTACGGTGTTCTCCCTTAAGGATTTAGGGGCTATCTTTTGCTGGGCTTCAAGCATTAAGGAGTATATTTCAGGGTCAATATCGCTTTCTCTTCCAGCTAACTGCAGTTTAAGAGGTTCTCTCCACCAGTCTTTTGACAATGGACTTTCGGGATGCGCTTTGTTATATTCCTTGCAGACTTTGCCATAGGAAAATTCTGCAGTTTGTGATTGAAGCAGTCCCCAAATCGAGCTTAAAACCGCCTTTGCTCTGCTTGAGTCTCCATTACCATTAGTTTTTTTGAATCCAAGTCTAAGCGCAAGATCTGGTGTCACTTTGACTTTGTTACCGGAAAGATGTGTTTGTATAAAGGATTTGAAAACCTTATTAAAACTGCCTCCTGCTATCTGAACTTTTCCGTATATATTAAACATTTCCTTATGTCCGTACATTTTTAAATCCTGTTTTATTTGAAATAAGTTGATCCCGGTAACGGTATTATTACCATCTCTTGTTATATTTTGTTCTATAATCGGCTTTGCAGCTTCGGCTGTTACAGGTTCTGGTTTTTGTATTATTTTTACACCCATGTATTGTTCCTCAAGGGATATCAAAGCTCCTCTTGCAGTGGGCGAAGATCCATAATTACCAGGATCCTTAAATCCAAGCTTAAACGCAAGATCTGCTGTTACTGTGAGCTCACCATCGACAGCGTGTTTTTGTAAGAACGACTTGAAAACCTCATTAAAACTGCCCCCTGTTAACTGGACTTGGCCGTATTCTTTAAACATCTTATTATATCTGAAAATGTTTAAATCCTGTTTTATTTTAAATAAGTTGATCCCTGTAACGGTATTGCCATCCCTTGTTATATTTTGTTCTAAAATCTGTTTCACAGTTTCGGCTGTTAACGGTTCTTGTATTATTTTTACACTCACGTATTGTTCCTCAAGGAATATCAAAATTTCCCATGCCTTTTGCGTTAATCCAAGCTTAAACGCAAGATCTGCTGTTACTGTGAGCTCGCCATCGACAGCGTGTTTTTGTAAGAACGACTTGAAAACCTCATTAAAACTGCCCCCTGTTAACTGGACTTGGCCGTATTCTTTAAACATCTTATTATATCTGAAAACGTTTAAATCCTGTTTTATCTTAAGTAGGTTGATCCCGGTAACGATATCACCATCCCTTGTTATATTTTGTTCTAAAATCTGCTTCGCGGTTTCGGCTATTACAGGTTCTGGTTTTTGTATTTGTTTTTGTATTATTTTTACACCCGTGTATTGTTCCCCAAAGGATACCAAAGCTCTCCTTGCATCGAATGTAGACCCTTTGCCATCAGGTTTTTTAAACCCAAGCTTTAGCGCAAGATCTACTGTTACTGTGAGCTCACCATCGACAGCGTGTTTTTGTAAGAACGACTTGAAAACCTCATTAAAACTGCCCCCTGTTAACTGGACTTGGCCGTAATCTTTAAACATCTTATTATATCTGAAAATTTTTAAATCCTGTTTTATCTTAAATAAGTTGATCCCGGCAACGGTATTACCATCCCTTGTTATATTTTGTTCTAAAAACTGCTTCGCGGCTTCGACTATTATCGGTTCCGGTTTTTGTATTATTTTTACACCCGTGTATTGTTCCCCAAGGGATACCAAAGCTCCTCTTGCAGAGGGCGAAAATCCATAATTGCCAAAACCTTTAAACCCAAGCTTAAGCGCAAGATCTACTGTTACCTCAAGTTCGCCATCGACAGCGTGTTTTTGCAAGAACGACTTGAAAACCTCACTAAAACTGCCTCCCATTATCTGAACTTGGCCGTAATTTTTAAATATTTCCTTATATCTGGAAATGTTTAAATCCTGTTTTATCTTAAATAGATTGATCCCGGTAAC
>JBHPNE010000013.1:0-29279 GCA_042562855.1 Elusimicrobiota bacterium
CAGTGATGTTGACAAAAGAATAACTGTCTGCGGCTGGGTGCACTCAAGGCGCGATCATGGCGGTGTTATTTTTATCGATTTAAGAGACAGAGAGGGAGTTCTTCAAATCGTATTTCAACCTGAAAATAAAGAGATTTTTTCAAAAGCGGAAAAGTTAAGAAGCGAGTTTGTGTTAAAGGTTTCAGGGTTAGTGAGACAAAGGCCCGCCGGCACAGAAAATCCTAATATTCCAACAGGCCAAGTGGAAGTAATAGCTGAAAAATTAGAAATAACAAATCCTTGCCCTGGCCTTCCTTTTGAAATATCGGACTATGTAGAAACATCCGAAGAACTGAGGCTAAAATATAGATATCTGGATTTAAGGAGACCGCATATACAGAAGAACTTTATATTGCGCCACAAAATGCTTCAAGAGATGCGAACTTATTTATCCGCTCAAGATTTTCTAGAACTTGAAACACCTTTTTTAACCAAATCAACACCGGAGGGAGCTCGAGATTTCCTGGTACCTTCGCGTTTGAGCCCGGGGGAGTTTTTTGCATTACCTCAGTCCCCGCAGATTTTTAAGCAGATTCTTATGGTTGCAGGATTTGATAAATATTTCCAAATTGTGAAATGTTTTCGCGATGAGGATCTCAGAGCCGACCGCCAGCCCGAATTTACCCAAATAGACCTTGAGATGTCTTTTGTTAATGAGGATGATGTAATTTCTGCTGTTGAAGGGCTCATTAAAGGCGTTTTTAAAAATGTTTTGGGTAAGGAAATTAAAACTCCATTTGTAAGGATGCCTTATGCAGAGGCTATGTTAAAATATGGTTGTGACAAACCGGATACAAGGTTTAAAATGGAGATAGAGGATTTTACACAAGACTTGAAATCCTGCGGTTTTAAAGTATTTCAGGGTGCTTTGTCTTCCGGCGGCGTTATAAGAGGTCTTTGTATACCGCAAGGCGAGAAATTTTCTCGGTCAGAAATTGATGGAATAACTAAATTTGTCGCAGATTTTGGTGCCAAGGGGCTTGCTTGGATGAAAATAACAGAGAAAGGCCCAGAATCGAACATAGTTAAATTTTTCTCTAAAGAAGAACTCGATACAATACAAAAGAAATTTAGCTCCAAAACCGGTGATTTATTGGTGTTTTTGGCTGATAATGTTTCTATAGTTGCACAAGGCCTGGGTGCTCTGAGAGTAAAAATGGGCAGACAGCTTAATTTAATTGATACACAAAAATTTAATTTTATCTGGGTGGTTGATTTTCCCCAGTTTGATTGGGACAAAGAGGATAAGCGTTGGGTTGCCATGCATCATCCGTTTACTTCACCGAAAGAACAAGATTTAGAACATTTGGATAACAAAGATTCTTTTTCAAAAATAAGAGCCAGAGCCTATGATATTGTTTTAAACGGAGTTGAGCTTGGCGGAGGCTCAATAAGGATTCATAGCGAGCAATTACAGAAAAAAATGTTTGATGCTTTAAATATTACTAAAGAAGACGCAAGACAAAAATTCGGCTTTCTGCTTGATGCCCTCAAATTCGGCGCCCCACCTCACGGCGGTATTGCACTGGGCTTAGACAGATTTTGCGCAATTTTGCTTGGCGAAGAATCAATCAGAGATGTAATAACTTTTCCTAAAACTCAAAAAGGGCTATGTCCTTTATCAGGTGCACCTGGGGAAGTCGGAGATAAACAATTAAGAGAGCTGGGTATCCAGGTAAAGAAAAAACTTCCTGCACCAGTGCCGGGACCCGACCCGGATAGGATCTCAAGAGAAAAATAAAATATGGTAACAAAAAAGATATTTTTAAAAAGCACTGATGAGGTTATTCATCTTCTTGGAAAACAGGATGAAAATTTAAGAAATCTTGAGCGTAAATACGGCGTTCAGATATTTGTCCGGCAAAGCGGAAGTGTTGGGGATTTTTCCGTTGTAGTTCGGGGCCCTTCAGGGAAAGTTGACCGGGTAATTTCAGAATTGGAAGAAATCAGAAGTAAAGTTATTAATAACGGAACTGAAAATGTTTATAGCGGGCGAAGTTTGGAGGCCAGCCCTAAGGAAGTAATTTCTAATTATTTTTTTACTACTTTTCACGGAAAACATATTGACTCAAGGTCTGACACTCAAAAAAAGTATATCGAAGCTTCATTAAAATATGATCTCGTTGTCGGGATAGGGCCTGCAGGAACAGGAAAAACATTTCTTGCGGTTGCGTGTGCTCTTAAAGCCCTGCAAATGGGAAAAGTCGCGCGCATAGTAATTACGAGGCCGGTTGTTGAAGCAGGAGAAAAGCTTGGTTTTTTGCCTGGAGATTTATATGAAAAAATTAATCCATATCTTAAACCGCTGTATGATTCTTTCCACTATATGCTGGGGCCTGAAAAATTCAAGTATTTTAGAGAAGAAGAAACCATAGAAATAGTACCTCTTGCATACATGAGGGGGCGAACTATAGATAACTCCTTTATTATTCTTGATGAAGCGCAAAATACCACGAGTGAACAGATGAAAATGTTTTTAACCAGAATTGGCGCCGACAGCCAGGCGATGATAACCGGAGATGTTACGCAGGTGGATTTAGATAAAAAAGAAAAGTCCGGATTAATTATAGCCGAAAAAATCCTTTCAGGTATTGACGGAATAAAATTCATACATTTCAGTGAAAATGATGTAGTCAGGCACGAATTGGTCAAAAAAATCATAAAAGCGTATGAAAAGTGGGGCAAAAAAATAAATGTTTAGAAAAATCAAACCGTTTGCCAGGAATATCCTGCTTAAACTATTAAAAGCTATTGAAGACAGGGATGCTGCCGAAGCAGTACGCAGGAGAGATCAGAACTTTTGGCAAAGAGAAATCAATCTCCCTGCATATCTTGTGGCAGCAATAAGCATCGCGGTATTTTTTATTATTTTGCTTTTTGAAGTTGGTTTTGCCTGGGCCAAAATTGCAGGCTTAGTTATTTTGCTTCTTTTAGTTTTTTCATTTTTCTTGATATATACGAGACAGGAAAAAGATTTATCTGCCGATGGCGAAGCAATAATGCTTTTGGGAGTTCTTTTTATAAGCGCTGTTTTATTGATGGAATTGTTTAAAGAATATTTTTCTCCTATTGCGACACCTATAGCAGCTTTTGCAATATTAACCGGACTTCTTTTATCCAAGAGACTTGCTCTCGGAGTCGGGATAATATTGAGCCTTATAATAGGAGTATTGAATAATTTTAGTTTTATGATTTTTTTAATACATTTTTTTGGCTCCATTACAGGCGTGATATTTTTAGCTAAGGTAAGAAATCGTGAAGACATTACAAAACTTGGAATAAAAATACTTATCGTGAACTCAATGGTCATTTTGGCGATACACTCGTTCACGATATGGCCGATTGAAATGCTTGGAGCAAATATCGGTTGGGGTGTCTTAAGTGCATTTGTGTCTGTGTTGCTCGTTCTGGCAACATTGCCTTATTTGGAAAGTTTTTTTTCCAGGACTACGAACATTAAATTGTTAGAATTGGCAGATTTTAATAAGCCACTTTTAAAAAGGCTTATGATGGAGGCGCCCGGTACCTATCACCATTCGTTGATGATGGCATCAATTGCGGAACGCGCCGCAGAAGCAATAGGTTCGAATTCCCTGCTTACAAGAGTTGGGGCATATTATCATGATGTCGGCAAAATCATACATCCTGAATATTTTATAGAAAATCAGCAGAATGTCCGAAATCCCCATGATGCCTTAGCTCCAACCATGTCAGGACTTGTTGTAACAGCACATGTTAAAGACGGTGTAGCATTCGCAAAACAATATAATCTTGATAAAGTCATTATAGACTGCATTCAGGAACATCATGGCACGTCCGTGATGCATTATTTTTATCACAGATCGCTGGAAAAAAGCGAAGAAACGAAATCGGAAGAATTCCGTTATCCCGGCCCAAAGCCTAAAAGTAAAGAAACGGTGATTCTAATGCTTGCTGATGCTGTAGAAGCCGCTTCCAGGACAATAGATATGCCGACCCCAGGAAAAATAAAAGATATGGTAGAAAAAGTAATAAACAGTAAATTTATTGATAATCAGTTTTCCGAGTGCCCAATTACTTTACATGATTTAAGTACAATATCTGACAGTATGGTCGCAACTTTAGGCGGTATATATCATGCCAGAGTCGAATATCAAAAAGAATCAGAAAAAAAAGAACCGAAGAAAAGCAATAAAAAAAGTTAACTGTTTTAATTTTCCTAGTAACGCGATTTCATCTGTAAAAAAGGCCGGACGTGTTACTATTCTCGGGCAAAAAAGTTCTTTACCATATGATATTAATCTTGTGTTAGTTTCCGATATGGAAATAAAAAAAATGAGCAGCAAATACAGGAATTCAAATAAGGTAACGGATGTTCTTGCTTTTAAATTTTCGGATAAGCCTCTTGTCGGCGATATATATGTGGCCAAGGGAAGGTCTAAAGTTCAAGCCAAAGAACAGGGACACAGCTGGAATAAGGAGCTATCGTATTTAACAATTCATGGGGTTTTGCATTTGTTGGGCTTTACCGACTATACACCGAAAGAACGTCTGAAAATGTTTAAAAAACAGGATAAAATATTTAAATGCTTGTAACAGCCGGGCTTATAGCAATCATAGTGCTGTTTCTGCTTTCTGCTTTCTGGTCGGGGTCAGAAATTGCATTGAGCAGCCTCTCAAAATATAGAATCAAAAAACTAATCGCACTAAACAAACCGATTTCAAATGCTTTGACCCACTGGTTAAAAGCACCGTATTATTTACTGACAACCATTTTGGTAGGCAATAACATCACAAATATCTTACTAGGGTTCTTATCCACCATTATTGCCATAAAAGTATTTGAACAATACAATAGGTCAATAGTGGAGCTGTTCACCTGGTTAGCGGTGACTTTTATACTTGTTATTTTTGCTGAACTCACCCCCAAGATGTTTTGCCGCGCTCACCCAGAAGGCGTTACCCTCTTTTCTCTTCCTATACTGTCTTTTATTGAAAGACTTTCTCGACCCTTAGTATATCCAATTATTAAGCTTTTTAAATTAATTTTTTTGAAAAAAGAACCCGCATATCATGCAGGCAAGCTTGCTTATTTGAGTGTTGAAGAAGTTAATGTTTTAATTGAGGAAGCAGAAGATAAGGGAGTTCTGGGAAATGAAACCAGTAAAATGCTTGAAAGGGTTTTGCGTTTAGGGGACCTTGATATAGCAAAGATTATGACGCCGTTTGAAAAAATAGAATCAGTGAAACTTGATATCGATGATGAAAAA
Organism: Elusimicrobiota bacterium; assembly: GCA_042562855.1. Lineage (GTDB taxonomy): Bacteria > Elusimicrobiota > Endomicrobiia > Endomicrobiales > JAPLKN01 > JBHPNE01. The sequence continues at coordinate 5,289 of JBHPNE010000013.1, forward strand.
TTCCTAGATTTAGTTGTAGAAACCGGATGCAGCAGGGTCCCGGTATACACAGTGTCAAAAGAAAAGGTAGTAGGTTTTGTATATACAAAAGATGTACTATGGGCTTTGCGTAATAATAATGCAAAATTTCCGAAAGAGTTGGTAAGGCCTGCTTACTTTGTAAAGCAGGACAAGCAAGTTTGTGCTTTGCTAAAAGAGTTTCAATCCGGCCAAACTCATATTGCATTTGTCCAGGACAGCTTGGACAATCTTGTAGGAATAGTCACGCTGGAAGATATTTTGGAAGAGATCGTAGGTGAAATTTTAGACGAATATAATTTGGAAGAAAAAAAATGACTATCATAATTATAAAAATCTGCATAGTAGTATTTTTGCTTATTTTGTCGGCATTTTTTTCGGCTTCGGAAATATCTTTAACAAGTTTGTCGATATTATCCATAAGAAACATTAAGGATAGGTTTCAAAAAATGAGAAAATACCTCGAATTCTGGGAAAACAAACCTAATGAAATTCTTTCAACGATTTTGGTCGGAAATAATATTGCCGGCATAGGTATGAGCGTTGTTGCGGCATCGATATCCTTTGATGTCATATACAGATTTAATTTGCCGAAGGAGTATGTTCTAGTAGCTGTTCCTTTTGTGGTTACACTAATTATTCTCTTATTTGGAGAAATAGGCCCGAAGGTTTTAGGCAGATATAATGCTGGCAAATTTACTGTTTTTGGACTTCCTATTCTTTACAATTTAAATGTACTTTTTAAACCGGTAAACAAATTTTCTATAAAGCTAGCAGAAATTAATTTGAGTATATTCGGCAAAAAAAATGCGAAGGAAGATCCTTTTTTGAGATCAGACGAAATACAGTTTTTGCTCTCTTCTGAAAACACTATCCCTTTGCCGGATCAGGCTAGGCGCATCATGAAAAATGTTTTGGAATTCGGTGATACAAGAATTAGCCATGTAATGGTTCCAAAGTCTGAGATACGCGCAGTTGATTTAAATCAGGATACTAAAAAGGCTATAGAGCAAATCATAGATACTGGATATTCTAGAGTTCCTGTTTTCAGGGAAAACATTGACAATATTGTGGGAATTATTTATAGTAGGGACCTTGCATTAGCGTGGAGAGACGGCTCTTTGTTTTTAATTGATGATTTAATTAGACCAGCCTATTTTGTTCCCGAATCGGCTCATATTGACAAGGTTTTAAGAGAATTTAAAACAGCCCATCATCATATGGCTTTGGTCGTAGATGAGTTTGGTTCTATGGTAGGACTTGCAACAATTGAAGATTTGGTAGAGGAGCTTGTTGGTGAAATTTGGGACGAATATGATATCCAAGAAAAAAAGATTATCAATCTTCCGGACGGATCGTATCTTTTCAGAGCCATGGAGTCGTTAAGCTACATAAATGATGAGCTAAAACTAGGGCTTCCTGAAGATGATTTTTCTACCGTAAACGGCTGGATAATGGATTTATTCGGAAGAATACCAAAAACGGGCGAAAGTATCCGTTGGGACAAAATCCTAGTAGAGATAGTGTCGGCAGATAAAAAGAAAATTTTGAAAGTCAAAATTAAAAAAACTTTATAATCCATATTACAAAAAAAGGATTACAAGCGAAATGCTTATGAGGAAAGGATTAATAATAGTGTACTTTTTGCCTTTTCTAGCGTTCTTTGGTTGTGGCATGGTTACAGATTCTATAATAAACGGAGAAATGCCAAGTGCATCTTGGAGTACTTTAAGAAAAGCGGATGAGACGTTTTTTAAAAAGGAAGACTATTCGAAATTTCCCACTGAATTGCTTAAGGATGAACGGGCACTAAGGTATGCTAGAAAGTTAAAACAAAAACTTCTAGATGCTAGTGGTGAGCGATTATATTGTGATATCAACTTGCTTAAAACAGCCCGTGTTCAGGGTCTATCTGATTCGTTGTCCAATAAGATAAAAATTAGTAGAGGCATGTTAAATATTATACAGAACGAAGCGGAGCTCGCCTGCCTTATTGGGCACGAAATCGGTCATATGTCGCTAGATCATATGGGACAACGAAATAAAAACAATCTTCTAGGGGCTGCATTGACACGAGGAATGGTTTATGTAAAGGAAAATAGGGAACTGTTATACGAACTTAATCGCCAGCAAGAGAAAATCAGTAGATCAGGGTGGTCAAAAAATAGGGAGATCGAAGCCGATAAGTTTGGGGCAGAACTGGCGGCAAAAGCTGGATACGATCCGTATGCGTTTTGCGACCTTTTCGAAAGACTTTCAAGTAAAGTGGAAGATAATGCTATATACAGGCTTAAGAAATTTAGGGGAACCCATCCCGCTGTTGCTGATCGGGCGGTTATTTTAAGACAATATCTCAAATCGAAGAAATATGTTCCCGGACAGGGTAAGAAGAATTTGAGTAGCTATATAGAAGCCATGTTGGGACTAATTAAAATACGTACGGGAGAAAAGCCTAAAAAGGTCATTTCACATAAAGAGAATGAAAAAATAGAGAAAGTATGCTCATTGTCTGGCTGTATGATTGGTAAATTCTCTAATAAAAGTGAATTGTTTATGGAAGAAACTATTTTTCAGGATTTTCCTCTTTGGAAAGAGAATATTAATATTGAATACAAAGAAAATGAAAAACTGAGTAATCCAAAAGTAATAGATGCTCTTCAAAAGCTTGGGCACGAGCTTGGTGCTGATAAAATAATAATTTCTGGTGGGGATAGGACTAGAAAGGGGCAGCAAAGGCTAATAGAGGCCCGTAAAACGGTAACTCTTTACGAAAATTGTTCGCATGGAAAAGAAAAAGGATATATCGCGTCAGATGTTAGGTTTTACAAATATGGAAAACAGATTCCTATAACAGAAGTGGGGAAGGTCGCAGAAGGTATTAGTGAAATAGGAGGAATAGGCCAGTATCCAAAAGAGGATTTTACGCATATTGATATAAGACCAAGAAAACCAAACGGTGATATTTACAGGTGGCCCTAAAATAAATAGGAGAATGATATGAAAAAAATATTGATGCTTTGTGGTATCTTAGTGATTTTTTCTCAGAATGGGTGTGCATCGATGAAGACGGAGAATGTTCCTACAGAAAAGAAGAAGCAATATCAACTTAAGTTAATTGAAAAGAATGGAGCCGTTTACATTGATAAGGCCAGTTTGCCGAATATAAAGAAACTAAAGGGAATAGATCTGATTAAAGATGAAAAGCTAAAGAAGCAAGTTATAGAATATTTAACTTTCGAGGCCGTAAAGGATTATCAGAACATATACAAATATTTATCAGTAGAATATTTAAAACAATATTTCCCAGGTGTAAAAAATAGCGGCGATTACAAAAATGCCATGAGTGATAGCACGGTTATGGAGATATATTATCTCGAAGTGCTTAGTTGCACAAGACTATCTGAAAATAAATATAAAATTAAGGTTGAGTATGAGACATTGGAAGAGGGTTCTCTTTTGCGGAACAGAAATAGCTATTACTTTATTCTAGAAAATGGTGTGTGGAAATATGATGGTCTTGAATTTAATGATTTTAAATCGGAAATTTTAGATTATTGAAGCTGGAGGGGCTGAAAATACAATGGCTGGGTGTCAGGATCTTTTAAAGTTATTAAAGAATGAACAAAAAACGGGCGAAAGTATCCGTTGGGACAAAATCCTAGTTGAGATAGTATCGGCAGATAAAAAGAAAATTTTAAAAGTTAAAATAAAAAAATCTTAAATATATACAATGTATCATCAATTAAAAGGACTTATTTTAAAAGCGCAAATTTCATCGGAAGCCGATAAGCTTCTTACAATATATACTTATGAGTGGGGCAAAATAACAGCTATAGCGCCCGGTGCAAAAAAGATTAAGGCGAAATTTTCTACATCTACTGAGCCTCTTACGGAAAATGAATTTTATGTCTATGCATCAAGATCATCGGTAAGACCCAAGATAACTAGCGTGAAACCTTTGAATAATTTTTCAGAGCTTTATTGTGACTGGCGCCGTTTTACAATTGCGCAATACTGTTCTGAAATAGCAGAAGTTTTAACGCCTTTTAACAGCGAGAACGCTAATAAGTATGAATTAATTTCGCGCACCTTGAGCTTGCTGGAAACAGCAAAATATCCATGGAGGATATTTATAGCATTTACTTTAAGATTTTTAAAACTTTCCGGGTACAGTTTTATAGAGTATTTACGCAGAAATGAAACTGCAATTTCAAAATACGAAAAAAATATAATAAATAAATTAGCAACTCTTTCAGGCGAGGATGTAGATAAAGTGTTTGATTTAGCTCCTGAGACGGAAAAAAATATAAAACGATATATCGATAATTATCTTAATATGTATCTGCCAAGATCACTCGCAACAAAAGAGTTTTGTCAAAAAATCAATTTTTCCCAACATACGGTGGCGGCGAGGTAATAAATGACATTTCAGGAAATAATTTTAACGCTTCAAAAATTTTGGGCGAAAAAAGGCTGTCTTATCTGGCAGCCGTACGATATTGAAAAAGGGGCCGGAACGTTTAATCCGGCGACTTTCCTGAAGTGTCTCGGGCCAAAACCATGGTCCGTCGCCTATGTGGAGCCTTCCAGAAGGCCGACTGATGGAAGATATGGAGAAAATCCAAACAGACTTCAGCATTATTATCAGTATCAGGTAGTCATGAAACCCGCACCTGAAGATATACAGAAGGTTTATCTGGAAAGTTTAAAAGCTATAGGGCTTAATCCTAAAAAACATGACATACGTTTTGTTGAAGACGATTGGGAGTCGCCAACATTAGGTGCATGGGGGCTTGGATGGGAGGTTTGGCTTGATGGCATGGAAATTACACAGTTTACATATTTCCAACAAGTAGGCGGAATAGATTTAAATCCGATTTCTGTAGAAATTACTTATGGACTAGAGCGCCTTGCAATGTACTCACAAAAAAAAGACAGTGTTTTTGATCTGGAATGGACAAAGGGTGTTACTTACGGCCAAGTGCATTTGGAAGACGAAAAGCAATGGTCACGATATAATTTTGAAGAAGCGGATGTAGAGCTTCTTAAAAGACACTTCAATGATTGGGAATCAGATGCAAACAGAATGCTTGAGAATAAAATGGAAATACCGGCATATGATGCGGTCATGAAATGTTCGCATTTGTTCAATATTTTGGACGCAAGAGGAGCAATATCAGTAACAGAGAGAACGCTTTATATATCTAAGGTGAGAAATTTGGCAAGAAGAGTTGCAGAACAATACTTATCAGGATTAAACAATGAGTAGCGTAAAAAAAATTACAAAAAATAGCGTGCTTTTGGAAATAGGAACCGAAGAAATACCCTCTTCCTATATCAAGCCTGTTATGGAACAGATGAAAGTCTATGTTGAAAAAAGTTTATCACGGCATAAGCTGGAATTTGGGGAAGTACGGGTGTATTCTACGCCTGTCCGCCTGGCAGTATATATTCAAAATGTTGAAAGTAAAAGTCCTGATAGAACTGAAGAAATGCTGGGACCATCACTAAAAGCAGGCAAAGACAATAATGGAAATTTTACCCAAGCTGCGAAAGGATTTGCTTCCAAGCATAGCATAAAACCCGATAAGCTCAAGGTCAAAAATTCTGAAAAAGGCGAATATTTTTATATTGTAAAAAACATTCCCGGCGAAAAAGCTGAAAGTATACTCACATCTTGTTTTAATGAGCTTATACCAAACCTGAATTTCCCTAAAACAATGATATGGGAAAAATCGGGTTTTCGTTTTGCAAGACCTATAAGAACATTAATTGCCTTGTATGGAAATAAAGTTCTGAAAATGAATATTGCCGGGGTAAAATCTGGTAAAGTAACAAATATTTTACATACCTCTATTGCAAAAAAAGTGGTGATAAAAAATCCTGATAAATACGTAGAAACTCTAAGAAATAATTGTGTTCTGGTAGACAATGAAAGAAGAGAAAAGGAAATAGAATCAAAGATAGGTAAAACTGTGGAGCGAATCAAAGGTGAAATTTATGATAAAGGAAGTGCTGCAAAAGCTTTAATTAAAGAAGTCAATTACCTTGTGGAACATCCGGTTGCAATATTAGGTTCTTTTGACAAAAAATATCTCGATTTACCTGAAGAGGTTCTAATTGACTGTCTTCGGATAAAACAAAAATGTTTTGCAGTAAAAAATGAAAAGGGTCTGACGAATAATTTCATAGGAATTAGAAACGGTATATCAGAACACAATAGTGTAGTGCAGGAAGGATATGAAAGAGTTTTAACAGCAAGGCTTGAGGACGCAGAATTTTTCTTTAAGAAAGACACTTCAACTACGCTGCATAGTAAAGTAGAAAAACTGAAAGGAGTTGTTTTTCAGCAAAAACTCGGTACAGTATTTGATAAAATTCAAAGAATAAAAAAATTATCAGATTATATATCTGATTTGGCGTTTAAATCAATTGATAAGAAGGATATTAGTAGAGCATGTGATTTGTCTAAGGCAGACCTGGTGACAGATATGGTTTTTGAATATCCAGAGCTTCAGGGAGTGATAGGCCGAATATATGCACAAAAAGATGGTGAAAAACCGGAAGTCTGTAATGCTATAAAAGAACATTACCATCCTTATGGAGCGGGTGGTGGGGTTCCCTCTCAAGAGCTTGGTGTTGTTGTTTCGTTAGCAGATAAATTTGATAGTTTGGCGGGATATTTTGCTATAGGCATAAATTCAACAAGTTCAGCAGATCCTTATGGCTTAAGAAGAGTGTCCGGAGGAATAATAAGGTTGTTATGGAATAGCAAAATAAATATTTCATTGGCCAAGATAGTAGAAAAAGCTTTTCAGGGTCTTCCACAAAACCTGAACACAAGCGATAATAAAAATAAGCTCGCAGAATTTTTTAGGCAGAGAATCGAGAATTTTTTGGAGCAGAATGATTTTACGGTTTATGAGATACAATCAATACTTTCAATAGGTTTTGATGATATCTTCGATATTAGGAAACGAATTAATGCACAGCTCAAAATGCTTAAAAGTGAGGATTTTTCTGATCTTGCGGGGGCATTTAAAAGGGCTTCAAATATATTAAAACAAGCCGAGAAATCAAGTCTTAAATTTTCAAATATTCCGGATAGAAGCCTATTTGAGACAGAAGAAGAGACATCTTTGTTTGATGATATACAAAAAATCGAGAAAGAAACGCAATTATTAATAAATGAAGGAGATTATGAAAAGGCACTAGAATCTATAGTTGCAATAAAACCTTCTATTGATAGTTTTTTTGACAAAGTAATGGTGATGGTTGAAAATGAGCCCGTCAAGTTAAATCGGTTATCCTTACTTAAATATTCATTAAAACCTTCCTCACGAATTTTAGATTTCTCTTTTCTCTCGGGCTTTGATAGAGTAGTAGCAAAATTGATTGATAAATAATGAGATTGACAGGATCACGAAAATATTTTTCAAAAAGGCTTGACAAAGGTTTTTAGGTTTTGTAAAATCTTCTCCGCAGCACAAAAAATACTTGAAAAAGTATTGACAAATCATTTTTAGTTTTATAAAATTTCCGCTCTTTTCCGGAAAAACATAGGGAAAAGGGAATGGGGTTTTTTGCTCCCATTTTTTGCTCATTGACATATTAATAGCGCGTGCAGATAAACGCCCCTGAAAAGGGGTAAATGAAGGGCCAAGTAAATTTCTTGGTAGTTGAATTTTTGTAATTTAGAGCTAATTAAAAATCTCTATAATTTTTTATGGAGAGTTTGATCCTGGCTCAGAGTGAACGCTGGCGGCGTGCTTAACACATGCAAGTCGAACGAATTTCAGCAGAACACCGCTGAGATTAGTGGCAGACGGGTGAGTAATATATGGGAAACCTGCCTTAGAGAGGGGGATACCCTAGAGAAATCTAGGCTAATACCCCATAAGACCATAACTCGGCATCGAGTAGAGGTAAAAGGCGTAAGTCGCTTTAAGATGGTCCCATATCCTATCAGCTTGTTGGTGAGGTAACGGCTCACCAAGGCAATGACGGGTATCCGGCCTGAAAGGGTGAACGGACACACTGGAACTGAGACACGGTCCAGACTCCTACGGGAGGCAGCAGTGGGGAATTTTGGACAATGGGCGAAAGCCTGATCCAGCGACGCCGCGTGAAGGACGAAGGTCTTCGGATTGTAAACTTCTTTTAGAGGGGACGAAAAAAATGACGGTACCCTCAGAATAAGCCACGGCTAACTACGTGCCAGCAGCCGCGGTAATACGTAGGTGGCGAGCGTTACTCGGAATTACTAGGCGTAAAGCGTATGTAGGTGGTTAGACAAGTCTATGGTGAAATCTCCCGGCTTAACCGGGAACTGCCCATGGAAACTGTCTGGCTTGAGTGTGGAAGGGGAAGACGGAATTCTCGGTGTAGCGGTGAAATGCGTAGATATCGGGAGGAACACCAATGGCGAAAGCAGTCTTCTGGTCCAATACTGACACTGAAGTACGAAAGCTAGGGTAGCAAACAGGATTAGATACCCTGGTAGTCCTAGCTGTAAACGATGTTCACTAGATGTGGGAGGTATCGACCCCTTCCGCGTCGACGCTAACGCATTAAGTGAACCGCCTGGGGAGTACGGCCGCAAGGCTGAAACTCAAAGGAATTGACGGGGGCCCGCACAAGCGGTGGAGTATGTGGTTTAATTCGACGCAACGCGAAGAACCTTACCTGGGCTTGAACCGCTAGTTGTAAAACCCCGAAAGGGGAATGACCCGCAAGGGAGCTAGTAGAGGTGCTGCATGGCTGTCGTCAGCTCGTGTCGTGAGATGTTGGGTTAAGTCCCGCAACGAGCGCAACCCCTATCCCATGTTGCCCATAGGAGACTATGGGATCTCTGAGGAAACTGCCCTCGATAAGAGGGAGGAAGGTGGGGACGACGTCAAGTCATCATGGCCTTTATGTCCAGGGCTACACACGTACTACAATGGTCGGTACAACGGGAAGCGAAATCGTAAGGTTAAGCAAATCTCTTAAAGCCGGCCCCAGTTCGGATTGTGGGCTGCAATTTGCCCACATGAAGTCGGAATCGCTAGTAATCGCAGATCAGCAGGCTGCGGTGAATACGTTCCCGGGCCTTGTACACACCGCCCGTCACACCACGAAAGTCAGTTATAACAGAAGTCGTTATACCAACCGCAAGGAGGTAGACGCCCAAGTTGTGATTGATGATTGGGGTGAAGTCGTAACAAGGTAGCCGTACGAGAACGTGCGGCTGGATCACCTCCTTTTAAGGAGTAAACGTAGTTTGTTTTTTTAACATTCGGACGTTACGGTCGTCTCTTCATTTAAACCTGAATTTGTGAAAACAAATTCATGGGGCGTTTATCTGCCTGCGTTAAAACACTTCAGTTAGACCTCAAAAACTTTTCGGTCTAAACAAAACCTCAAATTCTGGAGGTAGACTTCCTTACTTTTTGGAGTCGTATATCTGTATTACGTTCTTTTAATATTGCATTAATTGAGTCAAGTTGTATTTGAGCTCTAAAATGGGCCTATAGCTCAGTTAGTTAGAGCGCACCCCTGATAAGGGTGAGGTCTGTGGTGCAACTCCACATAGGCCCACCATTATATCCTTATTCCAAATAGGAAAGGGTTCAGCGAGCGGGGCGAGCGACGATGAACGGGAAAACCTTCGGTTTTCCCTTGTAATTCGGCGAACGGAAAAGTTCCTCTTGAAGTGAGCCAACCCCGTCGAGACGGGGTAAGTCCGAATGAAATGAGGACGAATTATTGGGGATATAGCTCAGCTGGGTAGAGTTGTTGGGCCAGCAAAAAGCTCTCACTTATAGTTGAGTTAGAAAAATCCTTTAAAAGCTCATTAATTGAAAGTTACGGGGATATAGCTCAGCTGGGAGAGCACCTGCTTTGCAAGCAGGGGGTCGTGGGTTCGATCCCCACTATCTCCACCATGAAAATTAAGTAGAAATACTTTTTTTATATTCGATCATTGAAAACTTAATATGTAGTAAAAGTAGTATGTCAAAGCGTCAAAACTAAATGTAATAAATGTTGTAAAAGACTTAAATATATGGTGATTTGACCAAATCATTGTGTAAGATTAAAAAATGTGGTCAAGCTAGTAAGTGCATATAGTGGATGCCTTGGCCGAGACTGTCTATGAAGGACGTGGTAAGCTGCGATAAGCGTCGGGGAGGTGCAAACAACCCTTGATCCGGCGATTTCCGAATGGGGCAACCTCTTGTCGAGTAATCGACAAAGATCATATAGCGTTAGTTATATGAAGACAACCCGGGGAAGTGAAACATCTCAGTACCTGGAGGAAAAGAAATCAAACGATATTCCGAAAGTAGTGGCGAGCGAAATCGGAGTAGCCTAAACCATTGTGCTTGCACAGTGGGGTTGCAGGACCGCGTAAGTAGAGTTACCAATCAGAGTATTAGCAAAACAGTTCTGGAATGACTGACCATAGAGGGTGAGAGTCCTGTATGCGAAAATATTCTGACTCGAAGCGGTATCCTAAGTACCATTGGACACGTGAAATCCGGTGGGAATCTGGGTGGACCACCATCTAAGGCTAAATACACGTCTCGGACCGATAGTGAACCAGTACCGCGAGGGAAAGGCGAAAAGAACCCCTGGAGGGGAGTGAAATAGAACCTGAAACTGTATGCATACAAGCAGTTCGAGCCCTATGCTTTTGGAGCAATCTAAAGGAATGGGTGAGAGCGTGCCTGTTGAAGAATGATCCGGCGAGTTAATTGGCAGATGCAAGGCTAATCGTATCGATGAGAGTCGGTCGAGAAACCGTAGCGAAAGCAAGTCTGAAAGGGCGATTAGTATCTGTCATTAGACCCGAAGCCAAGTGATCTATGCCTGGACAGGGTGAATCATCCTTAACCGGATGAGGAGGCCCGAAGCGTTATGCGTTGAAAAGCATCTGCATGAGCTGGGTATAGGGGTGAAAGGCCAATCGAACTTGGTGATAGCTGGTTCTCCTCGAAATAGCTTTAGGGCTAGCCTGGTAATTTAAAGTTGAGAGGTAGAGCACTGGATAATGTAGGGGGTGTAACCCACCTTCCGAAGTTTACCAAACTCCGAATGCTCAACCGTATATTACTGGAGTCAGTGCGTGAGGGATAAGCTTCATGCGCAAAAGGGAAACAGCCCAGATCGTCGACTAAGGTCCCAAAATTCAAGCTAAGTGGTAAAGGATGTGGAGTTTCACAGACAGCTAGGAGGTTGGCTTAGAAGCAGCAATCCTTCAAAGAGTGCGTAATAGCTCACTAGTCAAGTGATTCCGCGCCTAAAACTTCCGGGGCTCAAGCTTGATACCGAAGTCACGACTTTACTTTGTTTTTCAGAGTAAGGGGTAGAGGAGCGTTCTCATTGCATTGAAGGCATACCGTAAGGAGTGCTGGAGCGATGAGAAGTGAGGATGTCGGAATAAGTAGCGATAAACAAGGTGAAAATCCTTGTCGCCGAAAACCTAAGGTTTCCTTGAGTAAAGTTCGTCTGCTCAGGGTTAGTCGGTCCTAAGCCGAGGTCGAAAGACGTAGGCGATGGACATCCGGTTAATATTCCGGAACCACTTTAGTGCGTATAATGTTGTCAGTGACGCTTTTCAGTAGGTCATCTCACGATTGGAAGTGTGGGTTGTCTGTCCCGCAAGGGGCTGACTGGATTTTCGGGCAACCGAAGAGAACTGACTGTATGGGGAGCCAAGAAAAACCTGATAACCTGTTCTAATAGTGACCGTACCGCAAACCGACACAGGTAGGTAGGGTGAGAATCCTAAGGCGCGCGAGATAACTTTCGTTAAGGAACTCGGCAAAATAGCCCCGTAACTTCGGGATAAGGGGTGCCCATCGCAAGATGGGCCGCAGTGAAATGGCCCTCGTGACTGTTTAACAAAAACACAGGACTCTGCAGAAATCTCAAGATGATGTATAGGGTCTGACGCCTGCCCGGTGCTGGAAGGTCAAAGGGAGAGGTTAGCCGCAAGGCAAAGCTTTGAACTCAAGCCCCAGTAAACGGCGGCCGTAACTATAACGGTCCTAAGGTAGCGAAATTCCTTGTCGGGTAAGTTCCGACCTGCACGAATGGCGTAACAAAGAGGGCACTGTCTCAACGAAAGACTCGGTGAAATTGTGGTATCCGTGAAGACGCGGATTACCTGCGATAAGACGAAAAGACCCCGTGGAACTTTACTGCATCTTAGCCTTGAATTACGGAACTCAATGCGTAGAATAGGTGGTACCCTTTGATGTCTGGCTTTTGGGCTGGGCGGAGGGGCAATGTGAAATACCACCCTTTTAATTCTGTGGTTCTAACTCCTAGGTTTGAAACAACCGGGAGAACATGGTTAGGTGGGCAGTTTAACTGGGGCGGTTGCCTCCTAAAAGGTAACGGAGGCGCTCAAAGGTACCCTCAAGACCAATAGAAATGGTCTTTCGAGTGCAAGGGCATAAGGGTGCTTAACTGCAAGACTTACAAGTCGAGCAGATGCGAAAGCAGGACCTAGTGATCCGGCGGTGTTGTGTGGAATTGCCGTCGCTCAACGGATAAAAGTTACCCCGGGGATAACAGGCTTATTTCCTCCAAGAGTCCATATCGACGAGGAAGTTTGGCACCTCGATGTCGGCTCATCCCATCCTGGGGCTGGAGCAGGTCCCAAGGGTTTGGCTGTTCGCCAATTAAAGGGGTACGTGAGCTGGGTTCAGTACGTCGTGAGACAGTACGGTCTCTATCTATCGTAGGCGTAGGAAAATTGAAGGGCTTCGTCCTTAGTACGAGAGGACCGGGATGAACGCACCTCTGGTGTTTCGGTTGTTCCGCCAGGAGCATGGCCGAGTAGCCAAGTGCGGACGAGATAAACGCTGAAAGCATATAAGCGTGAAACTTACCCTAAGATTAATTTTCCCTGAAGGACACCCATAGACTATGGGTTTGATAGGCGGGAAGTGGAAGTTCAGTAATGGATGCAGCTAACCCGTACTAATGGTCCGATAGGCTTGGCCATATTTTTTAATCTGTTTAATTTACAATGTTCTTTACACATTTAGACAAAATTTATTCTCGGTGGTTTTTCCGGTGGGGTCACACCCGATCCCTTTCCGAACTCGGAAGTTAAGCCCACCAGGGCCGATGGTATTGATACCGCAGGGTATTGTGAGAGTAGGTCGCTGCCGGGATTTTTTTATAACCAGTGGTTTGATTAGAAAACCTTGGATGTTCTTTTTAAAGTAAAAAACTTAAATAGGTCTAAGACAGTAAGACCCGCCGAAGGCGGGTTAAAAGTACGTCCTCCTACGCTTAACGCTACGGAGGATGGACATCTTACCGAGGCAGAAGAATGGGTATTTTTTTATTCATTTTAACTTCTCCCTTGGGGGGAAGTTTTTTTAATTTGTGAGTACCTATTGTGTTTAGGAGAAAGTTATGGCAAAAAAGAAAAAGAGCTGTTAGTCGAAAAACTAACAGACAAAATCAAAAAAAATAATAATATCGTATTTACGGAATATCAGGGGCTAACTGTGTCTGAGATTTCGGATTTACGCTCACAGTTGCGCGCATGCAAATGCGAATACAAAGTTGTTAAAAATACCTTATCAAAGATAGCTTTAAAAAATGCAGGGTTAGAATCTTTTGCAAATTACTTTGATGGGCCGACAGCAATTGCTATTGAAAATGGGGATTTTGTTGCTTCCGCAAAAGTATTAGCCAAATTTGCTAAAGAGCACGATAAATTAAAAATCAAAGCTGGTATATCAGACAAAAAAGAACTATCTGTTGAAAATATCAAGATTTTGTCACAATTGCCGTCGAGAGAAGTCCTTATTGCAAAACTTCTTAATGTTATGCAGGCCCCGATATCCGGTATGGTTAATGTCTTACAGGGAACAATCAGAAATTTTGTTTATGTACTAGAGGCAATAAAGCAGAAAAAATAATAAAAACAGCGATCTGAGTCTAATTAATCGCTTGTAGGAGGAAATAAAATGTCAGGAAAAATTGAAAAAGATGCTTTAATCGAAGCAGTTTCTTCTATGTCAGTTCTTGAGTTGTCCGAATTGGTAAAGGCAATGGAAGAAAAATTTGGTGTTACCGCAGCAGCTCCAGTTGCAGTTGCAGCAGCAGGTGCAGCAGCCGGTGCAGGTGCAGCCGAAGAAAAAGATGATTTTACAGTTATTTTAACTGCCGGAGGATCGAACAAAATTGCAGCTATTAAAGTTGTTCGTGAAATCACAGGCCTCGGCTTGAAAGAAGCTAAGGATCTTGTTGACGGTGCTCCAAAACCTTTGAAAGAAGGTGTTGAGAAAGCTGCGGCTGAAGAAATGAAGAAAAAGCTCATAGAAGCTGGCGCAACTGTTGAATTAAAGTAAACTCTAAAGAAAAGTCAAAAAATCATTGACAAATAAAATAAAAATCAATATAATACTAAATTCTGTAATAACGGAATATATATTGAATTTCAACTAAAATTATGAAAAAAATAAACTTTGGAAAAATAGTGTCTGCAATTGAACCACCTCTTTTGCTTGAGATGCAGAAGGAGTCTTTTGTCGAATTCTTGCAGAAGGATGTTTCTTCTGACAAGAGAAAACCTCGGGGTCTTCAGGGGGCTTTTGAAGATGTTTTTCCTCTGACAAATTCCGACGGCAGTCTCACACTGGAATTTGTTTCCTACACCCTTGGTGAACCTAAAGACAGCGAAGAGGAATCAATCGCAAGAGATGTTACCTATGCAGCTCCTTTTAAAGTATTATTAAGGCTCGTGCAAAAGCAGGAAAACGGAAAAGAAAAAGAGCTAGCGGAACAAGAAGTTTATTTCGGCGATATACCTCTGATGACAAAAACCGCAACATTTATCATAAATGGTGCGGAAAGAGTTGTTGTCAGTCAGATTCATCGTTCTCCTGGAGTTATTTTTGAGGAAGATGAAGAAAAAAGGGTAACCGCATTCGGTAAGCCAATGTATTATGCGAGGCTCATACCTTATCGCGGGGCGTGGGTGGAATTTGAATTTGATCAAAATGGCTATTTATATGTACGTATCGACAGAAAAAGAAAAATATTAGCGACAACTTTCTTAAGAGCATTAGGTATTGAATCCGATGAAGAAATAATGGAGTTATTCGGGGTTTCAGAAAATGTTGATTTATCCCAAGAGTCAACCGAACCCATGGTAGGAAAATTTTTATCGTCTGATATTGTTGATAAAAGCACTGGTGAAGTAATTGCTGAAAACGGCAAAGAACTAAAAGAAGAAATTGTACAAAAGCTAAAGGATAAAAAAATATTCAATGTAGGTGTTTACAGCGATCCTACAATATTTTTAACATTGAAACGTGACCCTATAAAGACCAAAAAAGACGCCATAAATCTTATATATAGAACATTAAAAACACAGGAATTCATTGTCCAAGAAAGAGCAGCAGGTTTTTTAGAAGAACTTCTTTTCAAGTCTACCCGCCGTTACGATTTAAGCTTAGTGGGAAGGTACAAAATATATAAAAAATTGGGTCCGATTTTTGACAGTTTGTCAAAAAACAAGAAAATAAAATTTGATATCCCGTCTGATCACAAAAGAACTTTAACAGCTGAAGATGTAATCGCCACTTTAAAATACTTATTGATGCTTTATAACGGCGAAACAGAATTCAAAGATGAAAACAATAGAATTAAAATTGAGCTCGATGATATAGACCATTTAGGAAACAGAAGGGTCAGGTCTGTGGGTGAATTACTGGAAAATCAGGTAAGAATCGGCTTGGTGCAAATGTCCCGCGTTGTTCGCGAACATATGAATATGCAGGATAAAACAACGATAACGCCTCGAGGACTAATTAATATTACTCCTTTTATAGCTCAAGTTAAGAAATTCTTCGGTACATCACAATTATCGCAGTTCATGGATCATATTAATCCTTTGTCAGAATTAACGCATAAAAGACGTTTGAGTGCCTTGGGGCCCGGAGGCTTAAACCGTAAACGTGCCGGATTTGAAGTTCGCGACGTTCATCATACTCATTATGGACGAGTTTGTCCTATTGAAACTCCTGAAGGTCCAAATATCGGCTTGATAACGTCTCTTGCAACTTATGCGAGAGTTAATAAATATGGGCTTATTGAAAGCCCATACAGAAAAGTAGAACGTTCAAAAGTCTCTAACGAAATTAAATATCTTACAGCCGATAGAGAAGACGAAAACATAATTGCTCAGGCAAATGCTCCGGTAGACCAGAAAGGGTCTTTTGAAGCCGACACAGTGGCTTGTCGTTACAGAGGGGATTTCCCCGTAGTAACCTCGGACAAAGTTAACTACATGGATATTTCGCCTATGCAGGTTATATCAGTATCCGCATCGCTTATTCCTTTTCTTGAACACGATGATGCAAATAGAGCCTTGATGGGCTCTAACATGCAGAGACAAGCTGTCCCTCTTTTAAGGGCTGACATACCTTTTGTGGCAACGGGAATAGAAGAAAAAGTAGCAAGTGATTCAGGTGTTGTAGTACTTGCAAAAAGAGCCGGAGAAGTAGTAAGCGTTTCTTCTGATGAAATTTGTATTTGGAGTGATGAAGATGAGCCGGGAATAGATGTTTATAGATTAAGAAAATATGTGCGTTCGAACCAGGATACCTGCATTAACCAGGTGCCTATGGTCAGCGTAGGGCAAAGAGTGAGAAAAAAACAAACAATTGCCGATGGCCCCTGCACAAAGGACGGACAGCTTTCGCTTGGCCATAACATTTTAGTGGCATTTATGCCATGGGACGGATACAATTTTGAAGATGCAATACTTCTTTCTGAGAAATTGCTGCAGGATGATAAATTTACTTCTATCCATATAAGAGAGTTTAAAACAGAATCAAGGGAAACTAAGGGACGCCCGGAAGAAATAACAAGAGATATCCCGAATGTTGGAAGCGATGATTTATTAAACCTTGATGAAGAAGGAGTAGTCCGCGTTGGCGCATTGGTTCAGAGGGGAGATATTTTAGTCGGAAAAACTACTCCCAAGGGCGAACAGCAGACTACACCTGAAGAAAGGTTATTAAGAGTATTATTTGGCAAAAAATCTGAAGATGTACAGGATGCGTCCTTAAGAGTTCCTCCTGGAACTTCAGGAAGAGTTATTGGTATTAGAACTTTTGTCCGACGCGAGAAACTTAGCGAAAAAGAAATTATAAAAAGACAAGAAGAAAGCGAGCAAACATATAAAGCAGCGATGGAAAAAATCAAACGCGAGAAGAAAGAGAGATTAGCAACTGCCGGTAAATCCGCTGAGAAAAAGAAAATAGAAGCCTTTTATGCAAAAAAAGAAGAGATTATCCGCAAAGAAAGAGCTAAGGAAAAAGAAAGAACAAAAAAAGGTGACGAATTAGCAGTTTCGGTTAATAAAGTTGTAAAAGTCTATATAGCGTCAAAAATCAAAATTCAGGTAGGGGACAAACTGGCTGGAAGACATGGTAACAAAGGTGTTGTGGCAAGGATTTTACCTGTTGAAGATATGCCAAGATTGCCGGATGGAACCCCGGTTGATGCGGTTTTTTCACCACTTGCAATTCCTTCCCGTATGAATGTCGGACAGCTTCTTGAAACAATGCTTGGCTGGGCAGCTAATATTTTGAACGTACAAATGGTTACCCCGGTTTTTGACGGTGCTAAAGAAGAAGATATTAAGTATTGGGTAAGAAAAGCAAAAGCGGAGCTTGTTGAGAGAAAAAGAAAGGAATTAACAAAAATCGGTTTAAAACAGAAAGAACTAGACGCGACTTTGAAAAAATTTGAACAAAAATATCTTCCGACCGATGATTGTAAGATAACGTTGTATGACGGCCGAACGGGCGAGCCTTTTATGGAAAAGGTTATGATCGGGCAGATGTATGTTATGAAGCTGAATCATTTAGTCGAAGATAAAATACATGCAAGGTCTACCGGTCCATATGCACTGATTACCAGGCAGCCTTTGGGCGGAAAGGCCCAATTTGGCGGCCAGAGATTTGGAGAAATGGAAGTCTGGGCCATTGAAGGCTATGGCGCGTCGCATATTTTGCAGGAATTCTTAACAGTAAAATCCGACGATGTGTCGGGAAGAATAAAACTATATGATGCAATAATTAAAGGAGAACCTGTATCAGAGCCGGGGATACCCGAATCATTCAAAGTTTTGGTCAGCGAGTTAAGGGGTTTGAGCCTAAACGTTGATCTTATAAATAAAGATGCTGAAAAAAATAAATCAAAAAAGGTGTAACTAAAAACTAAAATGGCAAAATTTAATTTTTCAATACCAGGAAGCAAAAAAAAGCATGCTCCTCAACTTAATTTTGTTGATTTTGATGCAATTAAGGTAACTATTGCTAGCCCGGACCAGATCAAAGCTTGGTCATACGGCGAAGTAAAAAAACCTGAAACTATAAACTACAGAACATTTAAGCCTGAGCGCGATGGTTTGTTTTGCGACAGAATTTTTGGTCCGACAAAAGATTATGAATGTCATTGCGGAAAATATAAGTACGTTAAGCATAAAGGAACTGTATGTGATCGTTGCGGTGTAGAGGTAACAGAAGCAAAGGTTAGGCGTGAACGTTTTGGCCATATTGAACTGGCTGTTCCGGTTGCTCATTTGTGGTTTTTAAGAAAACCTCCCTCACGTATCGGAATTATGCTTAATATTAAGATGATGGATTTGGAGAAAGTTATATATTATACCAGATACATCGTTATGGAAGACTTGAAAGATGCTTCAGGAAAAATAATCTTGAAAGAGCGCCAGCTTTTAGTGGAAGAAGAGTATAAAAAATATTTAGCTGAATATAAGGATAAATTGAAAGTTGATATCGGAGCGGAAGCGATAAAAAAACTCTTGGAAAAAATAGATTTAGCAAGCGACTTAAAAAAACTTCATGCGGAAGTAAAGAAAACAAAGTCTGATGCTGAAAGAGCAAGATTAATTAGAAAGCTTCGTGCAACTGAAGGGCTTCTTGCTTCGAACTCTCGTCCAGAATGGATGATTTTAACATCTCTGCCTGTTGTTCCGCCTGATCTTCGGCCTTTGGTAGCACTAGAGGGCGGAAGGTTTGCAACTTCAGACTTAAATGATTTATATAGAAGAATAATAAACCGCAATAATCGCCTTCGTCATATTGAACAGCTTAAAGCTCCTTCGGTGATGATAAATAATGAAAAAAGATTATTACAGGAAGCGGTTGACGCGCTAATTGATAATGAGTCTAGGACCCGTCCTGTAACGGGCGCAGGAAACCGACCTTTAAAATCCTTGTCTGACACTTTGAAAGGAAAACAGGGGCGTTTCAGACAGAACTTACTAGGTAAACGAGTGGATTATTCGGGAAGAAGCGTTATTGTGGTGGGCCCGAATTTAAAAATTAACCAATGCGGTTTGCCGAAAGAAATGGCATTGGAACTTTTCAAACCGTTCATTATAAGGGAATTGATAAAGGAAGAAAAAGCAACTCCGAAGTCTGCAAGAAAATTGTTGGAAAGAGGAGATCCTTCTGTCTGGAATATTCTTGAAAGAGTAACAAAAACTCATCCCGTTATGTTAAACCGTGCTCCTACATTGCATAGACTTGGTATTCAGGCATTTGAGCCAGTACTGGTTGAAGGAAAAGCAATTAGGCTTCATCCTCTCACTTGTTCAGCTTTTAACGCTGACTTTGACGGAGACCAAATGGCTGTGCACGTACCGATTTCTATGAAGGCTCAGCTTGAAGCAAGAGTCTTAATGATGTCATCTAATAATATTTTATCTCCTGCATCAGGAAGACCGATGACGACCCCTAGCCAGGATATGGTTTTGGGTATTTTTTATTTAACCCAGGAGAAAAAAGGTGTTCCCGGCGAAGGGAAGATTTTCTCTTCCCCCCAGGAAGTTATCAGTGCTTACCAACTAAAGAAAATTGATTTGCATGCAAGAATAAAAGTTTTGGGGATAAACAAAATTCGTTCAAACAATCTAAAAGACACAGAACAATCCGATTTCAATAAATGGACAGATTATACAACCGTCGGAAGAGTTCTATTTAATGAACATCTGCCGAAAGGGCTTGGGTTTATCAATAAATCATTAGGTAAAAAAGAATTAGCTGAACTTATTGAAACTAGTTTTAAAAAAATTGGTCGCAAAGAAACGGTGGGTTTGCTTGATGAGATAAAAACTCTAGGTTACCGTTATGCAACTAAAGCTGGAGTTTCCATCTCCATCGATGAGATGAAAGTTCCTCCAAGAAAAGCTGAGCTTGTTAAAGAAGCTAAAAAAGTAATTAAGGATATTGAGAAACAGGCCAAACAGGGCCTGATAACGGAAAGTGAAAGATACAATAAAGTAATTGATATTTGGACCCACGTGACTGATAAAGTCGCTGATATAATGTTTGACGAAATGAAAAAGGACAAAGATGTTCCGTATAAAGAAGGCCAAGATCGGTTTAATTCTATATTTATGATGGCGGATTCCGGAGCCCGTGGTTCTAGGCAACAGGTACGTCAGCTTGCCGGCATGCGTGGTTTGATGGCGAAACCGCAAAAAAAACTTACCGGAGGAGTTGGAGAAATCATCGAGTCTCCAGTTATTTCAAATTTTAAAGAAGGTTTGTCGGTTTTAGAATATTTTATTTCAACTCACGGCGGACGAAAAGGTTTGGCTGATACAGCATTGAAAACTGCTGATGCGGGATACCTCACAAGAAGATTGGTAGATGTTGCTCATGACGTTGTTGTTACAGAGCCTGACTGCAAAACCATTAATGGTGTGCGAGTAGGAACATTGCAGAGCGGCGATGAAGTTATAGAAAAGATGGAAGAACGTATTATCGGGCGAGTAGCTTTAGACAATGCAATGGGTATTATACCTGATAAGGCCGGAGAATTACATGAAGAGATGATAGTAAAACGCGGAGAGATGATTACGGTAGATATGGCAAAAAAGCTTGTACAGGCAGGTATTGAGAGAATTGGAATCAGGAGTACGCTGACATGCGAGGCAGAAATAGGAATTTGTGCCAAATGTTACGGTATGCATCCTGCTACAGCTGAGATGGTTGAAGTAGGGGAAGCCGTAGGGATAATCGCGGCCCAGTCGATCGGTGAGCCGGGAACACAGCTGACTTTAAGAACATTTCATATAGGTGGAACCGCAAGCCGATTAGTACAACGTTCAGAAATTAAGGCGGAATATGACGGAGCAATTAGTTTTCATAATTATAAATCAATAAAGAATAAAGAAGGAAGGTCGGTTGTTGTGAGTCGAAATACGGAGTTGATTCTTTCGGCAAGCGGAGCCAGAAAAAGAGATGTTTATCAGATACCTTATGGTGCGAGAGTAAGAGTTAGCGCGGGAAAAAAAGTTTCCAAAGGCGATTTGCTAGCTGAATGGGATCCGCATTCAAAGCCGATTATTTCGGAAATAGACGGTAAGGTTGAGCTTAAAGATATCAAAGAAGGTGTTACTCTCCATAAAGAAAAATCAAAAATTACAGGTCAAATTGAGCGTGTTATTATAGACCATCCGTCAGAACGTTTAAGACCAAGAATTATTATTAAAAAAGCAGGCAAACAACTAGCTGAATATCCTCTTCCATTAGATACCAATCTTGTCGTTGATCATGGAGATAATATTTTAGTCGGTGATATAATGGCTAAAATCCCGCAGGAAATTACAAAGTCAAAAGACATAACCGGCGGATTGCCGAGAGTCGCAGAGCTATTTGAAGGCCGCAGACCGAAAAATGCTGCGGTGGTTTCTGAAATTGACGGTATAGTAAAACTGGGAGAGCCGACAGCAAAGGGAAGTTCTAAAGTTGTCGTTACCAATGAAGAAACAGAAATGGCAAGAGACTATATAATACCTCACGGGCGGCATTTAGTTGTTTATGAAGGAGACAGGGTTGGTTCGGGCGAACCTTTATCCGACGGAGCGGTCAATCCTCATGATATTTTGAAAGTAAAAGGACCAAAAGAAGTTCAGGAACATCTTGTTAATGAAATACAGCAGGTGTACCGTCTTCAAGGTGTGTCCATCAATGATAAGCATATTGAAATTATAGTAAGACAGATGCTTTCCAATGTTCGTATATCGGACTCAGGCGGCAGCGAATTTTTAAACGGTGAGATTATTTCGAAATATAGATATGAAAAGGAAAGAAGGGAAGTTAAGAAGAAAGGCGGAAAACCTCCTGTTGCACAGCCGATACTTCTTGGAATAACAAAGGCAGCATTGTCATCCGATTCATTCATCTCGGCTGCATCATTTCAGGAAACAACAAGAGTGCTGACCGAAGCGGCAGTTTCGGGGCAGGTTGATCATTTAAGAGGCTTGAAAGAAAACGTTTCTATAGGACATCTGATTCCTGCGGGAACAGGTTTGAAATATAAAACAGCGAATAAAAATTAGGATTATGAGGAAAAAATGCCAACAGTAAATCAGTTAATTGCAAAAGGAAGAACTTCAATAAAGAAAAAAACTAAATCGCCGGCATTAAAAAATTGCCCGCAGAGACGTGGGGTATGCACCAGGGTTTATACATCCACGCCAAAAAAACCGAACTCAGCATTGAGAAAAGTTGCTCGTATAAAATTGTCTTCAGGATATGAAGCAACTTCTTATATTCCAGGTGTCGGTCATAATTTACAAGAGCATTCAATTGTTATGATTAGAGGCGGACGTGTTAAAGATCTTCCGGGTGTGCGTTATCATATAATTCGCGGATTGCTTGATACGACCGGGGTTGATGGGCGCAAACAGAGCAGAAGCAAGTATGGTGCAAAAAAAGCAAAAGCTCAAGCTGTAAAGAAATAACTATTTTTAGATTAAGAGGAAAAAATGTCAAGAAAAACATTAAGACCAAGAGAGAGACGAGGATTACCGGATGCAGATTCAAAGTATAATTCTGTTTTGGTAAGCCGTTTTTTAAATAAGTTAGCATTAGCTGGTAAGAAAACCGTTGCTGAGGGTGTATTGTATGATGCGTTTGACATAGTGAAAGAAAAAACAAAAGAAGATCCTTTGCTTGTTTTTAATAAAGCGATAGACAATGTAAGACCTTTGGTAGAGGTTCGCCCGAGAAGGGTCGGTGGTGCGACATATCAGGTGCCGTCAGAGGTTCCTCAGGCGCGTTCCACAACTATAGCAATAAGATGGATAATTACATTTGCACAAAGCAGAAAGGGCAGGCCGATGTCTGAACGTCTTGCAACAGAGCTAATTGAAGCAAGCAGAAAAGAAGGTGCGGCCATAAAGAAAAGAGAAGATACTCACAGAATGGCTGAAGCCAACAAGGCATTTGCACATTACAGATGGTAATCAGGAGCTAAATAGATGTCAGAAGAAAGTAAAAAATTTACATTAGACAAAGTAAGAAATATCGGGATTGTAGCTCACATCGATGCAGGCAAAACTACTGCGACCGAAAGAATACTTTTCTATACAGGAAGAATATATAAGCTTGGAGAAGTACATGAAGGCGCAGCTACTATGGACTGGATGGCTCAAGAAAAAGAAAGAGGAATCACCATTACCTCAGCTGCGACATATTGTGTTTGGAAAGATTGTCAGTTTAATATTATAGATACACCGGGCCACGTTGATTTTACAGCTGAGGTAGAGCGTTCACTTCGTGTTTTAGACGGGGCTGTCGTAGTATTTGATTCGAATGCGGGAGTAGAGCCTCAATCTGAAACCGTTTGGCGTCAAGCTGACAAATACGGTGTTCCAAGAATTGTTTTTGGAAATAAGATGGATAAAATAGGAGCAAATTTTTACAGTTTGCTGGACTCAGTTAAAGAGAAACTCGGAGCAAATGCTGTTGCTATACAGCTTCCAATTGGCGCTGAGGATAAATTTGAAGGCATAGTTGATCTTGTTACAATGAAGTCTTATATATGGCATGGAGAAGAGTTAGGCGCAAAATTTTCTGAAGGCGATATACCAGAGGATTTAAAAGCTAAAGCAAAAGAGTATAGAGAAAAAAT
>JBHPNE010000014.1:0-26419 GCA_042562855.1 Elusimicrobiota bacterium
TAGTTGATAACGGAAACATTTTAGAATTGCTGCTTTTTTTATCCTTCGTTTCGAGGAATGATGAATTAAATAAAGACAATATAGTAGATATTAATTCTCAATTAGAAAATATTGAACGTGAAACTCAAAATATAATTAACGGCTATGGTTTGAAAAATTCGCAAGATATTGTCATGCCGGGACTAATTTCGCGTTATATACCGGTATTAGAATTAATATATGGCATTCAATCAAAGAATACGAATGAGCTTATCCGGGAAATAAAATATAATTTTAACCCAGTAATTAGCGCCTTAAGCAGGAATGGCTTGCTGTCGGAAGGATATCAATATGATGGCGAAATTTGGGGAGGGACTGCTAGCTTGCTGTCTATAGCTTCAGTTGGCGGTTTGGTCATGAAATTGGCGCAACTTGAAGAGCCGGAATTCAAAGTGGAAGAAATTATTAATACATCTGCCGAGCCAGCAATAAAACAGATAAAGGAAATTTTTAGAGCTGCGTAATGCAGTGGCAAGAACTAACAGTTATTAAGTGTTACCAGATTATCTCTATGGACTATCTCTTCAAAATTATGATGAGGCAGTATTTTTTTTATCTCTTCTGATTTCTTGCCTTTCATTTTTTCTATATCTTTAGAAGAATAATATGTAAGACCGCGGGCAATCTCTTTATGCTTAGAATCAACAATACTTATAGTATCTCCAACACCAAATTTACCATTAACTGAAGTTATGCCGGAGGGAAGCAGGCTTTTCCCTTTTTCTGTAAGTGCTTTAACTGCTCCGTCATCGATAGAGATTTTTCCTTTGCATTTTGGGCCGAAAGCAATCCAGCTTTTTCTGGCGCACATTGCCTTTGAGGGGACAAAAGTAGTACCTATTTGCTCTCCATTAACTATCCTACTAATAATATTACTTTCAGTCCCTTTTGCTATAACGGTTTTCACCCCAGATGAAATTGCGATCTTTGCGGCAGAAATTTTAGTTTTCATGCCTCCGGTGCCTTTACCGCTTTCTGATTTGTCAGTCGCATGATTTTCGATTTCAGAGGTTATTTTTTCAACGGTTGATAATAGCTCGCCTTTGCCGGGCGCGCCTTTATGCAGGCCGTCAACATCTGTAAGCATAAAAAGATAGTCAGCGGAAATTGTTGCGGCAACCAACGCAGACAGAGTGTCGTTGTCTCCGAAATTTATTTCTTCTATTGCAACAGTGTCGTTTTCATTTACGATGGGAATTACGCCGAGTTCAAGAAGGGAAAAAAGTGTATCGCGGGCATTGATGTATTGCTCGCGCTCATGAAAATCATGCCTTGTTAGAAGAACTTGTGCAATATCAATCCCTAAAGAACCTAATTTTTCCTGGTATATGTCCATCAAAAGAGGCTGGCCGATTGCCGCAAGTGCCTGTTTCTCGCGCAGCGAATTAGGCCTCTTATGAATTTTAAGCTTGCCCATACCGGCGCCAATAGAGCCCGATGTGACAATAACAATCTCAGCCCCAGCTTTTTTCAACTTAGCTAAATCTTTTGTTATTGAGCCTATGAGCTTTTCATTTAATGATCCGGTTTTTTCTGTAAGCAGGTTCGTTCCAATCTTTACGACTAAGCGCATTTTTCCCTCATATTGTATATGTTTGACTTTTGGAATTTACTAAATCCTGTTCTATTTCCTTTTTCGCACTTTCAAAACCTTTTCGCCCCATTAAAGCATAAGTCAGCTGTTTGCCAAGCTCAACGCCGGGCTGATCGAATGCGTTTATGTCAAATAATTCACCGGCATAAGCGGTTGCAAGTTCAAGCAGATACAATGTCTGTCCTATTGTTTCAGGAGAAATTTTTGGCAAAGATATTGTTATATTTGGTCTCCCTTCTTTTGTTAAAGCCATTCTTGTTGCCTCTTCCTCGGCTTTAAGCAAAGAGTTTAAGCTGTGTGTGCCAAGATAGTGCTTGTCATATGATGGGATTTTTACTGTTTTAGAAAAATTTTCAACCGACAAAAACGTAAATATTTTATCCCTCGGACCTTCAATGTAAAGCTGAACTTGTGAATGCTGGTCCGTAGCCCCAAGAGCCTTTATGGGAGTTGGCCCGACATTTACTGTTTCGTTCTTTCTGTTAGTCTTTTTACCTAAACTTTCTGCCCAAAGCTGTCTGTACCAGTCGGCTATCCCATAAAGAGAGTTTGAATAAGGCATCATAACAGACATTGGCTGGCCACAATTATAGAACAAAAATTGAATGGCAGCATATAGCGCTGCCGGGTTTTCCATTAGACTGTCAGCAGAGCACTTCTCGGCCATTTCGGCAGCGCCTAAAAGCAGTTTTTCTATATCAATTCCGGTAAAAGCCGCAGAAATAAGCCCCACCGGGCTTAATACTGAAAATCTTCCGCCAACATTGGCAGGGACCACAAAGCTTACCAGCTTTTCTTTTTTTACTACTTCTCTTAAATAACCATTTTTTACATCTGTTGTAACAATGATATGTTTATGGTAATTTTTACCGACTTTTTTCTGCAAAATCTTCTTTAGTACAAAATAGTTTGCCATACATTCCGCGGTACTTCCGGATTTTGAAATAACATTAAATAATGTTTTTTTGAAATCTATAACGTCAACCAGACCTGCAATATAGTCTGGATCAACATTATCCGGAACAAAAAGCTTTAAAGCGCCCTTGCGAGCTTTTTTGTTTAAAAGGTTCCAGTAAGGATGTCTTAATGACTGCTGCAAGGCAATATTACCAAGAGCAGACCCTCCGATACCAATTACAACGAAATTCTCAAACTTAGGAGATAGTTTTTTTGCAATAGATTTTATATCTTTTGCATCCTTTGTTTTAAATGGAAGCTCCATGAAACCAAGCTTTCCCT
The DNA here is from genome assembly GCA_042562855.1 of Elusimicrobiota bacterium. GTDB lineage: Bacteria > Elusimicrobiota > Endomicrobiia > Endomicrobiales > JAPLKN01 > JBHPNE01. The sequence continues at coordinate 2,873 of JBHPNE010000014.1, forward strand.
GTTTTTTTTGTTCAAGGATGGACTTATGCGCTTGGACAATCTCGGGTTCCAAAGCATTTAAGTTTTCAATACCTATTCCTGAAGCACCTACAAAACTTTTTAAGCAATTAGCATAATTTAGTTTAACCATCTCAGCCATTCTTGAATCCTCCAAAGCGGTAGTTAGATTTGTAGTATTCTACACTATTTTTCAAGCGGATTCAATATACTATCCCCATAAGTTTTCTTCGAAAACTAAACATGGGGACACCCATGATTAATTTTTGAGGTTGGGCGTATTTTCATTGACTTAACAAGTAAAATTTGTTAGCATTTCACGGTATTTTTTGGAATTTTCATGCAAGTACAATACAATATAAAGGAGTATTTAATGAAATATTTTTTGACGCTTATTTGTGTATCTTTCGTTGTTTTTTCAGGATGCAGCAGTAAAGGCAAGCTGGTTGCAAAAATCGGCGGCGATAAAATCACACAGGGAATGCTTGAGGACAGAATGTCAGAAGCTCCTCCAATGTATCTTGCTTTCTTAAGCACTGATGCAGGCAAAAAGCAGTTCTTGGACCTTTTAGTGCGTGAGCGAATTGTTCTTGAAGCCGCAAGAAAGGACGGATTCTTAAAAACCAAAGATTATAAGAAAGCTTTAGCGGATTTTAGAAAAGACCAAGCTAAAAGGCTCAGAGACTATAGAGAAAATTTACTAATGGAAATGTATGTAAGGCATCTCCATGAAAACAAGATTGGCACAACCGAAACAGAAGTTGAAAATTACTATAAGGAAAATAAGAAGGATTTCGACCGTCCAGTAGAAATCGTTGCAAAACATATATTGCTTGAGACAATAGAAGATGCAAGAATAGCCCTAAAAAGAGTAAAAGCAGGAGAAGATTTTTCTAAAGTTGCTAAGGAAATGTCAAAAGATGCTGTTTCAGCGGTCCGCGGCGGTGAGATAGGACCTTTCAGAAAAGGGGACCTGGTGCCGGAGTTCGAAAAAGCGGTTTTTCGTTTAAAACTCAATACGATTTCTGATGTCGTGAAAACACAGTTTGGATATCATGTAATTAAAAAAATAAAGGAAAAGGCCTTGCCGAAAGTGTCACAGGACAATGCAAAAGAGACTATTGGCAATATTATTGAAAAAGTAAAATTTGATGCCTGGCTTGAGGAAACAAAAAGAAAGTATAAGGTTAGTGTAAACTATGAAGAGCTCCAAAATATTAACATTAAGTCGCCCGAAATGCCTCAAAGCCCAATTCCAGACGAGCAAATCCCGGAAAGTTAATAATTAAATATAGGTTAGGAGAGGTTTTATGCTTAAAAAATTGTTTTATCTTATTACGTTGATATGTTTTGCTGTTGTGCTCAATTCAAATCTTTTTGCTAAGGTTGTAGACAAAACCGTTGCCATTGTTGACGGCAAAGCAATAATGGCGTCTGAGTTTGAAGAGATAATGGAGCCTGTGATGGAGCAGTTCCGTATGGTTACTCCTAAAGAAGATCAAACACCTGAAAAAATAAAAGAACTGCGGATGAGAATATTAGACCAGATGATCGACGACAAACTTACAAAGCAGGAAGCAAAAAAGAAAAAGATACGCGTTGCAAAAAGGGAAGTAGAACAAGCCATGGAGCAGATTAAACGCAGATTCCCCTCCGAAGAAGCATTTAAAGAAGAGCTTAAAAAAGGAAATGTATCTTTAGCCGAATTTGAAAAAAGAACCGAAGAACAGCTTATGGTCATGAAACTTGTTGAGCAGGAAATAAAGGCCAAAACCCCTCATCCGAAAGAAGATGAAATAAAGGATTATTTTGATAAGATAGAAAAAAAGATGGCCGGGAAAAATTTGGGGCTTAACAAAACTGAAGAGGAAGAGCTCGGTTCTTTAGCAAAACTTTTTAAGAGAGCAAGTTCTGAAAAGGTGAGAGCTCGCCATATACTTATTGCTGTTGACAAAGATGCCTCTATGCAGAAAAAATCCGCCGCTTTGAAAAAAATAAAAGACGTAAAAAACCAATTGGATAAAGGTGCGGAATTTGAAGTTTTAGCAGAGAAATATTCTGATGATCCAAGCGGAAAAAGAAGCGGTGGAGATTTAGGGTTTTTTGCCCGCGCAGACATGGTGCCCGAATTTTCAAAAGCCGCGTTTGTTGTCGGAGTTGGGAAAGTCTCAAATCCTGTACAGACCGAATTCGGATATCACTTAATAAAAGTTGAAGAAAAAAGAGCCGCCAGAAAACTAAAATTTGACGATGTTAAAAATGATATCAAAGAGTTTTTATTCCAGAAAAAGGCCCAAGAGCAGTATGATAAATGGATGAAAAAGCTCAAAAGCAAAGCAACAATAAAAATTAACAGCCCTGAATAAAAATTAGTTCTTATCAGTTAAGTTTACGCATGAATATTCCCCGCATAGGTATTACAATTGGAGATCCTGCCGGTATAGGCCCTGAGGTTGTAGCCAAAGCACTTTCTCGCCTTGAGGTACAAAAAATCTGCATCCCAGTAATAATCGGCGAAAAAAAGTATCTCCATAAAAAAATAAATGCATTTATCATTGACGTTCCGATACCTTCTAAAAAAAAGATTGTTTCAGGAAAATACTCCTCTTTAAGCGGCATTTCTTCATATAAATATCTGGTTAGGGCCGTTGAGCTTATTAAAAGCAGGCAAATAAACGCAGTTGTTACTGCACCTATTTCAAAAGATGCTTTTAGTATGGCGGGAATTCAGTATCGCGGCCATACTGAGCTTTTAGCTGATTTTACCAACACAAAAAAATATGCAATGCTCATGACTGCGGGCAAGTTTCGGTCTGTTATGATAACACGCCATATTTCCGTAAATGATATCGGGAAAAATATATCATCTTCAAAAATTACTGACACAACTCTTTTAGTAAATAATTTTTTGAAGGAAAAGCTTAAAATTAAAAACGTGAGAATCGGAATATGCGCCTTGAATCCTCATTCGGGAGAAAATGGGTTGCTCGGAAAAGATGAAAAGAAATTTATTATACCGGCCATAAAAATACTCAAAAATAAAAAGATAGATGTTACAGGGCCCTTGCCGTCTGACAGCGCATGGCTAAGCATGAAAAACGGCCAAATGGATCTTCTTGTTACAATGTACCATGATCAGACAATGATCGCCCTAAAATGCTTAAATGATAAACGAATAGTAAACACAACGGTCGGACTGCCGTTTATTCGAACGTCTCCGGGACACGGCACAGCTTTTGATATCGCAGGCAAAGGCATAGCGGATGAAAGTTCCATGGTTGAAGCGATAAAATTTGCCGTCAAACTGACCGTCAGGTAATAGATTTGAACTTAAAAATTGAAAAGTTAGAAAAAAAGCACATCAATGCGGTTTTAGAAATTGAGCAGCTCTCATTTGCTGATCCCTGGAATAAAGGTATGTTTGAAAAAGAAATAAAATTGGGTGTTTCTAACTTTTTTATTTTCGAACTACAAGATAAAATTATCGGATACGGCGGATTCTGGGATTTTTCAGATGAGGCCGATATTGTAAATTTGGCCGTGCATCCGGATTACCGCTCAAAAGGCGTGGGCAAAAAGATCTTAAATTATTTATTAAGCGTTCTAAATGAGAAAAAGGTAAAAAAAGTATTTTTAGAAGTCAGAAATAGTAATGAGAATGCAAAAAAATTGTATGGATTTGCAGGATTTGAAAAAGTAGGCATGCGGCCGAAATATTACTGTAATGAAGACGCGGTATTAATGGCAAAAAATTTATGAAACATTTTTTGAACAAACTATTATTTTTTGTAGTTATTTTAATGAGTTTATCGCTTAATTTAAACGCAATGATGCCGAATGCATACTTAGCATATCTTCGGGGGCTTCTTGCGGCTCAAGACGGCGATTTACGTACTGCCATCAGCGAGTACAAATATGTAATAGAAAATGATGAAAATGCTGTTTCTGTGTACAGGGATCTGACATATGCTTACTGGCGGGCAGGCGACCGCTACAAGGCGCTTGAAACCGCTGAAAAGCTGGAAAAATTAGACAGCAAAAACATATATACCCATCTTTTTTTGGGGAGTTTTTATCTGATTAATGGACAAACTGACAAAGCAAGAAATGCTTGGGAAAGTGTTTTAAAAATTGATCCCGATAATGAAAATGCTATTCTTTATCTTGCTGCCTATTTTTCATCCGATGACCAGCCCGGAAAGGCCATAAAGTACTGGGACAAATATATCAGACACAAACCCGAGTCAGCCGAAGGCTATTACCAAAAGGGTGTGGCACTGGAAAGACTTGGAAAACATGATGAGGCGCTGAAATCGTTTGAAAAAACTATTTTTCTAGAACCCGAAAGCTATGAGGCGTACTTTTCTCTTGCTCAATTGTATGAAAAACTAGATAAAATCGATATTGCCATAAAACAGTATGAAAAATGCCTGGATTTTGCGCCGGATAACACGACGATACTTCTCTATATCGGAGGCCTGCATTACAAAATCAAAAATTACTCAAAGGCGGAAAAATATTTTCTTAAAGCCTATAAAGCAGATATGAATGACGACAGTATAGTTTTTTGGCTTGGTGTTTTGGCAGAGGAAAGAAAAGACTGGGATAAAGCAATTAAGTATTTCGAAATCCTCAAAGAAAAGGAGGAAACAGGGAGGTTATTAGCGCGTCTGAGTTATTATTACTCTTCAAAGGGTAAGCACATAAAAGCAATTGAATGTCTTAAAAAGGCCGCAAAACTTGAGCCGGAAAATCCGACATTTTTTTATCTTTTGGGTTTAGCATACTATGATGTAAAAAAATATTTTAAGGCAGAGACAAACTTTAAAATTGCATTAAAGTTGGATCCCAAGCTTAGCGATGTTTCTTTCCATTTGGCCATCATGTATGACAAGTGGGGAAGGTTTGACATGGCTGCAAAACAGCTTGAAGAAATGATTCTTGAGGATCCAAAAAATGCGAAAGCATTAAACTATCTTGGGTATTCCTATGCAGACAAAAATATTCAAATTGAAAAAGCTAGAAAGTACATCGAAAAAGCTCTAGAAATTGATCCGCAAAATCCCGCATACATAGATTCTTACGGCTGGGTACTCTACCGCCAGGAAGAATATACAATGGCAGAAAAAGAGCTCGAAAAAGCGGCTAAGATGCTTTATGACGCGACCATCTGGGGGCACCTTGCAGATGTTAGGGCAAAAATGGGCAGAAAGTCCAAAGCCTGGATTGCGTATAAAAAAGCGGGGGAGCTGGAACCGAAAAATAAGTTAATGCGCAAAAAAATTAAGTTGTTTGAAAAAACAATGACCGAAAGAGATTTTCAAAAATCGGTACTAGAAAAAATTATCGACGATTCAAAAAATATCAAATCATTGAGGTCAACCTTTATTCTTTCAGGTCAATCAAATTCATATAATTTTCAATTTCAAGGACAGATGAAATACCAAAAGCCGCATAAATGGCGGGTAGATATTGTAGGCGGTATCACATCTCCTGGCATGACCATGATATATAATAAAAAGTTGAAGGTTATTCCTCAGGCTGTTTCAGAAAACATTCCGGAAGCGTTGAAGTCATTTTTCAAAAATTCCGATGCCTTCAGTTTGAAAGATTTTCAGTCGGAAGAAGTAGAGGTGAGAAAAAAAGGCGGTAGCTTTGTATATGAACTGGGGAAAAGAAAATTAGTGATTGATAGAAAAAAATCTCTGCTTAAAGAATGTGTTTTAACGAACGGGACGAGAGTGAGATTTTCAAAAAATAAATTTGTTCAATTTACGTATCTTCCTACTATGTTAGAGTTTGCTACCCAAGGTGAGATTTCCGGAAAACTGAACCTTAGGAAATATACTATAAATCAAGCCTTAGACCAGGAAATATTCTTAAAACCCTAAAATGAAAGTTCTAGCGCCGGCAAAAATTAATCTTTTTTTGGAAGTTAAAAACCGTAGACCCGATGGTTATCACAATATTGAAAGTATAATGCAGACAGTAAATCTGTACGATGAAATCTATATTGAACCCGGGAAAGAAAAAATCACGTTTAAATGTAATACTGCCGGTTTGCCTACCGATAAGACAAATCTTGTTTTTAAAGCAGCGATGGTTTTAAAAGAAACATTTGGAATCAGAGAAGGAGCAAAAATCAGCCTTATTAAGCATATTCCTGTTGGAGCCGGTTTGGGCGGGGGGTCTTCGGACGCCGCAGCCGTTTTGAAGGGTTTGGTTAAGCTTTGGAAAATCAAAATCACATTGAAAAATCTATCAAAAATAGCATCAAAAATCGGTGCAGACGTACCTTTTTTCTTGACCGGCGGAACGGCAATAGCCACGGGTATCGGAGATACCATTAAACCGGTAAAAAGGCTAAAATCCAAGCACTTTATTCTTATTTTTCCGGGGTTTCCAATATTCACATCATGGGTATATCAGAATTTGCATTTTCCATTGACAAGAAAGCGAGAAATTAATAGAATCTATACCCTGTTGAGTAGTCCTTCGGCTCCGAGCTATGAGGGGTGTTTTTTCAATCGGCTTGAAGAAGTTGTTTTTAGAAAATATAGCGAAATTTTGATCATTAAAAAAACTCTTGAAAAGCATGGCTGCAAAAGCCTGATGTCGGGCTCTGGGGCAGCGGTTTTTGGCGAGGTGTCGTCTGCAAAAATGGGCGAGAAAATAAAGGCAAAGCTGCGCAACAAGAAATGGAAGGTTTGGGTAGTTAAGTCGATTTGATTCTGGAGGGGCTATGAAGATTACTGAAGTCAGGGTATTCCCGAAGGGCGAAGAAAAGCTTAAAGCTTATGCAGCAGTTACTTTTGATGATGTTTTTGTGATCCACAATTTGCGTATCGTGCAGGGCGAAAGAGGGCTGATGGTCTGCATGCCTTCCCGGAAAAAAACCGACGGAACATTTAAAGATATAGCTCATCCGATAAATAGCGATTTTAGGAAAGAGCTTGAGCAAAAGATTCTTAATGCGTACGAAGAAAAGATAAAAGAAGCTCCACAACAAAAGCTTTGAGCCTCCTTAATTTCATCTCTTTTTAATCATGGAATCTACTCCGTAATTCCGGGATGGTGTAATGGTAGCACAAGGGAATTTGGATCCCTTAGTCATGGTTCGAATCCATGTCCCGGAGCGTAAATAAAAAAGCATGAGTGTTAAATATGAAAAATAGTTTGGCGATGGTAATCTTGGCGGCTGGTGAAGGCACCAGAATGAAGTCCAAAAAACCGAAGGTTTTGCACAGTATATCAGGCAAACCTTTGATTAAATGGGTTCTTTCTGCATCTTACCCTTTAAAACCAAGCAAGAGCGTTATAGTGATTGGGCACGGGGGCGACTCAGTTAAAGACCAATTAAGAGGCGAAAACGCGCTCTTTGTTGAGCAAAAAAAGCAGCTTGGATCCGCAGATGCATTAAAACAGGCAAAAAATAAATTGTCTGGTTTCAGTGGAGATATCATTGTTCTCTGCGGCGATACTCCTCTAATACAGCCGGAAACTCTAAAAGCGCTATTAAAAACGCATAGACTATCTAATAATGCTGCCACAGTATTGACGACGAATTTTAGTAATCCGACCGGTTACGGAAGAATCTTGAGGTCGAAAGAAGGAAATGTTTTAAGTATTGTCGAGGAGCGTGACGCAAGCCAGGACCAAAAGAAAGTAAAAGAAATTAACAGCGGTATGTATTGTTTTGACAGTTCCCTTATTTGGGCGGCAGTTTCTAAAATCGGCAATTCAAATAAAAAGAAAGAGTATTATTTAACAGATGTAATTTCCATACTGAATAGTTTAGGCAAAACCGTAGGCGCATATTGCGTACAGAATAACGAAGAGATCCTCGGAATAAACAGCCGCCTAGATTTGGCTTGTGCGGAAAAAATCGTTCAGCGTAATATTTTGGTCGATCTGATGCATAGCGGCGTAACAATCATAGATCCTGTGAACACCTATATTTCTGCTGATACTAAAATTGGACGCGATACAGTAATTTATCCCGGCACGATTATAGAAGAAAAATGTTCAATCGGGGAGGGCTGCATCATTGGCCCCAACTCGTTCATAAAAAACAGCAGCATAGATTCTGAAGTTGAAATTAAAAGTTCTTATGTTGTTAGTTCAAAAGTTTTAAAAGGCGCAAAAATAGGTCCGTTCTCAAATCTTAGGCCCGGATCCATAATTAAACCCGGGGCAAAAGTGGGAAATTTCAGCGAAATAAAAAACTCCACAATAAATGAAGGCGCCAAAGTCAACCATTTGTCTTATATTGGCGATACTTATGTCGGCAAAAAAGTGAACGTGGGCGCAGGAACCATTACATGCAATTTTGACGGCGTGAAAAAAAGTAAAACCTTCATTGGCGACGGCGCGTTTATAGGGTCTAATGTAAACTTAATAGCCCCTGTAAAAATCGGAAAAAATGTTATTCTTGCGGCTGGGTCCACAATAACGGATACTGTTCCGTCCGATACATTAGCAATAGCAAGAAATAGACAAATTCACAAAAAAAGAAAGAGGTAAAAATGGAACTCAAAGTTATTTCAGGAAATGCCAACAGGCCTTTGGCCGCAGCAATAGCAAAAAAATTGGGTAAAAAGCTCTGCGATGCTGATGTCACACGTTTTAGCGACGGTGAAATACAGGTGCAAATCAATGAGAACGTGCGCGGAGCGGATTGTTTTGTTGTTCAGTCTACAAGTTCTCCGGCTAATGAACACATAATGGAACTTCTTATTATCGGCGATGCATTAAGAAGAGCATCGGCGAGAAGAATAACGGCAGTAATTCCCTATTACGGCTACAGCAGACAGGATAGAAAATCTGCCCCGAGGGTGCCGATTTCTGCAAAGCTGGTTGCGAACCTTCTTGTTGCGTCCGGCTTTACAAGGGTTTTAGCCATGGATTTACATGCAGGCCAAATACAGGGATTTTTTGATATACCTGTTGACCACCTTTATGCCATACCGGTATTCTTGAAGTATCTCAAAACCAAAAAAATTAAAGATCCGATTGTAGTTTCTCCGGATGCGGGTGGCGTGGAAAGAGCCCGCGCTTTTGCAAAGCATATAAATGCTGACCTGGCAATTGTCGATAAGAGGCGTCCTCGTCCGAACGAAGCAGCGATTATGAATATCATAGGAGAGGTAAGGGGGAGGACCGCAATTATTCTTGATGATATGGTTGATACCGCAGGTACTTTAACCCAAGTTGCAGAAGCGATTAAAAGTGCAGGAGCCGTGAAGGTGTATGCCGCGACTTCGCATGGTGTTCTCTCAGGTAATGCAAAGGAAAAAATTGAAAAATCTTGTCTCGAAGAAGTTATAATTACAGATTCAATCCCTATCAATGGGCAAAAGAGTAAAAAGATAAAAGTTTTAAGCGTTGCAAGTATCTTAGCCGATGCTATTGAGCGCATATACAAAGATAAGTCTGTTAGTGAACTTTTTGTTTAAAAAAATTGGTGTTTGGAGGAATTATAATCCCAGGGGACAAATCTTATCCACAGGATAGATTTTATTTAAAGAAGCTAAAAGGAAATTTTATAAGAAAAACGCTAAAAGGAGATTTAGATGAAAGAAGTAATTTTGGAAGCCGAATTGAGAGACGTATCTAAAAAAAGTAATTTGAAAACAACTAGATCGGACGGAAAGATTCCGTGCGTGTTTTATGGAAAAAAGAAAAAGACTATCGTTTTATCAATTGATGCAAAAAAGTTCGGTAAAATTATAGAAGAAAGCGGAAGCAATGTTTTATGTACATTAAAATTTCCCGATGACAATAAAACCGCAATTGTGAAAGAAATACAAAGAGACATGATTTCGCAAGTTCCCATACACGTGGACTTCCAGTCTGTTTCATTGAAAGAAAAGGTTGAAGTTAGTGTTCCTTTGCATATTGAAGGCACAGCTCCTGGCGTTAAGCTTTCGGGCGGTATTTTGGAGCATTTGTTAAGAGAAATAACTATAAGCTGTTTGCCTAAAGATATGCCGAAACATATCAGCCTTGATGTATCAAAGCTGGAGCTTGGAAACGCAGTAACAGTGGGTGATCTACCGAAACAAGAGGGAATTGAGATAAAAACTGATCCAAAGGCAGTTATTGTAAATGTTGTTATCCCGAAAGTTGAAGAGGAAAAACCTGCAGAAGAAGTAGTCGAAGCAGGAGCGGCTGAACCCGAAGTAATTACTAAGGGCAAAAAAGAAGAAGGTGAAGAAGGCGCAGAAGGCGCTCCGCCCGCTAAGGCTGAGCAGAAACCCAAAGGCGCTGAAGAGCCTGGCGGCAAAAAATAGTAGTCTAAGCAATAGATATGTCTGAAATTAAACTTGTTGTAGGCTTAGGAAATCCCGGGCGAGAATATACTGAAACCCGACATAATATAGGTTTTAAAGTTATTGATCTTTTTTTAAAAGATTGTGAAGAAAATTTAAAAAACTGGAATGACATAGCTGATGTTTTGAAAATTAAAAGCTTGAATGATTTAATTATTGCAAAACCACAGCAATATATGAATAATTCAGGCTTTGCAGTAAAAAAAATAGCAGATTATTTTAGAATTTCAAACGATCAGATTTTAGTAATAATAGATGATTTTTCCATCCCTCTAGGAACACTTCGACTTAGAAGTAACGGATCTTCCGGCGGACATAACGGTTTGTCATCAGTTATCGAACATTTTGGAACGCCAAATATTGCACGTTTAAGGCTTGGAGTAGGCCCTGTGCCCGAAAAGCGTGACCCTGCAGATTTTGTCCTATCAAAATTCAAAAAAGAAGAAAACGAAACTGCCACCTTGATGTTAAAAAATGCCTCAGATGTGCTGAATAATATTTTGAAAATAGGTATTGAGAAAGCCGCGTCAAAAATATCCAATGTAGAGCAGGCACAGCCATGATAATTACAGTTTCAAAACCATTCGAAGAAATCAGTAAAAATTTAGCAGATTTCAGTAAAATATTTATTGTTGGATGTGATGCATGTGCTACTAAATGTAATACCGGAAGCGAAGAGGCCGTAAAGAATATGAAGTCGCTATTGGAATCAAAAGGTAAAAAAGTCTCCGGTTATATTGTCTTAGACACACCGTGTGATATGCGTATAGTAAAAAAAGATTTAAGTAAAAATTCAGAGTTGTTATCCTCGCAATGCATTTTAGTTTTAGCATGTGGTGCAGGAGTCCAGGCAGTAGAAAAAATTGTTGACAAGGCTATAGTTCCCGGGTTAAATCCTGTTTTTGTGGGAACCACTGAAAGAATAGGAGTTTTCCACGAATATTGTTCGGTATGCGGGGAATGTATTTTGGACAAAACAGGAAATATTTGCCCAGTGTCACGCTGCGCAAAAGGAATGATTAACGGACCTTGCGGCGGTGCCATTGGTGATAAGTGTGAAACTGACATTGAAACTGATTGTGTGTGGGTCATGATTTATAACAAACTCAAAAAAATAGGGAAAGATAAAGATATAATTCAGCCTTATTTCCCCCCGCGAAAAGTGTCCAAACCAAAGAGTATTAACTCCGGTAAAAAACTTTAATGAAAAATATTAAAAACACTTTAATAGATTTTACAAACATTGAAAAACACCTTGAAAATGTAAGCCAGATTAATCTTGGTATTAAAACGATAAGTATCTTCAAAATTGTCGGAAGTCTCGGGAGATATGATGATTTTTCTGAAGGTTTTCTGGCAAAAAAAGAAAAATCTAGCTTAAAATACGAAAGCGTAAAAGACGTAATGCTTTCGGGAAAGATTCTACCGCCGATTAAGGTCTATCAAATACTTGATAATTATTTTATTATTGACGGCCACCATAGAGTTACGGTTGCAGTAAATGAATTGGGGGCGAAGGAAATTGATGCAGAAGTAATAAAGATACGTTTTAAAATGAATCTCTCGGTAAATAGAAAGTACCAATATAATACCGACAGAGCAAGAAGGTTTCTTATAAAATTGGAAGAAGATGAATTTCAGAAGAATACATGTCTCATAAACGATGTATTGAAATATCCGCTGAAAGTAACAGATCTTACAAGTTTTGCGAAGCTCCATGAAGAAATACTTAATTTCAAAAAAAATTATAAAAATGGAGAACTTTCAAAAAAATCTATCATTTATTCCAGCTACCTTTGGTATGAAAAAAGGTTTCTTCCCACCGTCGAAGTAATATTGGCGGAAGATATACTAACTCACTTTAAAGGCAGAACTTACACTGATCTTTACATATGGATACAGGAACATAAGTATTATTTAAGCAAAAAATCCGGGCACAAAGTGGGTTTTGATTTTACAAAAAACGATTTTTTGCAAAAATACAGACGTTCAAAATTTTTTGAGTTAATTCCGGATGTTGTTGTTGATATTGTAAAAGGTATAAAAAATGAAATTGTAGGTAAAGGCAAGAAAAAATTAAAAATTCTGGCAGTTTCTGATACAAGACTGCAGAGTTTAGAACATTGCGTGGAAAATTCTAGAGAAAAATACAATGACATAGATTGTATTGTTTCCTGCGGCGATCTTGCAAAAGACTACTTAGAGTTAATTGTTGACAGTCTCAAGAAAACTATGTTTTTTGTATCAGGTAATCACGACATTAGCAGTAAAAACAACGACGATCTCCCCGAAAATGAAATCTTAGATATCACAAGATTTTCTGAAGGAAAAAATGTAGCACACGTTGCCGGGTATGAAGATTTGGGCGCCAGGATTGAAATATTTAAGGATTATATTTTCGTCGGTTTTAAAGGTTCGATGTGGTATAACGGTAATCCAAATCAGTATACAGGTAAACAGATGAACAGGATCGTCAGATCTCTCGAATGGGAAGTAAAGCTCTATCGTTTGAAAGAGATGCTTTTGGGAAGAAAGAAAAAAGACATTATTGTGATCTCACACGCTCCAATATTTGGAATACATGATGAAGACAATATTTGCCACACAGGATTTAAATGCTTCAAGAGGTTTATTAAAAATGTTTCACCGTTGTTGTGGCTGCACGGACATGTTCACATATTGGATTCAAATAAACCGCAAATTACAAAAATAGACAATACGACTGTAATTAATTGCTATGGATCTAAGATAATTGATATCAAAGATGGTGTAGTTAATTTAAGCGAGCAGCGCTGCAGTTAATAGAGGATGACTAATGATCAAACAAGGCAGCAGGGTAAAACTTGAATATATCGGAAAACTGGAAGACGGTACTGTTTTTGATAAATCTCAAAAAGAAAAGCCGTTAGATTTTGTCGTGGGTGCGGGTACCGTAATACGGGGCTTTGAAGACGGCGTAAAGGGAATGAACATTGGCGATGAAAAATCTATCACGATCGAACCGGATTTAGGGTATGGACTGAGGGATGAGTCTTTGGTTATGAAATTTGAAAAATCAGTAGTGCCGGATAATATAAAGCTTGAAAGAGGCATGCCCTTGAAGCTCAATCTTTCAAATGGTAATATGGTAGAGGCTACGGTAGTTGATGTAGGGGAAGATAATATTATTGTGGATTTGAACCACCCATTAGCAGGAAAGACAATTATATTTGATCTAAAAATATTAAGCATTGAATAATTATTAAAGGAGGGGAAAAATGTACCAAGACATTCTTTATAAAATGATTATGGGCAACAGGGTGATGGACTATTTCATCAGCGTTGGAATATTTTTTGCATGTTTGTTTTCAGTACTGCTTTTAAATTATATTGTTATTAGAAGATTGGAATTTCTTGCAAAGAAAACAACAACTTCGATGGATGATTTTATTGTAAGGCAACTGAATAAAAATGTCATTCCATTGCTATATTTTGGATCCTTTGCATTAAGCACAAAGTATTTAAATGTGCAAGCGCGGATAGATGAATTTATCAATATGCTGGCTGTAGGATTATTCATATTCTTTGGCACAAAAATGCTTTTGGAAACAATAAATTATGTAATAGAGCAGTATTTTACAAAGAGAAGAGGAGTTTCGAAAGATGACAGCGGAGTTAAAGGATTCATTTTCACTATAAAAACAGTTGTTATTGGTATTGCTGCTTTCTTAGTTTTAGATAATTTAGGAGTAAAAATATCAGCCCTTATTGCAGGGCTTGGTATAGGAGGTATTGCAGTAGCACTAGCAGCACAATCTGTTTTAGCAGATGTATTTAGTTTTGTTACGATTTTGTTTGACCGCCCCTTTGAAACCGGTGATTTTATTATTGTTGACGATTATCTCGGAACTGTCGAGCATATAGGTCTTAAAACAACTAAAATTAGGAGTCTCGGTGGCGAGCAGCTTATTTTTTCAAATACAATGCTGACAAACTCTAAAATAAAGAATTACAAAAGAATGGAGAAAAGAAGAGTTGTTTTTAAATTGGGGCTTACATATCAGACAAAAGCGGACGGATTAAAAACAGCCGTCAAAACAGTTGAAGAAGTGATAAAAAATGTTAAAGATACGATTTTTGACAGAGCACATTTTCATTCTTACGGAGATTTTAGTTTAAACATTGAAGTTGTATACCATGTTCTGGGCAGTGATTACAATAAATATATGGATATACAGCAGGAAATAAATTTAAAAATTAAAGAAGAGTTTGAAAAACAAAATCTCGAATTTGCTTATCCTACGCAGACTGTGTTTGTTAGTAAATAGCCCTACTCGATTATTTCCTTAATGCTTTGAGAGATTTGATCAACCGATTCTAGGACTTCATTAGACGGGGATTTTCCAAATTGGATTGATTTTGGTTGTATGCCGAGCACTGTTACCCTGCATTTAAAAGACTGCAAGAGATAATCTATCATAACTTTTATCGGCAAAAGATGTGTAGTAAAAGATATCCCGCCAACCTGCTCAACATCGATAATATCTATAGTTCCGGGCTCTGCACTTGTATCAGCCGCATCAATAATAATGAGATGAGTTGGTTTATACTGCTTAATTTCACCGGTCAAATTTTCAGGCGAGTTTTCACCATGAAAGATTTTTAATTTTTTGGATTTAATTTGCTTTTTGCACAGTTCTTCAAGCTTTCTTCCAACGAGCACCCCGGCAACGTCGTCAGCTCTAAGTTCAGAACCAATGCTCAAAATCGCTATTTTTTTAGCATTAGTCAGACTTTTTCTCAGAATCTTCTTTAGGTTTAGTTCTTGAGACTGTTTTTGCATTGAAAACGTCCTTGAAGTTTTTCTTTGTAAGCTGGGCGAGTTCAAAATCTTTGGATGATTTTAAGGCTTGTTTAGGACATATATAAACGCATTGACCGCAAAAAACACATCTTGCCAGATCAATAATGCATTCAAACTCTTTATCTCCAAGCTTGTTTATTTTAATTGCTTTTGAAGGGCAGTCTTTTACGCAGAGCTGACATCCTATACATTTGAGAGGATCAAAAATAATTCTTCCCCTGAAATGTTCCGGTTTATCATATTTCTCAAAAGGATAATTTTCTGTAGCAACTTTTTTAAAAAGTGAAGCAAACAACTGCGGTATCATTGCGCCGATTTTTTTCATTATAGTAACATACCTTTTAAAACGAAGTTAATAACAATTTGCAAAAGCGCTATTGGAGCCAAGAATTTCCAGCAAAAAGTAACTACCTGGTCTATTCTGAGCCTTGCATACGCGGTGCGAATAACCGCAAGTAAAAATATTATAAAGAACGTTTTGACTAAAAATACCAGAAAGCCTATTATAGGTCCGAATTTAAATCCAAATGGCAGAAACACTGCGGCAATAAGCGCTGCTCCAACCACAAGCTCCATGCTTATAGCCATTCTAAACATTGCATAATATTTGCCGCTATATTCTGTAAAAGCCCCTGCAACAATTTCTGTTTCAGCTTCCGGAGCATCGAAGGGTACTTTCTCTAGTTTGCCTTGTATAGCAGCCAAAGCTACTACAAAAGCTATGATGTTAAAGAATATATATGTAGGGTTTTGTTGATAGAAATTAATCATTTTTGTTAAAGACCAGGTATTTGCCAAGACCGCCGGTGAAAGAATTGCCATAAAAAGCGGTACTTCATATGCAAAAAGCTGAGTCAAGGCTCTCATAGCACCTATGCCTGCATAAGGAGAAGTTGAATGCCAGCCGCCCAAAGCAAATGTTAAAGTCGGTATCGTTAAAAGATACAGCACTACTATAATATCGCCGTCAAAAGAAAAAAGTGAAGTTGTTTTCCATAAAGGAATATATAAGAAAGAGGAAACGACTGCTGTAACGGCAAAAACAGGAAGTATTTTAAACATGCCTGCATCAGCTGCTTGGGGCACAATTTCTTCCTTGCCGATTAGCTTAATAAAATCTGCAAAAGGCTGAAACCACGGAGGGCCGATCCTGTTTTGCATCTTCGCGTAAAGTTTTCGATCGGCATATTCCGCAATAAAACCAAATACACCCAAGAACAAAAACCCGGGAAATACAAATATTGAAAATAATGCAAAAGCTACTTCTAAAAAACCCATTTCTTAACCCTTAAATAGTTTATTTTTTGAAAAATCTATTCCTCTATTCTTTTTATTCCATTCAATACTGTAATTTCTTAAAGCTTTCCAATCCATTGACCCTCTGGGTTTTCCGTCGGGATCCTGTAGCCCGATAATCATTCTATCCGTACATGAAAAGCACGGATCTATCGCTGCTATTGCAATTGTAGAATCTGCCAAGTATCCATCTTCAAGCATTTTTGTAACAGCCTGGATATTTGCAAGCGTCGGAGCTCTCACCTTTACTCTTTCAGGGATCTCTGTTCCGTTAGATTTAATATAATGAATATCTTCGCCTCTTGGGGCTTCGTATCTGCTGACAACTTCTCCTTGAGGAATTTTTCTAGGCACTCTAACAGAAACAGGTCCTTCAGGCAGTTTGTCAATTAGCTGGCGAATAATTTTATATGATTCTATGAGTTCCAGGACTCTTACTACCGTCCTGCCATAAACATCGTTGAGGTCGCTCGTAATAACCTTGAAATCTACATCAGCATAAGATGCATAAGGATCGTCTCGTCTTGTATCAGCATCAATTCCCGATGCGCGTCCGGTCGGGCCAACTGCTCCAAGCCTTACTGCATCATCATGGGATAGATACCCTACTTTTGAAAGTCTTTCTATTAAAGAAACTTCTTCGGTAGCAACTTTTACATAATACTTCGTTCTTTTCTCAAGTATATCAAGGGACTTCATAATTTTTTTCAAATTTTCTGGTGTTATATCGCGTTTTACGCCGCCAATGACGTTTGCAGCATAATGAACCCTGTTTCCTGTTATAAGAGCCAAAATATCCATTACGACTTCTCTGTCGCGCCATGAATACATTAAAAGAGTGTCAAATCCTATTTCATGCCCGGCAACGCCGAGCCATAGCAAATGGCTGTGAATGCGCTCAAGTTCTGCAACAATAGTCCTTATATAAAGTCCTCTTTTCGGAACTTCGACATTAGCCAATTCTTCAACACCCTGAACAAAACATGTAGAATGTGTATGCGAACAAATTCCGCAGACTCTTTCAATTAAATATACATCTTGGGTGAATGTTCTTTGTTCACAAGCTTTTTCAACACCTCTGTGGTTATAGCCTACAAGAATTTTCATATCAACTATTTTTTCACCCTCAAGAGTGATACGAAAGCTTTCAGGTTCTTTTAATGCCGGATGCTGAGGGCCTATTGGTATAGTAACTTTACCCATATTATTTACCCTCCTTTTTAGGAGCACAAGAATTTTGAACTGGTAAATCCATAGCGCTACCTTTCCAGTCTTTTCTTAAAGGATATTGTCCCTGGGGCCAATTTTCATCCAAAGGATAACGAGGTCCTTCCGGTAATCCTTGAACATCAAACCCTAAAAGATCGTGTATTTCGCGTTCATACAAAATAGCTGTTGGGTAATATGAAGAAACAGAAAGGATTTTAGGGTTAGATTTTGGAGTCAAAGATTTCAAATTTAGAATAATTCCATTTCTTTTTGCCAAATGGTAATAACAGCCAAGGTTATCTCCTTCATCAGTACCTGTTATTGTGCAAAGATTCGGGAAATCCATATGTTTTGCAACATAGTCAAAAACTTCCATGAATTTATCCAAGGGAATATCGGCAAATAATCGTCTTGCTCTTTGAATGCGAATTTTTTCTTTTAAAAAAGGGAATTTATTTTCTAATTCTTGTTGTATGAGTTCTTCATTTGTCATATTTCCTACCTCACTATTACTTAACTAATTTTCATCCTTTTTTTCAAGGCTTTGAAGTAATTTTACAACACCGTCAATTATTGCTTCCGGGCTTGCCGGGCATCCGGGAATGTAAGCCGATACAGGTATTACATTATCCACCCCGGATTTCACATTATAGCATCCGTCGAAAACACCGCCGGAACAAGCACATGCTCCAATCGCAACAACAAATTTTGGTTCCGGCATTTGTTCGTATATTCTTATTAATCTGTCATTTAAGAGTCTCGTAACCGAACCGGAAACAAGCAACACATCGGCATGTCTCGGAGTACCTTTAGCAAGGATTCCAAATCTTTCAATGTCAAAACGGGGGGTGAGAGCCGCCACGATTTCAATATCGCAGGCATTACATGCGCCAGAATTAAAATGTATTACCCAGGGGGATTTTGTTCGTGCCCAAGTTAATATTTTCTCTACTATTTTCATTCCGTATCCCTCCGTAATAATACAAAAAGACCGGTAATAGCCATAGCAATATATAGGGCTGATATTCCATACATCTTAATATTTTCCACAGGAGCTGTTGCAATTACAAGTACAAGAACGTGCATTATTGTAAAAAAGAATGCGAAAGAGAAAAACTGTCCGTAACTCGGCCTTACCTTTTGTGTCGGCGCTTCTTCTCCGCAGGCATATGCTTTTAATTTCCCTGATGGATTATTAGGGTTTTTGAACGAAATCGCCGAAAATAGCATTGATGCCAGAATAGATGCAATTAAAAGTATAAGAAATGCTACCGGTGGTGAAAGTAATAAATTGTGCAAGGTTTTATCCTTTTAGTTCCCTGATATTTCTTACGTCTAAAGATTTTGTTTTATTGAAAATATTTATAACAACTCCTGCCGCAGCAACCATAAGCACTACTTCTACAACTATAAAAGTAATGATCATCTCCTGGGCTAGTGCAAGATTGTTAGTTATATAACCCACAAGTATAACTAAAAGTGTTATGGCTTTTGCAAGAATTTCTATTCCTATCAGTGTTCTGATCAAGTTTCTTGTTGCAACGATACAATAAATACCTATAACTAAAAGCAAAGGTATAAAATATACAAATAATTTAAATGTTTGGTTAATATCAATATTCATTGTTATTCTTTGTTTTTCTTCTTTCCGTTTTTATACAGTACTGCTACAGCAAAAACACCTGTTAGAAGTATTATTACTTGTCCTATCATGTCTGTTTGTCTGATATCCCACATTAGGTTGCGAAGACTTAAATTTTGAGGAACATCGGGAAGTTGAAAATTAATTCCAAAATTAACGTAATATAAAACTATAGCAGAAATTATTACTAAAACCGGCAGAAGCCAAAACCTTCTTATCCGTTCTTTCTTTTTCTGATCTTCTTCTTCAGGTGATAGCGTTCTAGTTAGGGCGATAACGCTTACAAATATGACCGTTATAAGACCAACGCAAACTGAGAGTTCAAATACCGCAGCTATCGGTGAAGATAGGCGAAACATTAATACGGATAATATTGCGCTACCAAAAGCAAGAGATATGGCAGAGAGTAAAAGACTACTGCGTATTACCGCAAAAATCATCGCTATGGTCATGGAAATTAATAATATTAAATCAATTGTCATGGGTTTCATCCTAATAAACTTTTTACGGGCAAAATAAATGTATTTAATACGTATGGGAAAAATACGCCTACGGCAATTGTTATCAGTGCAAGAAATGCCGCCGGAAAAATTATCCCAAATTTTGCTTCTTTAATATTTGTAAAATCCTGTGCAATTTTTCCAAAAAACACTTTCCTTTGCATGGACAAAAAGTAAGCCAGCGTTATCAGGCTCGCTGCGATTGCAAGAATGGCATATATTTGATAACCCGCTATCCATAAAGCAACTATTATAATAAGTTTGCTCCAGAATCCTCCGAGAGGAGGAATGCCCGCAGTTGATAAAAAACCAACCACTGAAGTAATGCCTGTAATAGGCATTCTTTCTGTCAGGCCTCCAAGCTTATCCATATCAGTTGTGCCGGATTGTTTTTCTACGGCTGCTGCATTTACAAATAGTTGGGTTTTAAAAATTGCATGGTTGAATAGATGAAATACTGCTCCGGCTATGCCAAGGGGAGTTCCTGCCCCAAGACTCAAGACTATATAACCAACTTGGCTAATACTTGAATAGGCAAGCATTCTTTTAAAATCTTTTTGGCCTATGGCTGCTATTGCTCCGACAAATATAGAAATTATTCCAACAAGTAGCAGAATATTTTGAACGGAAGAACTAAACCCGAATATTACGGTAACGATTCTTAATAATGTGTAAATACCGGTTGTTTTTGTGACTATTCCTGCAAGAAGAACCGAAACTTCTGTAGGTGCGCTTGAGTAAGCATCCGGCAGCCAGCCATGAAAAGGAACCAGCCCGCCCTTAATGAAAAGTCCACCCAAAAACATTGCTACGGCAATTAGTGTAAAAACATTGCTGTTTAGGGTTTTTTACAGCAACAGCTGTAACGGCAAAAGATGTGCTTCCCGAAGTCAAGAGAAGTATAGCTATTGCAGAAAGCATCATAATTGTAGCAATAGAAGACATTACAATATATTTGAATGATCCTTCTAGGGAGTCTTTTCCTTTGTTCATTGCTATTAACACAAAAGATGCAATAGCGGTAATTTCTAAGAAAATATACATTGAAAAAAGGTCGTCAACCAAAACAACGCCGTTCATTCCTATTACTGAAATAATCAGAAGGTTAATAAAATTAAATTTTTTGTCCAAAGCTTTAATTAAGGAATTTCCGACAAGAAGTGTGGCAAGGGCTACTATTCCTATTAAAAGAAGCATTACTTGCGTAAGATTATCAACCGAAAAATTCAGAGAAAACAAATTTTCGGTTATTACGCACTTTCTAGTCCAGCACTCGGCTCCAAAAATTGCCAAGTATATCTGTCCAAGCATTAATAAGGAAGCAGCATAAAAAGCAATCTTTTTCAAAAGACTCTTAAAAGGCAGATTTAAAATAATTATTGTTAATAATGGTAAAAGTACTAATTGTGCGGCCAAAATAACCCTCTTTTACTATATTGATTTAAAAACAAAAAATACAATCAGAGCAGATCCAAAAATTATCCAAACAACGTATGTCGAATAATTTCCGGTATGCACTTTTTTTATGACACTGCTGAAAAAATAAACAAATTTAACAGCAAATACATCGGACAGCCAGCTTATGGCTTTATCAATGTAATAAGACGACAGTGCTATTAGATTGACAATTTTTAATCCGATGTCGTACGGGTCAAAAAATCTGTTCTCTGCTTTCGTATAAATCCATGAAAGCAGGGGTGCATTTCTTATGTGGTCAGATGCTCCAACGCCTGCTCCGGATCTTTTAACGCCATATATGTGGTTTAATAGAGCCAAAGCTAATACGATAAGAGTTCCAACTACTAGCATATTGAAATGAAAACCGGCAAAATGCAGTCCGTGGGCAGCAGCGCCTAAAACCGGTTTAATAAGTCTTATAGGAAGCGCATTATACACTCCAAATAATATGCATCCCGCAGCTATTGTTATCATAGGAACAAGCATTGGCCAAGGAACTTCTTTAACATTTTTATGGTCGTCATTTATTTTTCCCAAAAAGGCAGAATGACCAAGTTTTAGAAACGATGCAGCGGTCAAAAAAGAACCTATTAAAGCAGCTGCATAAAACATCCAATGCCTATTAAGAGCGGCATCGTAAATTAATTCTTTAGAAATAAATCCATTTAGCGGAGGAACGCCCGAAATCGCAGCAGCAGTAATAAGGAAACAAATAAACGTTACGGGCATTAGTCTTCCTATGCCGCCAAGTTTTTTAAGGTCAGTAGTGCCCACCTGTTTTTCGACGGAGCCTCCGGCAAAAAACAATGCAGATTTATACATTGCATTGTTTATCATATGGAATATTCCACCAACAATTCCAATAGGTATTGCCGTTCCTATTCCAAGTATCATATATCCAACCTGACTAATTGCATGATAAGATAGAAGCTTTTTAAAATCCTTCTGAACAAGCGCCATCATAACAGCTAAAATAATTGTTACGGCACCTATAATCATTAGAAGTGTTGTTAGCCAAGATCCTGCGTTTAATTGGAACATATCTAATGCTAGCCTAGTAAGAAGATATATTCCGAGCAGTTTTTCTAGTGATGCCGGCAAGAATGCCATGAAAGGCATTGGTGCATCAATTGCAGCATCCGGTATCCAGCTGTGGAAAGGCATTGCTCCGCCTTTTGATATTGCTCCGATCATAAAGAAAACAAATGCTGTTGCTCCGAGCGCCGTGTTTACAGGGATATTTATATCGGTCATTGTTAATGTGCCTGAAAGATAGTATGTAAGACCAATTCCAAACATCATACAAAGGTCTGCAACACCGGCAATTATAAAAGCTTTAACGGCAGTTTTATATGCTCCTTTATGCCCTATTATAATGAGGCCAAAAACCGTAAGGAGAATTCCTTCCCAGAAAAAAAGCATGACGATTAAATTGTTTGCAAGTACTGCTCCGTTCAAGAAACCAATGGTTATAAGCATAAAAGCAAAACACAATTTACCGAAATTCCTCTTATGCATAAAAACTATTGAATACAGCGCTGTGAGAAAACCAAAAATTGCCGCAAAAAATATTATGAATGCGCTAAACCCATACAGTCTTAAGGAAAAATCCATCCCGAATCCGGCCCATGGGGACAAATATACAAGCTCCTTTTTAAAAAGGAGAATTGCAATTACAAGGTTGAATGCAGTGGCTAAAAGAATTAAACCTTCTTTTACTCCTTTAAGTTTCTTGGGAGTTATCAGGGTTAAAATCGCTGCTATTATTGGTACAATAATTGGGTAAAGTAAAATATTCATTTTATTTAATAATCCCGAGCATCTGCTGGGCGGCAAACTGTACAGGCCCGGATATATAGCTTATGTAAACACCGCCGACCACTGATAGCAGTGCAAGAACGGTAACGCTCGATACCATGGTAAACGACCCTTCTTTTGTAGCCTCGCTTTTTGCCTCACCAAGAAACACCAATGTAAACACTCTCAATAGATAAATCAATGTTAAAAAAGCGCCTACAATATACGTGAAGGCAATGTAGAATTGGCCGTTGGCAACGGCGCCCGTAATAACCATATATTTACTAAAAAAACCTCCAAGTGGAGGTGTGCCCATCACAGAAAAAGCACAAAGAAGAAATGACACAGCAGTAATAGGCATATATTTTATCAGGCCGCCCATTTTTGTTATATCCTTTGTTTTTGCATGATGTTCGATTATGCCGGCACAAAGAAAAAGGCCGCCCTTTGCAAGGCCATGCATCAGTATATATA
>JBHPNE010000015.1:0-26166 GCA_042562855.1 Elusimicrobiota bacterium
CTTCCTGTAACATCTTTGGACTTATCTTTATAATCTGAACCTTTTACGTAAAAATTTGGCTTTAATATTTTTATGGCTTCATTTGCTACAGGAGAATCAATTATGCTTACATAATCAATAATTGAAAGAGCAGCCAGAGCCTCTGCTCGTTGATGTTCGTTAAATATCGGCCTTCCGGGACCTCTTTTAACATGTTTGTCACAAGTTAAAGTAACAATTAAGCTATCTCCTTCTTTCTTTGCAAGATCAAAATGCCGGATATGCCCTAAATGTATTAGGTCAAATACTCCATGACACAAAACGATCCTTTTTCCCTTTTTTTTCAATCCAGATACTATTTTTGCTAATTCACCCAGTTTTTTAATTTTGCCTGCAGTTTCAACTTTCATTTTTGACCTCGTCAATGTTAATATCCCGTCGGAACTCCCCAGAATTCGCAAAAACTACACAGTGGAATTTCTTTTCTCCTGCCTTCTATATGAAGCTTCATCCATTCCATCCTTTTTTCCCCGTTCCAAATGTCTATTAAAGGCGTCTTAATGCAATTTCCTATTATGCCCAAACCTTTAGGATCAAATCGGACACAAATTGAAACATCTCCGTTTGTTCTTATGACCATATGATTTAAAAAATCAAGACATATTCCGATTTCAGGAACTGTAGGATTTCTTTTTTTATAGCTGAAACTCCCCATGGGAGAATGTAGAATTCTTGTAGCTATTATGCTGTTAAACTTTTTGTACTTTGCTGTATCAACATCGCCAAGACATCTAATAACTACATTAGGTTTTCTATTTCCTTTTATTTTTAGGAATTCCTCGATCAATTTATACTGCTCTTCGCTGTCTTTATCTTTTTCAAATGTTGATATGGTTAAGGTATCCAAAACTCCGATTATATCATCTGCTTTCTCAACAAGCAGTTTCCCGTTAGTGTCTGCACATTTAATTTGTTCTCCAAACAGAGACACGGCTTCTCTGAACTTCGGATAAAGAAGAGGCTCTCCATTATCATGAAACTGGACTACAATATTTTTCGGAAGTTGTTTTGCAATTGACCTTACCAGTTCAAAATCCATATCTCCATATTTTAAAGCTATCTCAGGGTACTCTCTATCCACCTTCCTTCTTCCACACATCCAGCAATCCTTATTGCAACGGCTTGTCAACTCTATATTAACAGTGGTTAAGTTATTAAAACATTTAATCATAATATTCCTTTTTATTTTATCCCGCTTCCAATTAACATAAGTTCCCTAGACCACCTTAAAAACTTATTCTTTGTCCTTATTGGAATAAAAGGTGAAATTGCTGCGCAAAAAAGATTCAAAAAAGGAAATTTCCAGGCTATCGGCAGTTGTCTGAATATATTGACTTTCACTTCTTTGAATCCGTGAATTTTATATATATCTTCCAATGCATATTTTGTAAAAGGCGATCTATGCGAGTAATCATCAAAGAATATTTTATAATTTGCTTCCCAATCGGGAGTCAAAGTTAATAATAATCCTCCAGGTTTTAAAACTCGCAATACTTCTTTCATATATTTTTCCGGATAGTATAAATGTTCTATGAATGATTTAGAATAAACAATATCAAAATAAGAATTTTCAAACGGCATCCCGTCTTTTTCAACATCTGCGATCTGAATATTAAGCTCTTTATTATATTCTTGCGAACTTTTAACTATATCCAAACCCTGTGTCTGTAAACCTAGATTTTTAAAATGACTTAGATGTTCCCCTCTTCCGCACCCCACTTCTAGAAATTTTGTACCAGCTTTCATCTTGAATATATCAAACAAATACTTGCACAATTTTTGAGGATAATCTGTATAGGGCCTTTTCTTTTCATCGTAAACTACTTTAATATAGTCAGGCATTTACAACTCCTCTACTAATTCTAAAACCGCGCCGTCTTTATCGCGGAAATAAAGAACTTTTGCTTTTCCATCTGGTGAAAGCTGGGGCATACTATTGCATTTATATCCTTTTTTCGTTAATTTGTTATAAAGCGTCTCTAAATCCTTCACCGTCAAAGCGATATGCGCCGTTCCTGGACAATTTACTAAAAAAAACTTTTTTGACTTTGACATTGGGAATTTATACTGTATTAATTCAATCAAAAAACCTTTTTTATCTTTCAGCTTAATCCATTCTAATACGGCCCCTTTTAGGCCAACCACGTTCTCAATATATTTTCCTTTTTCATTTTGACGTCTCCAAACTTTAAAACCTAATATACCCCTGTATAACTGCAAAGAGTTTTTAATATTTTTTACTACTATGCCATAGTGTCTTGCTCTAATTACCATATCATTCCTTGCTCGCTTTTTCTATTGTTTCTTCCAGGGCAGAGATACCTTCTTCTAAAGCATCCTTTGTAATCACTAAAGGGGGAGCCAGCTTAATCGATTCTCTACCAGTATGTACTACCAATAAACCTTTCTGCATACAAAGCTCAGTTATCTTATCGCATAAACTTATTAAAGGCTTCCTATCGGGCGTATTAAAGTGAATTGCTGCTATAAGCCCCTGTCCAAGAACATCGCTTATAATACTCGGGAAACGGGCCTTTATTTTGTTTAGTTTCTTGTGAAATATTTTACCTAAGTTTTCAGCATTTTTTATTAATCCGTCTTCTAAAATTGCCTGTAAATTTGCCCTGCCTGCGGAGCACACCAAAGGATTTGCCGAATGAGTTGAGCTCATAGAGCCAATTTCCGGTAGATCCATTATTTCTTTCCTTCCTAAAACAATTGACAAAGGCAGACCTGAGCTTACTCCCTTACCACAGCAGATCAAATCAGGAGTTGCTCCATAATGCATATACCCAAAAAGCTTGCCTGTTCTTCCAAAACCGGACTGCATCTCATCAAAAGCAAGCGTAATCCCATTATCTTTCGCAAATATTTCAACTTCATTAATAAATTCTTTTGGATAAGGTACTGCACCCCATCCTTGCAGAGTTTCAATCATTATCCCGCAAATATCTTCCCTGGGAGAAAGACTTTTTTCTTTCATAAGCTTTTCTAAATTCCTTCGAAAATATTCTTTCGGATTATTCATTGCTTCTTTTCGCCATGGATAAGGAAAAGGGATATGGTAGATATTAGGGTCTAAATAACCAATCCATTCTTTCTGCAAAGCATTATGACTCATCATCTGTGCTCCCAAAGTTCTGCCGTGCCAGTTTCCCTCAAATGCAATAATACCAAGCTTTCTCTTTCCCGTTTTCTGGCCATGCATTCTCATCAGCTTTAGGGCCGCTTCTATTGCTTCAGTTCCCGCTGACAAAAGAAATGCTTTTTCAAAATATGGCGGAGTTTTTTTTATTAAATATTTCAGATAATCTGCTCTTTCTTGATTTGCAAAAGTATAAGTATGCAAGAGAGGTTTTGAAATAACTTTTTTTAACGCATTTACAATTCTGGAATTTCCATGACCCGCATTAGCTACAAAAATTGTGCTTGTAAAATCAATCCATTTATTGCCCCATTTATCAAAAACTTGAAATCCCTTCGCTTTATCCCAGACAATAGGAAGTTGGCCGTGCATCGAAACTGATTCGTACTTATCAAGAGTTTTAAAAATATTCAAACTTTCAGGAACCGGAAGTTTCGTTTTTATTTCCCGATGTTTTGTTCTTATTTTTTCCACTTTTTTAGGGATCAGACAAAATTTGAATCCTGACATATTAACTCCGTTTAAAATTCTCTTTTAAATAATTCAGCAGAACACTTGCTTTTGCACGTATTTCATACTCGAGAAATTCGAAATCATCTGCAGAATCCACTTCTATGCATTTAGGGGAAACAAAACCGATTATTTTCTCACCGTGAAGAACCCTGCCTTTAAGTATAAACGCAGATTTTAAAACATCAACATAACCGTTCGGAATGTATGCTTCGGGATAACCTTGTCTTGGCGCATTAATATCATCGTTTTTTAAACTTGTTATTAAAGGATTAAAAAATCCGTCTTTATCTCTTCTAAACCATTTAAAAGGAGATTCAGATGCTTTGTGCGCTGATCTCAAGGAAGTTGAATCAGGTTTTGATTCAATTTCTTTTATAGCTTTATCAATTATTTTTGGATCTCGGAGGGGCGTAGTAGGTCTTAAATGCACAAAATACTCCGGAATTTGTTTTTCATTTTCTTTTAGCCAACTAAGTGCATGCAAGACGAAATCAAGATCGGTTGAACTATCTTGTGAAATCTCAGAAGGACGTTTAAATGGGATTTCAGCGCCAAATTTTTTGCTTATTTCCGCAATATCATCTGAATCAGTGGATACGATAATCCTTTCAATTTTCTTTGAAAGCTTTGCAGCAGCAATTGAATATGCAATTAAAGGATACCCCGCTAAAGACTTAATATTCTTTCCGGGAACACCCTTTGATCCCCCACGAGCGGGAATTATTGCAACTGTGTTCAAAATTTTTCTCCTGTTTAAACTATATGTGCTCTAAGCTTTTTAGCGATTGAAACTTCTTTTGGATTAACAAATATTTTCCCGTCGCCCATGGCTTTTTCAATCTTTCTTACCGCTCCTACAAGCATGCGTAGTCCCGCCGGCTCAACAGATGCTGACTGATCAGAACCATACATCGCTCGATCAAGTGTGATATGTCGTTCAAGTGAAGTAATGCCCAATGCTGCCGCGGCATAGCTTACCGCTAATCCGACTTCATGGCCACTATAACCCACATTGCATTTATATTTTTCTTTTAGTGTTTTGATACAATTAAGGTTTGCATCTTCATCATCCATGGGATAGGTTGATACTGTATGCATGAGTTCAAACGGACATTGGGCTTTTTTAAATATTTCTACTGCTTTATCGATCTGTTCAATTGTACTCATTCCCGTAGAGATAAAGGTGTGTTTTTTCTCAGAAGCAATTTCTTTAAGCAGATTTTCATCAATAATCATGGCAGATGCAACTTTATTGTATTTTAAGTTAAATTTCTTCAAAAATTTCTGGCTCTCTATATCCCACGCTGAAGCAAACCACTCAATGCCAAGCCCTTTACAATATTGGTCGATTTCTTTGTATTCTGCATCTTTGAACTCAAGCCCTTCTTTTTGATCTCTTTGTGTTTTTCCCCAAGGGCTTTCTCTTTGAGAATCTAAAAGCTCCTTTGTATAAACCAAATCTATAGTACGTTTCTGAAATTTTACAGCATCACATCCTGCTTCTTTTGCTACTTTAATCAAATCTTTTGCAATACTAATGTCCCCGTTGTGATTAATACCAATCTCAGCAATAATAAAAATTGACATTTTTCCTCCTAAATGTGTTTAGTTTCTTCTTTACAACGAAATACCAATTTCAGACAAGTATTTAATCAAATCAATTTTTATCCTTTCCTTGTCTTTGACCAATATCAGAACAGATAAAGATTCTTCATTAGCATTTTCTATGGTATAGTTAATTTTGTGTTTCTTAAGATACCCAAAGGCTAAAACTGCGATATCTGAAAGCTCCCCTTTACCAGAAATAATGAAATTTTCCACGCCATTTTCATATTCTTTTAATATTAGACTTTGTATTTTTTGTCTTACATTTCTTAGCAAATTTATTGTTCTTAAAGTAAAATTATAAGATTTATTGGCTTTTTCCACTAACCCCTTCGGAGCAAGAAAATACTTAATTTTTTTCTTGTTAAGCTGCTTTGCTTTAATATAGCCTTTACCTACCAGTCTTTTAATTAGAAGATTAGTTAAGCCCAAAGAAATACCTAGTTTCTGGGCAATCGAACGCTGGCTAGGAACATTGTTATTGGCAATTTCATTTATAACAGCAAATTCTTTTTCTGAAACCATGTATTTCTTCCTTGTTCAAATTTTGAACATTTTACATTATCTTAAACCAGTTGTCAATGATCAAAATTTCACAAAATTGTTCAATTCATAACCATTTTTTTAACTAATTTTGCTATAGCAGGAGAAGAGGTCAACCCTGGAGACTCTATGCCAATAAGGTTTATCATACCAGGAAACCCTTTATCCGATTCATGTTTGATGATAAAATCAGCTTCCCTTTTTGGTAAAGCCAATTTTGGCCGAATTCCGGATGTATCCGGAGTCAAATCGTCTTCCTTAAGTTCCCCGAAAAATGACTTTGCATCATTAAAAAACTCTTTTCGATGATTTATATCAATGTTGTAGTCAATTTTATCAACAAAAAAGGCATTTGGCCCTAACTTCAATTCGCTTCCTAAATCAATTACAAGATGTATGCCCAAGCCTGATGTGTCTTTTGGTACACCATAAATAAGACGTTTTACATTTAGCTTCCTATTAATTTTAAAGTATTCACCTTTGCAATACTTAATTCTATAACCTGCTTCATCCGGATCTATCCCGACCAAAGACGCTATTTTGTCTGCAAAAAGCCCAGCAGAGTTAATTATTTTTTTAGAGATAAAAATATAATTATTCTTCTTGATTGTTATTTGGTAACCTTCATTAAGCTTTTCTACTCCGATTACTTCTGAATTATATATTATCATCCCGCCTTTTTCTTTAAACTTAAAAAGAAAATACTCCATTAGTCGATGAGAATCAATTATCCCTGTCGAAGGGGTTAAAAGAGCACATTCTGCTTTGACCTGAGGTTCAAGCGCATTAACTTCATTTTTCGTCAGCATACGAATACCCCCAACTCCATTGGTCTCGCCTTGTCTCACAAGATTGACGAGGTATTCTGTTTCTTCTTTATTATTAGCTACAGTCAATTTTTGAATCTTTTTATAGCCAATGTTATTTTCTTCACAAATATCGTATAACCTTTCATTTCCCTCAACACAAAGTTTTGCTTTTAGAGAGCCCGGCTTATAATGAATACCTGAATGTATAACTTCGCTATTTCTACTGCTGGTCTCTTGCCCAAATTTCTCGTTTTTCTCAATAATTACAACGTTTTTCCCGCTCTCAACAATTTCTGCCCCAATCGCTAAACCAACTAAACCTGCACCGATAATCACTACATCAACTTTTTCCATATATTTTTAAATGAAATTGGCATGTTCTGATGGATTTGAAAGATCCCAAAGATATCTGTTTATTTCATCCATTCGACAATTTATTCTACAATTTTCTATATTTAATTCATTTCCAACATACTCATATCCCAGTTTCCTTTTTTCCCCCTCCCATATTTTTTTAAATTTTTCTTCTTTAATATTCCCATAGCAGAATTTGTCATCGTTCAAAAAAGCACTGCACCCATAAACATCTCCTCCTGAAGTTACATAAGCCCAAAAAAATGGAACAGAGAAACACTTTTCGTATCTTCCCGCTTTTTCAATCATTTTTGATATCGGATTAATTCTAAAAATTACCTTAAAGAAATCCGAATTAAACTTCTTTAGTTCTTTATCAAGATATAAATATTTAGAATAATCTATATTTTTATATTTTGTTGTATGACTAGCAAGGTGTTGAGAATAAGGTTTAACTACTAAATAATCAAGCCCAATTTCCTTAACTGTGTGAGCCAATTCTAAAACGGTATTATGATTGTCCGGAAGAAGCATCATTTGAGCACCTATCGCACATTTATAGTTTTTGCTTTTTCTAAACGAAACAGCTGTTCTCATATTTTCTAATACACGATAAAAATCATTTTCATTAGTTCTATGTATTTGTGCATAATTTTTTGCATTCCCACCATTAATACTGACTTTTATCCATTTACAGTTTTTAACAAAAGACTCTGTATTACTGTGGTTGAATGGAACCATATTTGTAGTCAATGATGTGTCAATTTTTACATAATTACAGTGGTCCAAAATCTCCGGAAGCTCTTTATATAATGCTGGTTCGCCTTCACCTGCAAACATTATGCTTTTTATCCCGAGTTTTGACATTTCTGAAATTCTTGATTTTAGTATTCTTGGATCCAGTTTTTTATGCTGGTATTCCATAAAATCCAACGCACAGAAAGTACACCTATGGTTACAGAAACCCACCGGAGATATTTCAACATAAATCGGATAAATCTTTTTTGCTTTATCCCAGCTCTGATGTGCATCTAACCACTCAGAAACTCTTTTCGGATGATAAATTAATTTATGGCTATCAATTTTGTATTTATCGGACATTTTGCCCTTCTTTCTCATCTAAATTATCATTATCAAATATTTTCTTAGCTATTAAATACATGAAAAACGGGAAAATATAAATGATGATTACTCTAATTAATAAAGTAATGTTAAAACTCTGATATTTTGCAATAACTTCTGATGGAAGATATTTTGTCAGCTTAAAAACCAGTGAACCTATATATACCGCATACAAAGGCCCTGCCTTAAGAGTTGCTGTAAAAAACTCTTTGGGTTGTAATATAAATGTTTTCCATACTTCTATTTGAAATGTTTTATTGCCAGTATCATTTGCAGCGAATCCCATATACCAGAAATAATCATCGTGTTTATGCATTGTCAAATTGGTAGCATTACCTTCAAAACACAACATAGGCATAATAGGTAAAATTGAGATTATGCAACAAGTAATCAAAACCTTATGAAATCCAAACCTATCCTTCATTCTATTTAAAAGATCGGCGAAAGGAAAAACTATCAGAGGGGCAAGTGAGAAGAAAAGGTACCTATAACCATAGAAAGATCCATGTTCTCCCCAAACAATCACTATGTATAAGTTGAATAGAATGGGAACACACAGGAGTAAAAGCTGGTTTCTCACAGTTCTATCTTTCAGCAAAAAAAGTCCCGTGAATCCAGCCAAGGCAAAAGGAGCAGTGTATAGAAGACCCCAGTCAATTCCAAAAATTATATGAAGAATCCTTTTAACATATGTTAACGGAGAATAGGTGCGCAATAGGGCCTTTGCAATCTCTGAGTAGTGCTCACCATATAATAGAGCAGGTATTCCTTTGAATACGAATACTAAAAAAGCAGCAATCCCATATACTGCAAGTAATTGTTTTGATTTACCTTTAAAACTAATACCGTCTTTACCAAAACAAATCAGTACTAAAGGCATTATTAAGGATACAAATAAATTATTATTACGTACTAAATAGATTAATCCGGTTATCAATCCAACAAGAATAACTGAATATTTCTTATCAATAATATTCTCTTTGTTATTTTTCAGTAAAAGGTAAATAAATGAACATGCCAAGAAAAACTCATAAATGTGGCTAAATATAGGTCTTCTAAAAACATAGAGTGGTGTTAATTGCACAAAAATCATGAATAAAACAGATAGAAAAGCAATTTTGTCTTCAAAATAGTACCTTAAAGCTAGGAATAATAATAACCACCCAACATAAAAGTAGAAATACGTTGATATCAAAAAACCAAATGCTGACCAAGATCCAAAGATATCACTTCCCGCCCTTGCGACGACTATTGAAGACCCCTGTAATCTGTCTATTTGTGAAAAAAGAAATACAAAGGGAGCGGCCAGTATTCCGGGACCTATACTGTGCATGGGACTACCATCACCAACGAAGTAGCCCTCTTTTTTATACGAAGGAAATTCAAAAAACGCCAATGACGTCGCCTGTGCAAAATAAGACTGGTCATCACCGGCATAAATTAATCCTGTTTTTTGAAGATGATAAGGCCTTAAAAGTAAAAAACTAAAAATGAAAATAATAATTGAAAGATACTTTATGTATTTCATTCTAATTTTTCTCCTATTTTTGTTTCGATAAATACAAAAACCAACTTTTCGTGGCTTTTTGAATTGATTTTGCTTCCCAGAGGGGAGCGTCTTTCCAGTAATCTATATTATCAAGAACAATTTTTACCCCCTGCTCAAATGACACCTTTGGTTTCCAAGTTAAAAGTCGTTTTATTTTTGATATATCACCAAAAGTACAATTTGGTTCACCAGGTCTCTTTGGTATTAAAGTTTTTTCACCTCCGAGAAGTTCAATTAATTTGTTAACACTATAAGTATTTCCACTACCAACATTCATTATTTCATTTTTTACTCTCGACTTTGCTGATGACCAAAAAGCATTTGCTACATCAGTTACAAAAATAAAATCTCGAGTTTGTTTTCCATTTCCAACTACAGTAAATGGCTTCCCTGCTAATTTTTGTTTTAATAAAACACCAAAAACCGCCCCATAATTTCCCGATGTTCTTGCTTTAGGCCCATATACATTGAATAGCCTTAAAGCTATTACCGGAAGATTATATACTCTACCCCAATGCATAACATACTGCTCTCCTAAATATTTTGTCAAGGCATATGGATACACCGGTTTAATCGGATCGGTTTCTTTTGTCGGAAAGGACTCGGGGATACCATAGCAGGATGAAGATGAGGCATATATAAATTTTTTAATTTTGGCTTTTTGTGCTGCTATTAATACGTTTAGTGTGCCGTTTACATTTGCCTCATGGTAGTCCAATGGCCTTTCTATCGATGGGACTATATCTGCCAACGCCGCAAGATGAAAAACATAATCTATACCCATAAAATATTTTTGAATTTTTTTCAAATCACATATATCTGCATGAATTATTCTTAATTTTTTGTTGTTTTTTTGACTTTCTAAATTGTCAATCCTTCCAGTTGATAAATTATCCAAAACAATAACACTCAGTCCCTTTTTAAGAAGAATATCAGTTAAATGAGAGCCAATAAACCCACAACCTCCTGTAACAATAGCTTTTGCATGTGCCATTTATTCTCCGTTCTAATTTTTTATTAATTACTACAAAAATATAAAATCTTAACTACTTATATCATTATCAGATACAACAAAAACGCAAATCTATGAAAATATCAGATTTCCAGAAACTCTCCTGGATAGCATCATGAATAACTTCAATTGGTTTTTTCATACCTTAAATATTTTTGGAATGACACAGACTCAGGATTTAATCTCTTGTGATTATCTTTTGATCCAATTCTTCGAATAAATATGTCAAATAAAAGCCTTGAATAGTTTTTCATTACTTCTAATAATGCTTTTACATTAACCGCCTTTGATTTTCCGCCATGCCTTAAGTAAAGAAAACTAGGGATTTCAGCGTATAGATATCCTTTTCGTATAAGTTTAACCAATAATTCGGCCTGATAAAAAAATCCCTTGCTACGTAATTCAATCCCCTCTAAGATGCATCTCCGATAAAGTACCGTTCCATTCGTATAGTTTAAACTTACCCCAAATGAAATATTGATAATCGTTCTGTAAAGAGAAGAAATAAATTCTCTTATCTTAGTTTTTAAGTTAATATTGACAAAAAAAGGAACAATTATATCTACTTCCTTGATCGTAGAAAAAAAAGCTAGGGAATCTTCAGGCCTAGTTTCATTGTCTCCAGGAAACATAACAACAATTTCTTTATCTGTTTTTTTTGCACCTTCAAAAAAAGAGGCACCGATACCCTGAGGGACATCGTGATTAATCAATTTTAATAATGGAAACTCCTTCATAAGATTTTCGACTATTTCTCTGGTTCTATCAGTGCTTCCATCATTCACTACGGTTACTTCACCCTTGACATTATACTTGTCCATAGCAGAAACAGTATCTAACACCGCATCTTTAATATTTTCCTCTTCATTTAAGGCAGGAATTATTACTGCTAAAGTTATCTCACTCATACAATATTTCGTTTATTTAGGTCCATTAATGAATCCTTAGTTTCTAATCAAAAAAGTACTTTTTTGCGTAACATGTCTTCTTGCACTTGATTATATCTTTGGCTAGAATCAATCGCACATCTATAACCCTTTAGCGGATATCCATACAATCCGCCATTTGCAACTAATTTTGGAAATATATCTTTTGGAAAATCACAAAACTTGGTTTTAGGTATAAAATCCAGGATTTTACTTCTCAAGCAATATATGCCGGAGTTCACCCAATTCTGCATTTTGTTTGAAACAGCTTCGGAAGGTCTTTCTATAAATCGAATGATCATATTATCTGAATCCATTTCTACAACACTATTAGACTCATTCCTTTCATGCAGAATAATTGTGGCGATAGATTTCTCTTTGGTCTGATGAAATGCAAATAACTTTTGGTAATCTTCATTACAAACAATGTCCCCGTATAACAGCAAAAAATCAGAGGTTTTTCTTAATTGAGTTTCAATATTTTTAACAGCACCTGCAGTTCCGAGAGGCTCTTTTTCATAGCTATATTTTATTGAAACACCGAAATCCTTTCCATCCCCAAAATAAGACGTTATTTTCTCAGATAAGTAATGTAAGTTTATAAAGATCTTATTTATGCCTAATTTCGCTAAATGCAAAATTGTATATTCAAGCATAGGCTTCTTTCTGATTTTAAGCATAGGTTTTGGGATATCTTTGGTTAATTCTCCCATTCGAGTACCAAAACCCGCGCATAAAATCATGGCAGTATTCATTTTATTATGTCCAATATCTCTTTGAGATCTTTTACAACATAATCGGGAGTTATTTTTTCAGTATTTTTGATATCGCTTTCAATCATTTTTTCAATGTGTTTACCAGATAAAATCTGAATGGTCTTACAGCCGGCAAGAGACCCTGCAATTATATCTGAAATTCTGTCACCGATCATATAACTTTTCTTGACATCAATATTAAACTCCCTAACAGCTTCAAGTATCATTCCTGGTTTTGGTTTTCTACAATCACAATTTATCCGATACTCTTCTAAATTCGCATGCGGATGATGAGGGCAATAATATATTTTGTCTATTTTAATATTATCATCGTTACTTTCGACTCTTTCCTTAAATTCGTCTAAAATTTTTTCTAGTGTGTCTTCTTTTATTATGCCCCTTGCCACTATTGGCTGATTTGTTACAACAAATATATTAAACCCTCTTTCTCTCAAACTCTTAATTACTTCAGGAAGTCCCGGGAATAGAACAACAGCTTCATTCGTTCCGCTTATTCCATTATCAACATTTAGAACCCCATCTTTGTCAAAAAAAACTGCCTTTAGCATTTTTTATTTAAGTCCTCGAGATATTAGATCGTGAAGATGAATCATTCCTACTACTTTATTGCTTTTATTAACAACAGGTAGTAAAGAAAGTGGTCGTTCCCTGTTTTCCATAATTTCCAATGCTTTTATGGCTTTTGTTGTGGGATGAATAAAAAGTGGATTAGGATTCATTATTTCACTTATTTTCTTTTTGTAAATATCTTCGCCCCTCTCGATTATTCTTCTTATATCATAATCCACAACAAGCCCCTTTAACTTACCCTTTTTGTCAACCACTGAAACTGCTCCCGACATTTTTTCTGTTATTGCAAATAACATGTTTTTTATGGAATCGTCTATTCTGATTATAGGATTTTTATCACCGCAACGCATAAGATTTTCAACTGTAAGAATCAGGCGCTTACCAAGCTTTCCTCCGGGATGGAAAAGTGCGAAATCTTTTTTCTTAAACTTTCGCATTTTCATTAAAGCCACTGCTAAAGCATCGCCGACTACTAAGGCAACTGTAGTAGAAGAGGTTGGAACAAGATTTAGAGGACAAGCTTCTTTATCAATTTTTGTATATAAAATTACATTTGAAATTTTTGCCAGAGTCGAATTCTTATCTCCGGTTATAGCAATTATTTTTGCACCGATTTTTTTTGCGATAGGTAAGATATTTAATAATTCATTACTTTCTCCGGATTTTCCAATAGCAATAACTATGTCTTTTTTCTGAACAATACCAATATCCCCATGCATTCCTTCAGCAGAATGCATATATACAGCCATAGTTCCGGTTGATGCCATTGTTGCAGCTATTTTTTGCGCAATTAAACCGGATTTCCCAATTCCTGTTAGAATAACTTTACCTTTACATCTGTACAGCATTTCAACTGCTTTTTTGTATTCATTTCCAATGCTTTTTGCAAGCAAATCAATAGTCTCGCTTTCAATTTTTACAACTTTCCTGATCTCTTTTAAGATATCCATACCTTGTCCTTTTTTAGTCTTAGAATCGTGAAAATTTCACCAATTTTTAATTTAATGATTATATAAATTTTTAATTCATTTTTCAAATCTTTTCCTTTAAATTCCTGCGGCTTTTTTTCTTCTTATTTTGTGGAAACCTATGGCAAAACGGTGGGCCTCATCCCTAACGGCCTGTAAAACATGCAAAGCGCCTGAATTTTTAAGCAGTTTTAACGATTTTTCTTTACCAGGAATGAATATTTCTTCCCGTTTTTTAGCAATGGATACAATGGGAATTTTCAGTTTAAGCGATGCCAGCGCACTTGTTGCTGCAGACAGCTGCCCCTTACCGCCATCGATTAGCACGAGATCCGGCATTTCAGCTTTATCAGTTTTTAATTTTCTGTATCTTCTAAAAACAATTTCCCTCATCATTGAGAAGTCGTCTATGCCTTTTACTGTTTTTATTGTGTATTTTCTGTAATTACTGGTATCAGGTTTTGCATTTTGAAAACGTACCATAGAGCCCACAGCTTCTTTTCCTGAAGTATTGGATATATCAAAACCTTCTATTATTATCGGCCAGTTTTGCAATCCCAGCTCTTTTTTGAGTTCCTCCAGTTTATTTGTATAACTGATTGAACTTGGGATATCCTCCGGTTTAGTTTCTGAAACCGTAACCCGTTCACTCATGGACTGTATCGCCTCAAGCCTGTCTCTTGCATCCCCTGCTGCTTCATAATCCATGGATTGACTTGAAACTTTCATTTCTTTTTCCCAGACACTTCTAAGTTTTTGATATTTTCCGTTAAGGAATAATCTCAGCTGGTTAATATTTTTTTTATAGTCAATGGATGAAATTTGCCCGACACAGGGCCCCGGACACATTTGTGTATGCAAATATAAACAGGATTTAACCTTATTCTTTTGAGGCAATTCTTTTTCGCTAAAATTAATTTTACATGGTCTGAACCTAAAAATTCTCTGCAGCCATTTCATCAATTTTTTTATCGGCAGAACTTGCGGGTAAGGACCAAAATATTCGCTACCATCTTTAACGTGTTTTCTGGTCAGAATTAGTCTTGGAAAATCTTCCTTCAGGGTAAGTTTTAAATAGGGGTAGGATTTATCATCCCGCCACATCGAATTATAATACGGCTGATGTTTACTGATAAGCTTTTGTTCAACAATCAGGGCTTCTCTTTCAGATGATGCTAAAATATAATCTATGTGTCGCAGAGAATTTATTAAAGCAGCTATTTTTGTGTCGCGATTATTTCGGAAATACGATGAGACCCTTTTTTTTAAATTCTTTGCCTTGCCGATATATATAATTTTATTCCCCGAATCTCTCATGAGGTATATGCCTGGAGACGAAGGGATATCTTTGATTTTGAAAAATTGTTTTTCCATTTACTAATTTTCTTTTTCAAACAATGAAAAGAGTTGTTTTCTCTCGTGAATTTGAAACACATGAGACAGCAAAAAATAAACTGCCGCGCTTATAAATATAGCGACAAATACCCCGAAATACGGCATATGCGATAAGACTTTAAAAGCTATCCAGTATGCAGCAAAACCCATTATTAACGAGGCAGAAAGTGTTTTGAAAGTTGTTTGAATTATTTTTTCAATTCCCAAAGCACCTATTCGTTTCCTTAAAACCACAGCCAAGGCAATTGCATTAAAAATTGACGATGTAGCTGTCGCTAAAGCAAGACCTCCCACACCCAATATTCTCATAAGAATAATGCATAACACTACATTTATTACCATTGCTATTGCTGCAATCTTAACAGGAGTTTTTGTGTCTTGCTGCGAAAAAAAGGCGCTTGCCAAAACTTTTGTTATTGCATAAGCCGGAAGTCCCAAAGAATAAAAGAAGAGGGCAGAGTTCGTAAGATATGATGCATGGGCATCAAAATTTCCCCTTTCAAAAAGCAGATGAATAATTGGCAATCCTATAACCATTAAGCCGACCGCCGCGGGAGTAAGGATAAAAATAATAAACCTTATAGAATAATTAAGCGTGTCTTTCAAAGAACCTATATTTTTCTCAGATACTGCCTTAGACATGGCAGGTAAGGAAACGCTTGCAAATGCAAGCCCAAAAATTGCTAAAGGCATCTGCATGACTCTGTTTGAATAGTACAGGGCAGTTATTGAACCTTGCTCAAGAAAAGATCCGCAAATAGTATTCACAAATGCATTTATCTGATCAACCGAAAGCCCAATTATTGCAGGCACCATTAAGAAAGCAACTTTTTTTAAACCAGGGTGGTTTAATTTAAACTTCCACTTAAGCGTCCATTTAAGCTTTTTGAGTTGTGGCCATTGGACGATAAACTGAAACATTCCGCCGACTAAAACACTTAGAGCCAGACCTCTTATTTGATCGCCCTGTGCCAGCATCGGAGCAATAGCTAAAATATAGCCGACTTCAGAAACACTTAAAGATGCAGGAGCAATTGCCGGAATAAAAAACTTATGCAGGGTGTTTAGTATCCCCATCAAAAGAGCCGCTAAACATATAAACAGAAGAAAAGGAAACATCAATTTGGTGAGAGTAATAGTGAGAGCAAGCTTTTCCGGATTTGAGGTAAAACCGTAAGCTATTAATTTTGCGATTTGAGGGGCAAATATAATGCCCAAAACCGTCAAAACAGAAAGCAGTATGGTCAAAGCTGTGAATACTATATTTAAAAATTCTTGTGTTTCCTTTTTTGTCTTTTTGCTTAAGTATTCGCTAAAAACCGGGATAAAAGATGCAGAAAGCGCTCCTTCACCAAGCAAGCGTCTTAAGAGATTGGGAATTCTATACGCTGCATAGAAAGCATCGGCAACAAAACCCGCTCCGAACAAGTTTGCAACCATCATGTCGCGTACATAACCCAATATTCGCGATATAACGGTTCCTGTGGCTACACGACTTGCTCGTAGGGTTAGTTGTTTTTCGTGGGACATTTAATTAGTCCTAATTTGACTTAACGTATTAAAATTATGTAGAATCAAAGGCCAGTTAAATAATTTTGGAGGCAAAAGTAAATGGCAAAACTAAAAACAGGCCGTCATACATCAGCAATCAAAGAAAATCGAAGAGCAAAAAAACGTGAAGGACACAATAAAGCCTTACGATCAAAAATAAGAACTTTAGCAAAAAAGGTTGAAGAAGCCGTTTTGAAAAAAGACGTACAGCTTGCTAAAGACTCATTAAAAATAGCCGTTTCTGAATGGGATAAAGCTAGCCGCCGTAAAGTTGTCCATTCAAATACCGCAGCAAATAAAAAAGCTCAGCTTTCCAAGCTAGTCAGTTCTATATCTGCATAGACTTAGGATCAATTCCTCAAAAATAAGCGGAACAGGCCTTGAAGAAGTCTTTATGTCTCTATCCGCTTTAAGAACAAGGTTAATACCTTCTTCTAGATCACTAAACTTGAACTTCGAAAGATTCGTAAAAAAATTCCTGTCAAAGTAATTGTGAAGTCTTAAACTTTGTCTTATTTCCGTTTGTGATTTTTTTTGCTCCAACAAAAGACTCTTTGCTATTAATAGTCTTCTTACCACACGAGATATTGTCGCAAGTATCCTAAGTCCTACCTCGCCTTCTTTGAGAAGTTCCTCCACAACTTTTAACGTCTCTAGTGCATTTTTGCTTTCCAAAACGCTGGATAAATTGTTTAGTGTGGTAAGTTTTGTATGCCCGCTTATTTTTTCGACGTCTTCAGTTAAAATCTCATTTCTTTGCCCGGTAAAAAGAATCAGCTTTTCTATTTCATTGTCTAAATCTAAAAGACTTGCACCTGATTCTTCCAATAGCACTTGAATTGCAGCATTATTTATTTTTTTACCGTGCCTCTCAACATTTTTCTGGACCCAAGAAGGAAGTTCATTGTCATACAGTCTTTTAAATTCAACAACAGAACCGGTTTTCTCAACAGCATTTATCAGTTTTTTCTTTTTAAAATCTTTACCTATTCTATCCACCCAAAATAATACTAAACAGGATGTATTTACCGGATTTTTCAAAAATTCTGCAAGTTTATCCGTATCATTAGCCCTGATTTTATGGGCATTTTTCACAATTATCAGCCTTTTGTCTCCCATAAACGGCATTGTCTGATCTGCAAGAATTATTTCCTCAACGGGCGTTTCCCCGCCAAAAAACATTTCTCTGTTTAAAGAATCTAAGCTTAAAGTTTTCTCTAAATATTTCAATGCCTCATCATGCTCATAAGGATCCTCTCCTGCAATAATATATACAGGACTAAAGTCCTTTTTGCTAATCTTAGAATAAAATTCCGGCGATTTAATATAAGGCATAGTCTTAGTACAGGTTCAGGTTAAGGTTGAGGCTCAGGTTTAAGATTGAGAATTTTTCCTCAGCGAAATAGTTAATTTGTTTAATTCTGCGTGAATATTTTTAAGCTTTCCCTTTAGCATGATGGATATTTCTCTATCCAGATAGCCAACCCTTTTTGCATACTCAATATGATTTAGCGTTTCCATTAAAGATCCTCTTGCATAGTAATAAAAGTTTAATTTGTCATTAGTATAGTTTCTTCCAAAACCTTCAGCAATATTTGAAGAAATACTTAAGACAGACCTTCTAATCTGAGATGTAAATCCATAATCTTCTTTTTTTGGCAAATTATCGGTTAATCCGAATATTTCTTCTGCCAAACTCATTGAGTCTTTCCAAATCTG
Source organism: Elusimicrobiota bacterium (assembly GCA_042562855.1). Taxonomy (GTDB): domain Bacteria; phylum Elusimicrobiota; class Endomicrobiia; order Endomicrobiales; family JAPLKN01; genus JBHPNE01. Next base: position 18,597 of record JBHPNE010000015.1, read on the forward strand.
CATATCTTCAAATGACTTGTACATTCTATTTCTTAACCTTAATCTGTCGTTATCTCAACCTGCTGTCTACTGTGGAACTTTTTTTTCCGAAGCTCCGGTTACAGAGCCAAAACCTTCCACAGTTCTTTTTACAATATCTCTTGACATATTTTCCCAGATGATCTCAACTACTTCTTCTTCAGTTCGGCCGCCAGGACTGCTGGCGTCATAATATATCTGGATACCTTCCAAATTCGGTTCTTCCCAAAGCGTCACGTTGTTTACTTTGTCAACAAAATATACATTTACTAAAATCCATAATTTATACTGCTGTACAACCATACTTGCATCGTACGTCAGAGGTTCTTTAATATATTTTGATATTTCTGCAACCAGCATGCCGTCCGCATCCTCTTCTTTATTGATTACAGCCCACCGGCCATCCCTGATAAACTCATCCACAACCGCAAGCGTGAATTTATCTTCCAAGCCATATTGAGTGGTATTATTCACGAAAGGCTTGATATAGATATTTTTAATGTGTTCGGGTAATATCTGGCTTGCCGGAGAATACGGAGACGCACAACCTGCCAAAACTAGTGACAAAAACAACACTGCCTTTACAACAAAATTACTTTTCATACATCCTCCCTATAATCGCGTCTGCCCGAGGCAGACTTACTTCGTTGCTTCGCTCCGATTTGAATTACTCCGCTCAGCGCGATACAAGGGGAAACCTAGGTTTCCCCATTAAATCGTCGCTCACTTCGTTCGCTGAACCCCTTCCTAATTTGTTTAAACAATTTAATTAACGACAATATTAACGATTTTTTTCTGTACATATATAAATTTTTTGATACTTTTATTCTCAAGAAATTGGCTGAATTTTGGCATTGCCTTGATCGCATCCATTAATTCCTGTTCTCCAATACTTGTTGGCACCTGCAAAGTTCCGCGTAATTTTCCATTGATTTGAACAGGCAAATCTATTGTATCCTGAATAATATATTTTTCATCATGCGCGGGCCATTTTTGTTTTAGCAAGCTTTCTTTGTTTCCAATTCGTTTCCACATTTCTTCACAGACATGAGGAACGTAAGGAGAAAGCAGTAAAATTACTGTTTCAACAGCTTTTTTAGATATCTCATCTCCTGCAAATGGGTATAAATATATTTCATTAACGAGCTCCATAACAGCTGCAATTGCAGTATTAAGCTGCTTTTCAACTTTTATATCATTTGTTACTTTTTTAGTCGTAAGATGCATCTTTCTGGTAAGCTTCTCTTTATTATCGTCTTTTTCCTTATCGTTCTTTTTTGATTCTTTAGCATCAAACACTCTTTCAAGAAGTCTCCATACGCGGTTAATAAATCGCCATGCCCCCTCAACCCCAGCATCGGACCAATCGAGCTGTTTTTCAGGGGGCGATGCAAATAAAATAAAAAGTCTTGCGGTGTCTGCTCCATATTTTTCTATAATTTCATCCGGGGCTATGACGTTTCCGCGCGACTTTGACATTGCGCTTCCGCCAAGGGTTACCATTCCTTGAGTAAGCAGTTTTTCAAAAGGCTCGTCACAAGACAAAAGGCCTAGATCCCTCATAATTTTATGCCAAAACCTGGCATAGATTAAATGCATGCAGGCATGCTCAATTCCACCGATATATTGATCTACAGGCATCCATGAATCTATTTTTTTCTTATCAAAGGGGAGTTTTTTGTTTTCTGGGTCGCAATATCTTGCAAAGTACCACGAAGAATCAACAAATGTATCCATCGTATCAGTTTCTCTTTTCGCTTTCTCGCCACATTTTGGACATTTTACATTAACAAACTTTTCACTTTCAGCCAAAGGAGATGTGCCTTTTCCTGTGAGCTTAACATCAGAAGGCAAAATAACAGGGAGGTCTTTTTCTGGAATAGGAACTGTACCGCAGGATTCGCAATGAATCATCGGTATTGGTGTTCCCCAATATCTTTGTCTGGAAACGAGCCAGTCCTTAAGACGAAAATTTACCGATTTATTCCCAAGGCCTTTTTTATCCACCCATTCTGTTACTTTTTCTACAGCATCTTTTGAAGGGATTCCGTTAAATTCGCCGGAATTTATCATAACACCTTCGCCCTCATAGGCAGCTTTATCCAAATCAGTGTTAGGATCGCTTATTACTTCAACTATCGGAATATTGTATTTTTTTGCGAAAGCCCAATCTCTTGAGTCGTGAGCAGGCACAGCCATTATAGCTCCTGTCCCGTAACCAGTGAGAACATAATCTGCAATAAAAATAGGAATTTTTGTGTTATTAACCGGATTTATCGCATGAAGTCCTTCCAGTTTTATTCCTGTTTTTTCTTTCTCTGTCGTTCTGTCAATGTTGGACTTTTTTCGCGCCTCGGCAATATATTTTTCAACTTCTTTCCAATTTTTTATTTTAGTTTTTAATTCATTAACTATACTGTGTTCAGGAGCCAAAACCATAAAGGTGGCACCGAACAATGTGTCGGGTCGAGTTGTAAAAACCCTGATTTTAGTTTTAAATTTTGAACCTTCGGAATCAATTTCAAAATCCACTTCTGCACCAATGGACTTTCCTATCCAGTTATTCTGCATGAGAAGAACTTCTTGAGGCCAACCGTCTTTAATCTTTTCATGGCCCGAAAGAAGCTCATCGGCATAATCAGTTATTTTTAAAAACCACTGCTCCAAATCGCGGTCTTGGACTTTTGCATCACATCTCCAACATATACCTTGGTTTACCCCGTTAGAGAAGTTATTTGATTCTGCAATATCCTTTGGATTGCCATCAGGATTACTAAAATCATTATGAATAGCTGTTTTCTTTTCTCGTACTCTAACGGGGTGAACCTGCTCATTTGCAAGCACTGTCTGACACTTGGGGCACCAATTAACTCTTGCTTTTTTCCTGTAAGCAAGTCCTTTTTCAAACATCTTTATAAAAAACCACTGATTCCATTTGTAATATTCTGTATCGCAAGTAGCGAACTCTCTTGACCAGTCATAAGATATCCCAAGTTTTTTAAGTTGCATATCCATATGATGGATATTTTCTCTTGTCCATTTTTCAGGATGTATTTTATGTTCAATAGCGGCATTTTCTGCAGGCAGACCGAATGCATCCCAGCCTATAGGATGAAGAACCTGATGTCCGTTCATTGCATAAAATCTTGCAAAAACATCACCAATACTGTAATTTCTTACGTGCCCCATATGAAGCTTTCCGGAAGGATACGGAAACATTACAAGGCAATAATACTTCGGACGGGAATCCCTCTCCTTTGCTTCGAAAGATTTATTCTTTTCCCAAGCTTTTTGCCATTTTTCTTCAATTTTTTGGAATTCGTAATTACTCAAAACTAATCCCCATCACTTAATTTTGTGTAGCCAAAGGAAATGCTCAATATTGCCTTCGGGGCCCTTAACACCGGAATCTGTGCTACCCTTAATTTCAAGCCCAAGATTTATTGCAAATTGCTTTATTTTTTCAATTATTTTTGAACGCAAAGATTCGTCTTTTACAACACCCTTGACCGTCTCTTTAGACAAAGCTTCAAACTGAGGTTTTACCATAGCAACAATACTGCCCCCTAACGCTATGTTTTTGGCCGCAACCGGCAGTATTTTTTCTAAAGAAATAAAAGAGACGTCTATTGTAACAAATTCAATATTCTCTTTCAATATTTCACTTGAAAAATAGCGAAAATTTGTATTTTCAATATTTACCACGCGCGGGTCATTAATAAGCTTATAATCCAGTAAATTTTTTCCAACATCCACTGCATAGACCTTTTTCGCCCCGTGTTGTAACATGTAATCCGTAAAACCTCCGGTAGATGAGCCTATGTCCATACATACTTTACCTTTGCATGAAATCTTAAAAACATTCATCGCGGATTCAAGCTTCAAGCCTCCGCGTGAAACATATGGATTGGTTTTTTTGATTTCAATATTGGAAGTTTTTTTGATGGGCGTTCCGGGCTTGGTTATAGTTATGCTATCAACTAAAACCCGTCCGGCCATTATTATTGCTTGTGCTTTTGCAATATCTTTGGCAAGATTTCTTTCTACAACGATTCTATCAAGTCTATCTTTTTTTTGCTGAGCTTTGGCCACTTTTCAACCATTTTTTGATATTACCGGATATTTTTTCAGGAGAAAATCCGTATTGTTGTTTAATAGTTTTCATATCTCCGTGTTCAACAAAGCAATCCGGAAACCCAATAGATAACATATGAACATTTTTGTTTACCAGCAGCTCGCTCACCTCACTGTTTAACCCGCCTATCTTTGAGTTTTCCTCAATTACAACGAATTTTTTCACCTTTTTTGCAAGAGACAAAATCAGATTAGAATCGAAAGGTTTCAAGAATCTGACATTTACAACACCGGCACTAATTTTTGCCAAAGATAAAATTTTCGCAGCCTCAAGCGCCGGATAGACACTGCTTCCTATCGCAATTATATATAAATCTTTGCCTTGTTTTTTTATTTCAGCTTTTCCTACGGGTAAAAGCTTCATCTTTTCATCAAATTTTACACCCATTCCAGATCCTCTAGGGTAACGAATTGCCGCAGGACCTTTTAATGAAAATGCTGTTTTTAGCATATGCTGAAGCTCGTTTTCATCTGCCGGCGCCATAATAGTAAAATTCGGAATAAATCTTAAATATGATAAATCAAATGCTCCATTATGAGTACCGCCGTCCTCTCCTACAATACCCGCTCGGTCAATTGCAAAAACCACAGGAAGATTTTGAAGAGCAACATCGTGTATCATCTGGTCAACACTGCGTTGTAAAAATGTCGAGTAAATTGCGCACACAGGCTTCATTCCGTCTGCCGCAAGTCCTGCAGCAAAAGTCACGGCGTGGCCTTCAGCAATACCGACATCAAAAAAACGTTTCGGAAATCTTTTGGCAAATAAGTCAACTCCCGTTCCTTCAGGCATTGCAGCAGTAATAGCCACAATCCTTTTATCGTTGTTCGCGAGTTTTACCAAAGAATCGCCGAACACTTTGGTATATGAAGGCGTATAGCCGGAGATTTTTTCTGCTTTGCCATTTTCAACATTAAACTTGCTGACTCCATGAAATTTCGTGGGATCACTTTCCGCAGGTTTATAACCTTTGCCTTTTTTAGTTACTATATGCAATAAAACGGGGCCTTTGAGTTTTTTTACGTTAGAAAGAATATCCACAAGCGAATTTATATCATGTCCGTCAACCGGACCAAGGTATGAAAAACCCATTTCTTCAAATAACATCCCCGGGAAAAGCAAAACTTTAAATCTCTTTGCAACTCTCAAGATAGGTGCACCCCAGAAACGTATGCGTTTTAAGAATTTCTCAACCCCTTTCTCAATATTTTTTACTGTACCCATTGTAAGAATTTTTGCAAAATACCCTGCCAATGCTCCTACTCTATCGGATATAAACATTGCATTATCGTTTAGGATAACAAGCATATCTGTTCTAAGATGTCCCGCATTCTGCAATGCCTCAAAAGACATACCGCCCGTCATGGAACCATCTCCTATAACCGATATAACTTTATTATTATCACCTTTTAAGTCCCTGGCTTTCGCAAATCCGACAGCGGCAGAAATTGAAGTGGAAGAATGACCGACACCAAAAACATCGTGTTTCGATTCTTCTCTTTTTGGAAAACCGCTTAAACCGCAATACTGTCTTAGCGTTTTAAACCTGTCTTTTCTTCCTGTTAAAATTTTATGTGCATAGGCTTGATGTCCAACATCCCATATTATTTTGTCCCTGGGAGATTCAAAAACGTAATGTAGGGCAACCGCAAGCTCAACTGCGCCTAAACTTGAAGCCAGATGGCCTCCGGTTTTAGCTACGGTATTGATTATTTCTTCCCTGATCTCTTCGCAAAGTCCTGATAAGTTTTCTTTTTTGAGTTTTTTTAAATCCTCAGGGTTCTTTATTTTTTCCAACACATTCATTATAAGCCTCATAATCAGTATTCTCTGTTTATAATATAATCTGCCAGTAAACAAAGGATTTTATTTTTCTTGCCGAAAATTGATATACTCTTTTTTGCATTTTCTACAAGTTTTTCCGCCATTCTTTTTGATTCCTCTATCCCATAAATTGCCGGATAGGTCAGTTTATTATTATCCTTGTCACTTCCACGTTTGCCAAGAAGCTTTTTATCGGCCGTAATATCAAGGATATCATCAGTAATTTGAAAAGCAAGACCGATATTTTTGCCGTATTCATCTAATGCCCTAATTTTGTCTTTGCTGCCGCCGGCAAGAGTTGCTCCGATGGTCAGACTGCCTCTAAGAAGTGCTGCGGTTTTGTTTAGATGAATATTTTTTAAGTTTACTTTCAGAAAATTTCTGCTTTTCCTACTCCAGGCTCCTGATTCCACCGTATCTTTTATCTGCCCTTCAATCATACCTTTGTACCCAGAAACCTCCGACAGTATCTCAATAGATTTAAGTAAATTGGGCAACTTAATTACCATTGAATTTTTACACAAACAGATTAGCCGGAATGCTTCTGTTAGAAGCCCGTCGCCTGCCAAAATCGCTACCGCTTCTCCGAATTTTTTGTGATTCGTCGGCTTCCCTCTTCTTAAATCGTCGTTATCCATAGCAGGCAGGTCGTCGTGCACCAAAGAATAAGTATGAACAAACTCAACAGCACATGCCGCAGGAAATATATCTTCTAATTTTTTAAATCCGCAGACCTTTGCTCCTTCGATCACTAGAATGGGCCTTAGTCTTTTTCCTCCTGCCAAAAGCGAATGGTCCATAGATTTCCCAATAAGAGTTTTTTTGTCAGGAATTATTTTTGCAAGCCTTCGTTCTATTATTCCGCTTTGTTTATTTAAATACTTTTTTAAATCCATCTAACTTTCCTTTATAAAATAATATCCGCATCCCTCTATCTCAGAATCTGCCAAATCAAATGGATAATTTCTGCAGTGATAAGGACGTACAAAATGAATTCTACACGAGCTTTTTTGATTCTCGTCAATTTTTAAGAAGGGGCATTTTACTACTATCCGGCAGCATCTTCCGCATCTCAAACACTCTCCTCTTCTTTTTTTTAAACGTTCCTTTACTTCTCTTCGCTTGAATAAACCAAAAAATCTTCTTCTTTGGCCCTTCAAATACTTCTTTGGTATTTCAGAATCTGTAAATAACCCAAAATTTTTCAGCACTGGAAACCCCTAATTTTCATTGTTTTTGCAATTTACCTTAAAAGGCTGTTTTGAAACCTTGTCTCCGCTTTTGACTAGTATCTCTATCTTTTTTTTGGCCTCTTCCAGCTTTGAAGAACAGGCTCTCACAAGACCAACCCCTTCTTCAAACAGCTTTAAGGATTTATCAAGCTCCATGTCTTCCCTTTCCATTTTGTCAACAATTTCTTCCAGTCTTTTAATCGAATTTTCAAAATTTATGTTTTTTTTCATTTCCTCTCCGGATTTATTTTTTCCACACTTGCCAGAAACTCGCCCTTAAACACTTTTACCTTTACCATCTCATCAATTTTTAGCTTTTCTGCTTGTTTAACGATATTATTGTCATCTTTTTTGAAACAAA
>JBHPNE010000016.1:0-24151 GCA_042562855.1 Elusimicrobiota bacterium
GAGATCAAGGATGTAACTGCCGGTTTTGCGAGGAATTTTCTTATTCCTAAGAGGCTTGTGATGGAAGCCAACGCAGCAAATATGAAGATTTGGGAAAGAGAAAAGATAAAGCTTGAAAAAGAAAGAGAACAGATAATAAACGAAGCAAAAACTTTTGCAGAAAAAATAACCAAGGTATCTCTGACGATAAACATGAAAGTCGGAGAAAACGGCAAACTTTTCGGCTCTGTTACAAATTCTGATATAGCAGAAGCTTTTAAAAATAGCGGTTTGGAAATTAAGAAGCATGCCATTCTCCTTCCTGAACCGATAAAAGAAATCGGTGCTTTTACGGTGAATGTCAGAGTACATCCTGAAGTAGTTGCCGAGGCTAAAGTATGGGTTGTAGAAGAAAAGTCTGAAGAATCCAAATAGTTAAGGGTAATTCTATGCAAGAAATAATCGATAGAGTTCCACCGCAATCTATTGAGGCCGAAATGGCTGTTTTAGGCTCGATGCTTATCGAGAAAGAAGCAGTTACGAAAGTATTTGATATAATCGGCGAAAAAGATTTTTATAAGGATTATCACAGGCAAATTTTCCTAACTGTTCGCGATCTGGATTTGGACAATCAGGCGATCGATGTAGTAACAGTATCCGACAAGTTAAAAAAGAATAAAGCATTTCTAGATATGGGAGGGATGTCTTATCTGACATCCTTGATCAACTCTGTATCAACAGCCGCAAATGTAGAGCATTATGCCGGTATTGTCAGAGATAAATCGATATTGAGACATCTAATCAATACCGGGACAGAAATAGTCGGGGCTGCATTTAATGAACAAAAGTCTGCAGAAGAAATACTGGACCGATCCCAAACCATGCTGTTTGATCTTTCCAAAAGCCGCGCTACAAGGGGATTTGCTAAAATTTCAGATCTTGTTCACTCTTCACTGCAAAATTTAGAAAAACTTCTAACAGACAAAAAAGATATCCCGGGTTTAAGAACAGGTTTCACAGATTTTGATAAACTAACAGCAGGTCTGCAGCGTTCGGATTTAGTTGTTATCGCTGCAAGGCCTTCGATGGGAAAAACTGCCTTTGCATTAAATATTGCAGAGCATGTAGCAATGAACGAGAAAAAGTGTGTTGCTATATTTTCTTTAGAAATGTCCAAAGAGTCTCTCATGATGCGACTCTTGAGCTCTGCTGCCCGGGTAAACTCGCATAATACACGCCAGGGATACATAAGCAGGCAAAACTGGATAAACCTTACCACCGTTGCAACAAAAATATCCGAAGCACCCCTTTATATCGACGATAGCTCAAGCATAAGCGTTCTTGAATTGAGAGGCAGGGCAAGGCGTCTTGCGGCAGAACTAGCAATAGAAAAGAAAGAATTATCCCTCATCATAATTGACTATATACAGATCATGCGCGGAGCCGGCCGTGTGGAATCCCGCCAGCAGGAAATGTCGGATATATCACGCGCTCTAAAGGGATTAGCAAAAGATCTGAATGTTCCTGTAATTGCAATTTCTCAGCTTTCAAGAAAACCCGAAGAAAAAGGACGTGAAGGAAGACCGCAGCTTTCTGACCTTAGGGATTCCGGAGCAATAGAACAAGATGCTGATGTCGTTGCATTTATATATCGAGAAGGTTATTATAAACGTGACGATCCGGAAAAAGAAAAGAACGCAACCGTCATTATAGGAAAACAGCGAAACGGGCCCACGGGCGATGTAAACCTAATTTTTCAAAAAGACTACACTCGTTTTGAGGAACTTTCAAAAATAGATATTGAATGATCACTAAAAAAATTAACTATAATTATGGGGGTAATACCGGGCAGTTTAATAAAATGTCTTGTAGCCTGACTCCTTGCTGCAACAAGATATACCGCCCTACCTGGGCAGAAATAAACCTTAAAAACTTTCAAAAAAACATCAAAACAATTTCCTCCCTTTTAAAAAGAAAAACTGATATTTTGGCCGTAGTTAAAGCTAATGCTTACGGCCATATGGCTATTCCCTTATCAAAAATTGCTGCTAAGTCGGGTGTAAAAATCCTTGGAGTTTCCTCATTGGAAGAGGGAATTTTTTTGAGGGATGCCGGAATAAAGCAGAAGATTTTAATCCTTGGAAGCTTGTACCCTTTGGGTAGTTTTTCTGTAGCGAGGAAATACAATTTAGTACCTACCGTATCAAGCGAAAACGGTATTAGAGAACTTTCTAAACTCGCGCTTAAACATAGGAAAACATTATCTTTTCATCTAAAAGTGGATACCGGCATGGGAAGGATAGGCGCATCCTACCAAACCGCAGAACACCTTATTGATTTAATAAAAGAAAAACCGGGCATAAAGATGGAAGGCCTATACACGCATTTTGCATCTGCCGGAGTTGATAAAAATTTTACCTCAAGACAGATAAAAACTTTTAAAGATATTGTAAATTACGCACACAATAACGGCCTTAAATTTATTGCTCATGCGGGCAATTCTAGTGCGATTTTCCACAATAAAGATTCGCATTTTGATATGGTAAGGCCGGGTTTGAGTCTTTACGGTTTGGTGCCGGATAGGATGTCAGCAAAATACAAAAAACTTCAACCGGTGCTTTCCTGGAAAACCAAAATTGTTTTCTTGAAAAAAGTAAGCAAGGGAGTGTCCATCAGCTACGGCAGAACCTTTAAAACAAAAAGACCATCAGTAATTGCAACTTTGCCGGTAGGTTATGCCGATGGATATAATAGAGGCTTATCTAATAAAGGATATGTTTTGATAAAAGGCAAAAGATGTCCGATTGTCGGAAGGGTAACAATGGACATGATCATGGCTGATGTATCAAAGGTCAAAAACGCTTCCGTAGGCGATGAGGTTGTGCTGATAGGTAAGCAAGGGAAAGAAAAAATTACCGCTGAAGAAATGGCCCAAAAAGTAAATACGATAAATTACGAAATTGTGTGCAATATAGGCTCTAGGGTGCCCAGGGTATTGGTATAAAATGGAAAGGATATTACATAGGCTCGGATCAACGGTAACAAGGATTTCCACAGCGCTTGGGGAAATGACCATAATCATTTTTCAAACGTTTTATTGGATAGCTCGCGGAGTCATAAATGTAAAAAATGCCGTTACCCAGACCGTTGAAGTTGGATGGATGTCGTTTCCCGTAATTATGCTTACCTCTCTTTTTACGGGAATGGTATTGGCCTTGCAGGCCGGGGCTTCTTCGGGAAGTATTTTTAATGAACCTCTTTACATAGGAACAGTTGTGGGATATTCTCTTGTTTTGGAACTTGGGCCGGTCTTGACTGCCATTGTTATTTCGGGCAGAGTCGGAGCAGCTATTGCCGCTGAAATAGGGACAATGAAGGTCACCGAGCAGTTGGACGCTCTTAGTACTCTTGGAACGAATCCTGTAAAATATCTTGCTGTTCCAAGATTTATTGCAGTAATTTCAATGGTACCTGTCTTAACGCTTTTGGCGGATATTATGGGTGTTTTAGGAGGGTTGATAGTTACAGTTTACAAATGGAACGTTCCTTCATCTGTTTATTGGAGCGATATATTTGATTATATGAAAACGGACAGCCTTTATCACGGTCTTATCAAGTCCTTCTTTTTTGGTGTTATCATTGTAACAGTTGCCTGCTATAAGGGCTTCACTTGTAGGGGCGGGGCTGAAGGCGTAGGTAAAGCTACGACAAGCGCTGTTATGGTGTCTATGGTCACTGTTTTAATTTCGGATTATTTCTTAACTGCGATTTTGGTTATGTTGGACATAGGTTAAAAATGATAAAAATTCTAGATTTGCATAAATCGTTTGCTAATGGGAAAAAGAAAGTGCTTCAGGGTGTTAACCTCACCGTTTCTGAAGGACAAACCACAAGCATAATAGGCGGTTCAGGTACGGGAAAAAGTGTTTTGTTAAAAAATATTCTTGGACTTATGAAGCCGGACAAGGGCGAGATATATGTTGATAACAAAGAAGTTACAAGAATGACGGATATGGAACTTTCCGAGGTAAGGAAAAAGGTCGGATATGTTTTTCAGGATGCCGCATTGTTTGATTCATTGAGTGTTGAGGAAAATGTTGGTTTTGGTTTAAAAAATTTAACGGATCTTTCTGATATAGACATCGAAAAAAGAGTAAGAGAGTGTTTAGCGATGGTAGGTCTTAAAGGTATCGGGACATTGCGTCCTTCCCAGCTTTCAGGCGGGATGAAAAAGCGCGTTGGTTTGGCGCGTGCTATTGCGTATAAGCCGACATATCTTCTTTACGATGAACCTACTACTGGACTGGACCCGATTATGGCTGATGTTATTAATGATTTGATAATAAGCTTGCAGAATAAAATAGGTGTAACATCCATTGTTGTAACCCATGACATGAAGGCAGCATACAAGGTATCAAATAAAATATCAATGCTTTATGACGGTAAAATTATAAGATCCGGGACGCCGGACGAGATCAAGCAAACGGATGATCCGTTCGTGCGCCAGTTCATTGATGGCTTGAGCCATGGCCCTATAGTATTAGACCTTGAAGAAACCGAATAATTGTACTATATAGTTGTTAGATAGTAATATATGAAAAAGGATTGAAAAATGAGTAATGAAACGAAGCTAGGGGGCTTTGTACTAGCAGGGCTTATAGCTTTTATGGTAAGCGTTATGCTTCTTGGTGATTTCCAATTCCAAAGAAGATATCACGTTGATATCCTTTTTAGTAATGTTGCGGGGCTCCCCGCAAAGGCGAGCGTAAAAATTGCCGGTGTTGAAGTTGGCGGGGTTAAAAGTATTTCTCTTGAAGGGGATAAAGCAAAGGTACGTGTCTGGATAAAGAAAGATATAATTGTTCATGAGGATACTATCCCGAGAGTTGTTGCAACAGGAATTATAGGGTCTAAATATCTTGAACTTACCAAGGGTACTCCGGGAATCCCTCAACTCAAAAGCGGAAGCGTTATATCGGGTGAAGATCCGGTTTCTTTTGATAATCTGATGAGACAGTTGGAAAGCCTGGTAAAACCGCTTAAAGGCGAGGACGGCAGAGAAAGTATAGGAGTAAATCTTTCAGTTACAATGGAGAATTTAAGAAAAGTATCCGACTCGTTAAAGACGGCAATTTCTGACCAGGAGAGACGAGTGGTTGCAATTGTAAAAAATGTTGATAAACTCACAAAAAATATTGCTGATATTACCGATGAGAATAAAGAGAATATAAAAGTTGCTGTTACTGAGATCAGAGGTATTTCTGAAAAACTTAACCGCATGCTAGAAAAAATAGAAAAGGGCGAAGGAACGATAGGAAAACTTGTCTCTGATGAAAAAATGGGAGAAGACTTAAAGGTAACAGTTGAGGATCTGCGTGCAACAATGAAACAGACAAAAAAGGTTATGAGCAGGTTTAATCTTATTGAAACAGAATGGGATTATGTAGCAAGATATGATGGGGACGATAAAATAACCAGAAGCGATGTGGGTTTTAGAATAAAACCAAGGCCTGACAAATTCTATTATGTCGGAGTATCAAATTTAGCTGATGACAACTGGGTTGATGATACAGAGACAAAAAATACGATTGATTTTCTTATAGGTAAGGATTTTGGACCTGCAAAACTTTATGCCGGTGCCATAAGGTCCAAGGCCGGATTCGGAGCAAGCATAAAGCCCTTATGGAAATGGGAGCCCTGGAGACGTCTTGAGATAACGGCTGATGCATATCATTTCAGAAGAACAGATCCTGTAGCAAGACCGAAAATTAATGTAGGAGCTAAAGTACAGGTTGCAAAATGGGCTTATGTCGGCAGTAAAGTTGAAGATGTTTATTCTGAGCCGAGCGTAAATACATACGGTAACATTGTGATAGCTGATGATGATATCGCCTATATTTTAGGTTTAGTCGGCCTTGCAAAACCTTAAACACACACAGTAATATATGAAATCGTCTAAAACAAAAACAGTGTTTCGTTGCCAGGAATGTGGTTATGCATCCGCTAAATGGTTGGGCAAATGTCCCGACTGCGGCAGATGGAACTCTCTGGTGGAGGAAAAGCAGATAAATCCTGCTGCAACAAAACATATTAGACAGCTTACCGGTTTCTCATCCGTTGTAACTCCCCTAGAAGATATATCAATAGAAAATTTTTTAAGAATCAAATCCGGAATTCTAGAGTTCGACAGGATGATCGGCGGTGGGATCGTGCCCGGATCGCTTCTTCTTTTGGGCGGACCTCCGGGTATAGGCAAATCTACATTGATGCTTCAGGTGTCTAGTGAACTGTCAAAGGATAAGACTGTTCTCTATGTTTCGGGCGAAGAATCACTTTCGCAAGTAAAATCCCGCGCAGATAGGCTAAAAATTAAGGCAGGAAAATTATTTCTTATATCTGAGACTAACCTTGAAAATATTTTAGAAACAATAAATAAGGTTAAGCCTCAAGTTATTGTTATCGATTCAATCCAGACCACCTATAGGAACGATCTTTCAAGCGCCCCTGGCTCGGTCGGCCAGATAAGGGAATGTGCCGCAGAGTTTTTGCGGGCAGCAAAATCCCAAAATCTTACCTTTTTCTTACTTGGACATGTGACTAAAGAAGGTGATATTGCAGGTCCACGGATTTTAGAGCATATTGTAGATACTGTTCTATATTTTGAAACGGAGCGGCAGCAGGTTTATAGGGTTTTAAGGGCTTACAAAAACCGCTTCGGCCCGACAAGTGAAATCGGCATATTTGAGATGAAAAGCACAGGGTTAGCAGAAGTTTCAAACCCGTCTTTAATATTTTTGGGCGAAAGGTCCACAAATACTCCCGGTAATGCAGTTGTTGCAACGATAGAGGGAACAAGGCCCCTACTTTTGGAAGTACAGTCTCTTGTTTCGCGTACGAATTTCGGTTTCCCTAAAAGAATGGTTACCGGTTATGACAATAATAAAATTACCATACTCATCGCTGTATTAGAAAAAAGGCTCGGGCTTCATTTGGAAAACCAGGATGTTTTTGTAAATGTCGTCGGAGGAGTAAAAATAAAAGAAACAGGCGTAGACCTTGGTATTGCATGTGCGATCGCATCCGGGCATAGTAACTTTGTGTGCCCGCAGAAACTTATTATTTTAGGGGAAGTCGGCTTGGCTGGCGAGGTTCGTTCTATTGCGCAGATTTCCGAGAGATTAGCGGAAGCCGAAAAGCTGGGTTTCGAAAGGGCAATTGTTCCGAAAAGTAATATGAAAAATATGCAATATAATGGTAAAATGAAGTTGTTCGGAGCTGAAAGCGTAAAAGAAGCAATTGAATATATTAAAACATAATTAGAAAGAGGTAAAAAAATGATTCGTTATGTAACGTCCGGAGAATCGCATGGAAAACAGCTTACTGTAATTTTGGAAGGTATACCGGCAGGTCTTGAGCTAACAGAAGATGATATAAACAATGATCTTGAGCGAAGGCAGAAAGGTTTTGGTCGCGGTTCAAGGATGAATATTGAAAAAGACAGGGCCGAATTTGTTTCGGGGGTAAGGAACGGCGAAACAATAGGATCTCCGATTTGTATAGTTATTCAGAATAAGGACTGGGAAAACTGGAAAGGTATTATGGCGTCGCACCCTTTTTCAATGGATAAAAAACATATCCAGACCAAACCCAGGCCAGGCCACGTAGATTTGGCGGGGGTGCTCAAATATGACAGAAAAGACATTAGGGACGTTTTAGAGCGCTCTTCTGCAAGAGAAACTGCCGCCAGAGTTGCTGCAGGAGCTGTCTGCAAGAAACTTCTTTCACAGTTAGGTGTATTAGTATATTCCTTCACTTCAGAAATTGGAGGAGTAATTTCAAGCTATGAAAATATTGACCTAAAAAACTTTATATCTTTAATTGAAAACTCTTCTTTAAGAACACCCGATAAAAAAGCTGAAAAAAAGATGATGGATGTAATTTTGAAGGCATCTGACAAAGGGGACACTGTCGGAGGAGTTTTTACGGTTGTTGCAAAAAATGTCCCTGTGGGATTGGGAAGCAATACACAGTGGGATACGAGGTTGGACGGTAATATTGCAAGAAGTCTGATATCAATACAGGCAATAAAAGCTGTAGAATTCGGCATAGGTTACGGATATATCGGAAGAATGGGGTCGGACTCTCACGATGAGATATTTTATTCCAAAAAAAGACAGCTTTTACAGAAAAACAAACAATGCAGGAGGGATTGAGGGCGGAGTGTCAAACGGGGAAGACATAATTACAAGCTGTGTAATGAAACCCATACCATCGCTTGCCAAGCCATTGCATTCAGTTGATATCAGTACAAAAAAAGCAATTACTGCGGAAGCGGTTCGAAGCGATGTTTGTGCGGTGCCTGCTGCAGGAATAGTTGGAGAGGCTGCTGTGTCGTATGAGCTTTCAAATGCATTCGCTGAAAAATTCGGCGGGGATTGTCTGGGAGATATGAAAAATAATATTGATTCATATATCAAAAGGATTGAAAGGTTTTAAGTCCCAAGGGATAAAACCCTATAAAAGAACATAATCCACAGGATAGATTATATTTAGAAAAACCAAAAGGAAATCTAAAGGATGTTAGTCCGACGCTTCGCTCTGGATAAAACATTATAAAAGTACATAGAGGATGTTTTAATGAATTTGGTTCTTACAGGCTTTATGGGTACTGGAAAAACTGTTATTGGCAAAGCTATCGCAGATAGATTGAATAGAAAATATGTAGACGTTGATACGTTAATAGAAGAATGGAAAAACAAAAAAATATCTGAAATTTTTGCCGAAGAGGGCGAAGAAGCTTTTAGAGAATACGAATCAGAAATGATAGAAGTTGCTGTTGCAAGCAGTAATGTCGTTATATCTTGCGGCGGCGGAGCTGTTTTAAAACCTGGAAACATGGACAAACTGGAAAATAATGGCGTAGTAGTCTGCCTTAGTGCAAGACCCGAAGTGATTTTTGAAAGGGTAAAAGATGGCAATACGAGGCCTCTTTTAGCGGTTAAGGATCCTCTTTCAAAAATTAAGGAAATACTGAAAAATAGAGAGAAATACTACGGAAGGTGTGCTTTTAGTATCGATACCTCAGATTTGTCGGTCGAGGAAGTTGTTCAATTAGTCCTTGAAAAAACAAACCTATCTTAATCTTATCCATAGGACAAATCTATAAGGGAAACTCTTTAAGGATATTTAGTCCGCAAGGGATAGATTCTATTAAAAAGCTAATTTATCGTAATCTAATCTGATCCATTTCTTGAATTGCAAAAACGTTAAAATCATTTTTATATAGTTTCTTAAAATAAGACTCTATTACTTTTAGCTCTTTATCGGTTCTGTTTGGGTCGTGATGAAAAAACCCTAAATTTTTCACCCTTGCATCTTTAGCTAAATCAATCGCCTGTTCAAAGGTGGAATGTCCCCAACCCAGCCTTTTGCTGTATTCAGAATTCTTGAATTGCGCGTCATGGACCAAATAGTCGGCGTTTTTGCAGAATTTAACAAACTCCGATCTTTTTGTAATAGGATTTTTGGACATAAGTTCGTTATCGGTTATAAACACAAACGACTTCTTATTTTTAATTATTTTTACACTGATGGTAAAAGCCGGATGGTTGTTTCTGATAAATTCAAGTTTATAATCGGTGTCTTTATAGCATTTTTCTGACACATCAATGAACTTTATTTTTGATTTTAAGTCCATGAAGCGTACAGGGAAATATTCGTAAGACATTTGTTTTTTTAGTATAACTTCAAGCTGTTTATAGGAGCCGCCATAGCCGTAAATATTTACTTTTGTTTTTGCATCATAAAGAGGAGCGAAAAAGGGAAGTCCGTGAATATGATCCCAATGTGTGTGAGTGATAAGAAGGTTAATATCTCGGACGTTTTGTTTTTTCAGGTGGTTTCCAAGATTTATTATGCCGGTCCCAGCATCAATTATTAGGGTTTTCTCACCGCAGTTAACTTCAACACACGTTGTATTACCGCCGTATTTTATCATATCGCGGTTGGGAACAGGAATGGAGCCTCTAGGGCCCCAAAATTTTATTTTCATTGGCCGTTACTCATATTACAAAATTTTCATTAAAGGCGTTTCACCGCAATCCGGGAAAAGGTGGCATTTCACGCATTCGCCCCAGATTTTGTGAGGCAGTACTTCCTTTGAAATAACTTTGTAATTATTTTTCTCAAAAAAAGGAGGTTTGAAAGTCAATGCAAAAATCTTTGCTATTTTTAATTCTTTCGCTCTACTTTCAAGAAATGCAATAAGCTTCTTTCCGATTCCTTTTTTTTGATAGGATTCATCCACTACAAGAGCCTTTATTTCAGCGAGATCTTCCCATGCAATGTATAGTCCGGCACATGCAACAACTTTGTCGTTATCTTCACATACGGCAAAACCCTGGATGTTCTCATAAATATCATTTATGGGCCTGTGCAGCATTTCTTTTTTTTCTGCATAGTGTCTTATTAATGCATGGATAGTTTTTGCATCAGTTACTTTTGCTGAACGAATTTTCATAATAGTATCCTTTATTTGGAATAATTAAAACCGAGTTCCAAGGCTTTAATGTTTAGATCTACCATATTCTTCTTTGTAGCAAGAATGGTTTTGCAGGCATTTTTTGCGCTCTCAAGTTTTGCTATAGAACTTATCTTTATATAATATCCGGCCATTACGACGTTTGCTACTCTAACATCCTTCAATTCCTTGTCTGCGATTTCGGTTGCGGGGATAGAGTAGAGCTTGGAGCCTGACTTTGGAGAAGATTTTACCAGAGAAGAATTGATTATAACAATAGAATCAGGATTGGTTTTCGGCAAAAACCTTTCTAGTGAGACTTGGTTCATGCACAAAAGAACCGATGGATACGTGACAATTGGAGATCCAATATTGTGGTCAGAAATTATTACGGTGGAATTGGCGGTTCCGCCTCTCATTTCTGCGCCATATGAAGGAAACCAGGTAGTTTTTTTATTTTCTTCTAATGCAGTTTGCGCTAAAAGCATGCCACCGAATAAAACACCCTGACCCCCAAAACCCGATATAATAATTTCTTCTTGCATTTTATTTATCCTTATAAACGCCTAAAGGGAAAGTCTTTATAAATGGATCCTTTACCCATTCAATAGATTCTTTTACCGTCATACCCCAGTCAACAGGACATTGAGAAATAACTTCAACTAAGGAAAAGCCCTTACTATCAATTTGGTTCTTAAAAGCTTTTTTAATTGCCTTTTTTGCTTTTACAATATGAGCTACATCAAACACTGAAACCCTCTCTAGATAAGACACGCCTTCTAAAGAAGACAATAGCTCACAAACTTTTACCGGATATCCGTCTCTTTTTACATCGCGTCCGAAAGGAGTGGTAGTAGTTTTTTGGCCGATTAAAGTAGTCGGAGCCATCTGCCCGCCGGTCATTCCATAAGTTGCGTTATTGACGAATATAACTGTTATATTTTCACCTCTGTTTGCTGCATGGATAGTTTCTGCGGTTCCGATAGCTGCAAGGTCTCCATCTCCCTGGTATGTGAATACAATTTTCTCAGGCATTACCCTTTTAATTCCCGTAGCTACTGCAGGCGGCCGCCCATGGGGGGCTTCTGTGACGTCGAAATTAAAGTAGTCATAGGCAAAAACCGCACAGCCCACAGGCGCTATGCCTATTGTTTTTTCCCTTACATCCAATTCGTCAATGCTTTCGGCTACAAGACGATGGATTATTCCATGTCCGCATCCGGAACAATATAGATGAGGCGTGTCTTTTAATGATTCAGGTTTTGCTAGAAACTTTTTCATTTTGTAGGCTCTTTATTTTTTCTAAAACATCTCTTTCATTTACGGGGCTTCCGCCGGATTTTCCGTGAAACTCTACCGGGCAAATTCCATTTACAGAAAGCTTTACATCTTCAACCATTTGTCCCAAATTCATTTCTACTACTAGGATACATTTTGCAGTTTTTGCCGCTTTAGCAATCGGTTCTTTTGGGAACGGCCACAATGTTATAGGCCTGATAACGCCTGCCTTTATTCCTTGCTCCCTAGCTTGCCGGGAGGCCGATTTTGCAACTCTTGCCGATATGCCGAAAGCTACAAGTACGACTTCAGCATCTTCCATATTATAAGCTTCAAAACGCACTTCATTCTTTGTAATATCGTTATATTTTTTTTGAAGTTTTAAATTGTGTTGTTCCAGTGCGCCTTCTTCCATTAGAAGTGAACGAAGGAGCCTTGGAGGCCTGTTTTTACAGCCGTCAAGAATCCAATCTTTTGGTGAATTATTTTGAACAGCTTTTTTGTGTCCGATTTCTATCGGTTCCATCATTTGGCCTACAATTCCGTCTGAAAGAATGAGTGCCGGGTTACGGTATTTTTCACTCAAGTCAAAAGCTTCAAAAGTTAAATCGTACATTTCCTGCATAGAGTCAGGGGCAAGGACGAGCGTTCTGTAATCACCGTGGCCTCCGCCTTTTGTTGACTGAAAATAATCCGCTTGGGACCCTGCGATATTTCCGAGCCCAGGTCCGCCTCTTTGGATGTTTGCGATTACTGCAGGAATTTCACAGCCAGCCAGATAAGAGATGCCCTCCTGCTTGAGGGAAATTCCGGGAGAGGAAGAAGAGGTCATAACCCTTGTTCCCGTGGCTCCGGCACCTAAAACCATATTTATAGCGGCAAGTTCGGACTCTGCCTGTAAGAATATGCGGTCCAGTTCAACCATTCTTTTAGACATATGAGCGGGAACTTCATTCTGGGGGGTAATAGGATAGCCAAAGTAAGCTTTACAACCGGCTGCAATCGCTCCTTCACACAATGCAATATTACCTTTCATCAAAAGCTTTTTCATTAAGTATTTATTCCTTTGGAATTTAAAAAATAGAGAAGTTATTTATAAACTTCAATACATACGTCCGGACAAATTTGATAGCAAAATCCGCATCCGGTACAATCTTTTTCGTTAACAAAAACAGCGCTGTGATATCCGCCTTTATTAAAGGTTTTTGACATTTCAATGCATTTTTTAGGGCATACATCTACGCATAACGTACATCCCTTGCATTTATCTGGTTTAATTTCTATTTTGGGCATAAATCTATTTTACCTATTTCATGGGCAAAATGTCAAATGGTTGATTTTTTAAGCAGTTTTTAAGTATTTTACGCTAAATTTGAAGCTAAACAAGGCCCGGGGGCAAATTCATACCGCCGGTAATCTTTTTTGCCTCTTGAGCCATAACGCTTTGAGATTTTTTTGCTGCAGTCTGAATTGCAGTTAGAATAGCTTTTTCGGCCTTTTCTTTCTCCTGATTTAGGGTTTCAGGGGATAATTTAATATCTAAAATCTCGCCCTTTGCATTAATCTTTATTTTAATTCCATTTGAGTCAACTTCTATTATGTTATTTTTTAATTCTTTATCCATAGAACTTAGTTTTGACTTCATTGCAGCAGCTTCTTTCATCATTTTGAACATATCCATCTTGTGACTCCTTTATAAATAAGATTTATTCTTTAAGTAATTGGTGTAATCTTTGATCGAGTCTTCTAATGATCTAAACGGAGTTTTGTAGCCCGTAGAGCGTAGTTTATCCATTTTTGCTTCTGTGAAATATTGGTACTTATCTTTTAAATTATCAGGCATCTCAATATATTCAATTTTTGGTTGTTTATCTAAGGCTTTAAACATAGCATTCGCTATATCATTCCAACTGCGTGCTTTTCCTGTGCCGAGGTTAAAAATACCGGTTTTAGAAGGGTTTTTGTAAAGATAATACATCACTTCAACAGCATCTTTTATGTAAATGAAATCTCTTTTTTGTTCGCCGTCTTTATATTCTTTATGGTAGGATTTAAAAAGCTTCATGGGAAGCCCAGAATTTACATCGTCGAATCTTTTGCAGATTACGCTTTTCATCTCGCCTTTGTGGTATTCATTTGGGCCGAAAACATTGAAAAACTTCAATCCTGTAGCCTTATCGGTATGTTTGTTTTCCAAAATCCATAAATCAAACATCTGTTTAGAGCGTCCGTAAAGATTTAAAGGCTTCAGGTTGGGTGCATTTGAGTCTTTATCATCATAACCTTGAGATCCGTCTCCGTATGTTGCGGCGGAAGATGCATACATAAAGGGGATATTGTTTTTAAAGGCGTATTCTGCGAGAGATTTTGAATATTCGTAATTATTTTTTATCAGATAGTTTTCGTTTGTCTCCGTTGTAGAACTGCAGGCGCCCATATGGATAATATGGCTTAATTTAGGCAGTTTGTTTTTTTCTACAAGTTTCAGAAATTCAGTTTTATCAATGAAATCCTTGAATTTTTTACTTTTAAAATTGGGTTCCTTGTTTTTCTCATCCATTGAATCAACGACGATAATATCCTCTAAACCTTCGAGGTTTAGTTTCCATAAAAAACAACTTCCGATAAATCCTGCTCCGCCTGTTAAAGCTATCATATTATTTTTTCCCTCAATTATCACAATCTATTAACGATACAGATTATATCATATTGCTATTGGTAGATAAATAGGGACTGACACTTGGTTGTCTGTCCCTATTTACCAAAACCTGGGACAGTCACTATATTTTCGAAAATCCGAAAAATAGTGACAGTCCCGATTTTTCTATTTTACCTCGCTTCCTGCCAGGTATCCCGTTGAAAAAGCAGCCTGTAGGTTATAGCCCCCTGTGGGGCCGTCTATGTCCAAAACCTCACCGCAAAAGTATAAACCTTTTACTTTTTTAGATTCCATAGTATAAGGGTCTATCTCGTTGAGAGATACACCGCCTTTTGTTACTATAGCTTCATCAATGGAGCGTACACCCTTTATTTTAAATCTGAAATCGGTTAATAAGCTTTGGATAGTATCTCTGTCGGCTTTTGTGATCTGATTGGCTTTTTTATCACCGGCAATTCCGGTGAGTTTTATGAAAACCGGAACCAAACTGCTTGGTAAAAGAGTTTTTACTATCGAAGAAAAGGACTTTAATCCTGACGTGTCAAATTCTCTTAATAATCTTTTCTTTAAAGTCTCTTTATCTAACGCAGGTTTTAAATTAATTGAGACTTCAATACTTTCACCTTTTAGCAGATATTCCGATACGATACCGCTAAGTGTAAGTATTATAGGCCCTGACAGTCCAAAATGTGTGAATAACAGTTCTCCAAATTCTGATGCAATAATCTTATTGTTCGCATAAATGCTGGCAGTGACATTTTTTAATGCCAAGCCTTGTAAATCTTTTATAAAAGATTCCTTTACAACTAGAGGAACAAGTCCAGGCATTGGTTTAACAATATCATGTCCGAAACTTTTTGCAAATTTATAGCCATCTCCCGTTGAGCCGGTAAGGGGATAAGACAGGCCTCCTGTAGCAATAATCACGTTATTGCACTTTAATGAACTTTTGCCTTTAATAAATATTTCAAATAAGGTTTCGCTATTTTCCTGTATATGTTTAATTTCGGTAACATAAGAGTTTAATTGTATTTCAACATTATTCAAATGAGTATATCTTGTTAAAGCTTTTATAATATCGTTAGATTTGTCGCTTGCGGGGAAAACCCTTCCGCCGCGTTCATTTTTGATTTTAATTCCATTGCTTGTAAAAAAAGTTATCAAATCCGTGTTAGAAAATCTTTTAAAAGCCCTGTATAAAAAACGTCCATTTTTTCCGTAACGCGCGATAAAGTTATTTATCTCATCGTTATTTGTGAGGTTACATCTTCCCTTGCCGGTAATAAACAGTTTCTTGCCCAATATATTGTTGCGCTCAAGTACTAGGACTTTGTGCCCGTTTTCTGCCGTCTTTCCTGCCGCAATCAAACCGGCCGCGCCGCCGCCGATAACAATAGTATTAAAATGCATAGTTGCTTAAAACCTGCCTTATGGGAAATTGGTATTTATTTAAGGCTTTGAAGGAAAGAATCAATTTTTTTATATAAATCTTCCAGACTTTTAGTATCATTAATAAAGTTTGACGATGCCATTTCGCTGCAAATTTTGAGCTGCTGGCCTGACCCTTCTGTCTGAGACTCCCTTTTTTCAAGTTCGACGAATTTCTCAAAAGTGTCGGGATCTCCGGGCCTGTTTCTTTTTTTCATTCTTTCAAATCTTAAAGCTATGGGAGCATCAACGTTAACAAGCAGGAAATTTTTGTTTGTTTTTAATTTTTCAATTTCACTAGAGTGCCTAATGGAGGTAACTATACTGTTTTTATCGTCGGGGATATGTTTTAAAACCATTTCTGCTAAAACAGCATTTCCCTTGGTTTTTCGCAGATTCGTGCCGTATTTAATTAGATTTTCTCTGGTTAGTTCGATATTTTTGCTTGCAAGTTCTTTTCGCAGCTCGTCCGATAAAGAAAAGTGTAAAAAGCCTTTTTTGTTTACAAGGTAATCTGCTACTGTGTCTT
The DNA here is from genome assembly GCA_042562855.1 of Elusimicrobiota bacterium. Lineage (GTDB taxonomy): Bacteria > Elusimicrobiota > Endomicrobiia > Endomicrobiales > JAPLKN01 > JBHPNE01. The sequence continues at coordinate 16,393 of JBHPNE010000016.1, forward strand.
TCCCAGAGCAGTAAGAACCCGTAAGACCTAAAATCATTTGTTAACCTCTGGTGTTAAAATTTAAGTGAAAAACTTATTTTATGTGTTTGCCCAAGATCTCCGAAGGGAACATAAGCATAATCAAAATCATATTCGAAATAGCGGAATCCTATACCGGCAGAAAAACCCTGCAGGCCTGAAATGTCTTTTGTTTTAGTATTATAACCGGCTCTTATAGCAGTATATGTATCAAAGTTTATCTCTTTGGAGTATTCGATACCTATCCCTGCATTGGGCTCATTATCAATCGGTGCATTGGCGTCCAGGGAAAACAGCAGTGTACTGCTTGCTCTGTAGGCAATTCCGGTTTTGATGTTTAAGGGGAGGGGATCTTCCTCGTTTATAAACTTCACCTTTGTTCCAATGTTTTGGATAACAAAACCAAATGCGAATTCATTATACTCACTGGAAAGTTTTGTACCGATATCCATGGCAAATGCGGTCGCGGAATCTTCTATAGTGAGCGAAACATATTTTGCGCTTATACCCATCGGAATACCAAAAATGTAATTGGCATATGACAGTGTTATGGCTAGATCGCTTGGGCTGAAATCAGAAATTTCTGCTCCCGTGCTGTCGGTTTTTTTCATTGTACCGTAGGAAAGATATTGAGCCCCTATTCCGATTGTGCCGAATGTAATGTTTCGGGCATAAGATATCCAATCATAATAAATGTCCTCAAACCAAACCGCATGCATAGCTGAAAAAGAAAATTCTTCTATATCGTAAAGTGCAGCAGGGTTCCAATACACTCCGTCGGCATTATTGACTACGGCAACATAAGCGTCTCCCATGGCAGCAGCTCTAGCGCCTGCCCCAAGCTTTAAAAACGGAGCGGCTGACGTTCCTGCATCATCCTTAGAGAATGCGGCATTTAACGGAGCTAAAAGTATGGGAATTAGGAAAATAGCAGTAAATATTTTTTTCATTTCATTAAATTCTAGTATTTGATGTCTTTGTTGTCAATTAAAAGAATTACCAACCGTTATACTTAACTTTAGATGAAATATATCTTTTTTGATAGGGTTTTTCTTCGCGAGGATAGCCTAAAGCGATTATAGAAAAAGGTGTTATATTTTCAGGTATCCATAGCAATTTCCTTAAACCCTCCATTCTCTCTTGTCTGGGATATACTCCAAGCCAAACAGAGCCTAATCCTTTAGTTTTTGCAGCAAGCAAGATATTTTCGGTTGCGGCGGAGCAATCCTGCACCCAAAAACCTTTATGTTTTTCTAAAGCCAGTTCACAGCAAACAAGTATTGCCATGGGGGCTTCTTTAAGCATGGGAGCGCGGGTATGAATCTCGGTAATTTTGTCGAGGATTGTTCTAGAATTAATTACCATAAAGTGCCAAGGCTGTTCATTACCGGCTGAGGGCGCGCTCATTGCTGCTTCCAAAAGGTATTCAATAATATCTCCAGGAATTGGTTTAGATTCGTATTTTCTTACACTTCTCCTTAATAGTATTGGGTCCACTATCTCCTCCTTTTTAACCATTGATATTTGCCTGTATAAAAACCTATTTGCTATAAACGGAGCCGTCATAAATAATAAACCAAGTAGAGAAAGCCAAATTATATCTCTCACTAAGAAAGCATATCCGCAAAGAAAAACACCGCAAATTAACAACGGATAATCTTTTTTCCTGCCACCTAGAAAAATATATATTATTCCTAGAGCGCCCATTAGTGAGATAAAAATTAGATTAGTTATAGTCATGTGAATTAAGGAAAGGGGGAATCGAATTGTATTACTAAACTACATATTTGCTTCAGCTTCAGATACTAACTCGTCTACTAATTCTTTAACCGAAACTATTTTATTACAACGGTAAGCATTTGCACCGGCAAAGACGAATCCGCCATCAAAATTTCCATTAGCGGCATTAATTAGCGCATCGGCTATGCAATATGGAGATTTGCTTGGAATGCAAGGTTTAACACAGCGCCAAGCGCATTTGAATTTAATTTCGCCGCGTTTGGACTTTTCCAAAAATTCATTCTTAAGTGCCCGTCCCGGCATGCCCACAGGACTATGGATTATGGTAATGTCTTCTTTTTTACAGTCGACAAATGCTTGCTTAAACTTGTCAGACGCATCGCATTCATGTGTGCAAACAAATCTTGTAGCTATTTGAACACCTGATGCCCCAAGTTTCAAGAATTTGGCGATATCTTTTCCATCGTATATTCCGCCAGCGGCTATTACAGGTATTTTTTTATTATGTATATCTTCATATTTTTTTGTAACGGCCAATACTTCCGCGAGCAAGTTTTCAAGTTTCGGCATTTTGGATTTATCTTCTAGCTCATCAGGGCTATAACCAAGATGTCCTCCGGCTAAAGGCCCCTCAACAACAATGGCATCGGGAACATAATTATGTTTTCTTATCCATGTTTTGCATATTATATCTGTGGTGCGTCCGGAAGATACTATCGGGGCAATTTTTGTTTTGCTGCCGATGACATATTTGGGCAGGTTTAATGGGAGACCTGCGCCTGAAATTATTAAATTTACGCCTTCATCAACAGCTACTTTTACCACTTCTTCATAAGAAACTGTTGCCACCATTATATTTACGGCAAGAATGCCCATGGTCAAAGCTTTTGCTTTTCTGATTTGCAGAAACAATTCTTGAGCGTCCGGGCTTTTATATTCACTGGCTTCGGTATCGCTTTGCGTTCCCAGCTTGCTTTTTACGCCGCCGATTATTGCAGATGCAATAGTTCCAACGCATCCAGTGTTTGACACAGCAGATGCAAGGTTTGCCAAAGAAATTCTTACTCCCATTCCGCCTTGTATAATAGGGGGATTAATTATTAGGTCTCCAATTTTTAAATCCGGTAATTTACTCACAAAACCGCCTTTTTTTATAAAATTACTAAAAACAACTCGCAAATTATATCATTAATGACTATGAAAAAGCAACCCTTTTGTGAAAATTTTGTGAACACGGTTCCTTTTAGACCAATAATTTGATAGAATACTGTGTCAAATCAAACTAAAATGAGTTTTTTGTTATAAAAAGGAGAATTTGCAAATTATGATGAGAAAATGGCGTGTTTTTTGGATGAATCACTGGATAAAAATACTGATAGGGTTAGTTGTTCTTGCCCTTTTGATTGCTGCTATTGTCGGACTTGCTAGTTTAGAGTCTTTTTACAGGAAACTTACACTTGCTAATATTCCTATACAGCTTATGCTTGCAGCTGTTAGTGCTTTCATCTTTGTATATCTATATATGACAGTTTTTCGCGGCGGTTTTTCTTCAATGAAGAAGAAAAAAATAGATATTAAAGATGTAGATACGAAATTTTCTGACGTCATAGGGCTTGAGGGTGCGAAAAAGGAAGCAATGGAAGTAGTGAAACTCCTTAAAGATCGTGCTCGCGTAAAAAAAATCGGAGGGAAAATTGTAAAAGGTTTGCTTTTGGTAGGGCCTCCGGGTTGTGGTAAAACTCTATTGGCAAAGGCGATTGCTTCGGAATCAAATATGCCTTTTATTTCAATGTCAGGCAGTGAGTTTGTTGAAATTTTTGTAGGAGTCGGGGCAAGCAGGGTAAGAAAACTATTTAAAAAAGCAAGAGAGTACGCTTATGCTGAAGGAGCATGTATCGTATTTATAGATGAAATAGAAGTGGTAGGGCGAGGAAGAACATTTTCTTTTATGGGTGCAGGTGAGGAAACCAATAGTACCTTAAATCAGATACTTGTTGAACTTGATGGTGTAGAAAATGAGCGGCATAATGTTATCGTTATTGGAGCTACAAATGCAGGAGAAGCTGTTTTAGACAAAGCATTGTTAAGGCCGGGACGTTTTGACAGAAAAATATTTATAAATTTTCCAAATCTGAAAGAGAGGGAAGATTTGTTCAGGTACTATTTGAACAATGTACAATATGAAGAGGAGATAAATATTCCGCGTCTTGCGAAAAAGACTGTATACAAATCTCCTGCTGATATTGAAAATATTATTAAAGAATCAGCTTTAATTGCTACAAGGCATGACAGAGAGAAAATATCTTATGATGATTTGTCTGCCGCAATGGATAGAATTGACCTAGGCCTTGAAACTCATATAGTTATGTCGCCGTTGGAAAAAGAGCAGACAGCCTACCATGAAGCAGGACACGCAGTTGCATTATACTACCTACATCCGACAGATGATGTTTTTAAGGTGACTATAAAATCCCGAGGCCATGCACTTGGCATGGTAAGCCATCATCCAAAAGAAGAATTACACACTCATAATAGAAATAAGCTTATAGCTGATATAATAGTCGGTTTAGCAGGATATGCGGCAGAAAAGATAAAATACGGAACCACTTCAAACGGTGTGTCCTCGGATTTTAAACAAGCGATGATGATAGCGAATGCCATGGTTTGGAATCTGGGTATGGGCGAAAGCGGCATGGTTGGAGATTATAGTGTAATTCCAAAAGAACAAATCTCTGAAGATCTTAAAGATAAATTAAATAGCGAAACTACTCAAATATTGGCTGGTTCTTTAGTTAAAGTTGAAACATTTTTAAAAAAACAATGGAAAATTGTAGAAATTCTTGCCGAACGTTTAATAAAGCAAGAGGAATTAGATTTTGATGATGTAGAAGCAATATTCAAATCATGTGAAAAGACCAAGGGAAAAATTGACTCAAGTATTCTCACCAAAGAAGAAAAACTATATAGAAATAATGGCTCTAAGAAAAAGTAGGTTTTTATTATTTTGTATATTTTTTTCTTTCCTCATAGCAGGATGCGGCCCATCATACCCCGCAGGAGAAATAACAGAATCCGTTAAAGAAATCGTAAAAAAAGAATATGATTTAGAAAGCGAAGCCAAGCTTGTAGGAAATACCCTGTATCTTGAGATTAAGCTTGATAATCTTGCGACAACTGAAACGAAAAAGCTAATTGAAATGCTCAAACATCTTCAAGGGGCGGTTTTAAGTATTGTGCGGGTTTCATTGAGCAGTGATGCTGATATAGATTTTATGGTTGTCAGCGCAAGTGATCCTGCGTGGAAAATTGGTGTCAGAATAATTGAATACCTGCAGGACGTTAAGGATTATCTATACATGAAAATATCCAGAGGAGATTATGAGGGAAGATTAATAATGGAGATAGATACGGCTGGGGAGGGAATGGTTGTTTATGAAAATAATACTCCTTTGACTATGAACGAGTTCCTAGGGAGACTTATAGTTTCACAATTTAACATGTTAAGCAGGACAAATCCTTTTTTAGGGATATTTTTAGAAAAATATCAGATGAAATATGTAGAACTGACAGATTCAGAACTAATATTGAGTGCGTCAGAAGATTTTGATCCGGAAATGTTCGCGTTGGCAGAAAAACTTCTTATTGAAGAAACAAAAAAAGTAATTAAAAAATATAATATTTCTAACCTTGAAAAAATTACCATAATTGGCCAAGATATTCAGCCGGTAACCGTTGATATTAACAAACCCCTTAAGCAGAACTAACCTTTTTCTTAATTTTCGTATATACATATGGCACAAAGAATATGGACAGAACCAACCCAAAAGAAAGACCTCCGATAACAGTTATTGCCATGGAAGACATTGCCCCGGCTCCTCCCCCTAATCCCAATGCAAGAGGGGTAAGTCCAAACAATGTTGTTAATGTCGTCATTAGAATGGGTCTTAGATGCGTAGTTGTGCCTTCAAGTGCTGTGAGACGTATTTCTTCGTCCGGATTTTTTCTGTGCCTAATATTATAACGATCCACCAGAATTATGGAGATATTAACAATTAGTCCTATAAGCATTATTAGCCCAAGCATTGATATTGCGTTGACACTTTGAAAAGTAATAAACAGTGTTACTATAGCTCCAAGTATGGCAATGGGGACAACAGACATTACGATAGCAGGTTGAGTAATAGATTCAAATTGTGAAGCAAGGATCATAAAGATTATTATAATACCAAGGATGATTGCAAAAAGTGAAGATTTCATGGATTCTTGCATTGCAAGCATTTCTCCGGCAATGTTGGTTATTACGCCTTCTTTTGGGGGATTTTCAAGAAGTAGTTTTTTTAATTCACTTATGCTTCTGTTAAAATTATCCTTAACATTTGCCGTTACTAGGTAAGTCCTTTCTCCTTCAAAACGTTTGATTTCAGGAATAGACTTTACGAATAATGTTTCACCGAGTTGTTTCATTTTTATGGTCATTCCCCAGGGAGAAAACATTGTCATTTCTTGGACCTTTTCAATTGTATTTCTGTCTTTTGATCTTAACCGCACCCTTATGTCAAATTCTTCGTCTTTATTTTTGAGTTTTGTTGCAACATAACCCTTAATGGAAGCAAGAGCCATACTGGAAATGTCCTGAGTAGACAAGCCAAACATAGAGGCACGTTCCCTGTCAATATGGAATTTTAACTCCGGTACTAAATCAGAAGGGGAAATTTTAATTCCATAAAAAAGACCCGTTTCATCCATTATGTCTACCATGTTTACAGCATACTCCCTCAAGCTGTCTAAATCCTTGCCTTTGATTTCTAAAGTTACTCCCGCGGAAGCTCCAAGACCTGAACCAAACAGGCCCTGCTCGGTAATAAAATCTGCAGTCAAATCCTTTATATTCCAGCTATTTATTTCATTACTCAATTCTGTTACAACTTTTTTTGTAGACATTCCTCTAGGATGCAACTTTGCAATTATCCTAGACTGATAACTGCCCAGAGATTCTACTGCTGCTGAGCCCAATTCATCTCCCGTAGAACCAACGCTAACAGAAATATCTTTAATCACGGTATATTTTTTTAGTAATGTCTCAATTCGCTTAGTAGTTGCGTTTGTTATCTCAAGAGGAGTTTCCGGATGCATGGAAATATTTAATACAAACCGTCTTTCATCAACCTTAGGCATAAATTCTTTTGGCACAAAAAAGAAAAACGCAGATCCGACAACTAAATATGCTGAAAGAAAAACTGCCATTTTTTTAAGCGGCCATCTTAAAACCTTATCCAAATATGGCCTGAAAAAAGTTTCGATTTTTTCCTTTGTTGAAGATAAAGTCATTTTCTGTGAATTTAATAATAGAGCCATGCGGGGCACAAAAAATATTGCAACAAATACGGAAGATGCCATTGCAAAAGTTATAGTAAACGCCAATTCTTTAAATAATTGCCCTGCCATTCCGGAGACAAAAACAAATGGCAGAAATACGGCAACTGTCGTTAACGTTGAGCTTATTATAGGGGGGATAAGTGTAACAGTAGAATCATATATCACATCTTTTTTATTTCTATCAGGGTGCTTTTGAAGATTTGTTACAATGTTTTCTAATACTAAATTTGAATTATCAATAACCATACCTATACCGACGGTAAGTCCGCCAAGCGACATTGTATTTATAGAAATATTAGCAAAATACATAATACTTAAAGCAGTAAGTATCGTTATCGGTATAGCAGCATTAATAATAAGAGAGGCAGCAAGACTTTTCATAAAAAAGAATATGATTATAAGAGCAAGTACTCCGCCTTGCAAAGCGCTAAAATATATATTGTTTAAGGATGTCTTAATAAAGGATGACTGGTCGTAAATTACCTTCAAATCCACATTTTTAGGAATATTTTCTGTAATTTTCGCTATTTTATTGTTAACAGTTTTTTGATAATTTTATTAAATTTGATCCGGATTGAGGGTAAATACCAAGTGAAATATTTTCCTTAGCATTATATCTTGAATA
>JBHPNE010000017.1:0-22966 GCA_042562855.1 Elusimicrobiota bacterium
CATTAAAAAAATTTCTGCATTTAAACATTCCAAATTAGCAAATTTGATAAAACCTTCCGGTTATTATAATCAAAAGGCAAAAAGACTAAGAAGTTTTGCTATTTATTTCAAAAATAAGTATAACTCAAATGTAAGTGGTTTTTTCAATAGACCGAAAGACGTTGTAAGAAATGAATTATTAAGTCTTTCCGGCATTGGTCCCGAAACAGCTGATTCAATGTTGTTGTATGCCGGTGGTCAACTAACATTTGTTGTGGATGCTTATACTCGCAGATTAGGAAAAAGGCTTGGATGGTTTAAAACCGAAGACTACAATCTGGTAAAAAGATATTTTGAAAAAACACTTGATAAATCAATAAGTATTTATAACGAGTTTCATGCTTTAATAGTACGGCTTGCCAAAGAGCATTGCAAAGCCAAACCGGATTGTGGGGAATGTCCCATTAATGAACACTGCTCATTTAATATAATTTTGCGTTCTCGGCAAAAAAAGAGGTAATGATGGACAATATTATTATTTTCGTGACTTGTGCCAATGTTGATGAAGCCAAAAAAATCTCAAAAAATCTTTTAGACAATAAATTAGTGGCTTGCGTGAATATGTCTGAAAATATTTCTTCTATGTATTGGTGGAAAGAAAAGATTGAAGAGTCTAAAGAAGTTCTTTTGACGCTAAAGACAAAAAAGAAATTGGCTGATGATGTTGTTAAAAAAGTCAAAGAACTGCATTCATATGAAGTTCCGGAAATCATATGGACTACAATAGAGGGCGGGAATACTGATTATCTGAAGTGGATACAAGACTCTACAAAATAAATATATGAAAAAAGCACAATGGTGGACTCAAAAAAATAATGATGTACAGTGTCAGCTTTGTCCGCATTACTGCATTATTAAGGACGGGAAAACAGGTATTTGCAGGTCAAGAAAAAACTTATCGGGCGAGTTGTATTCGCTCACTTTCAATAAATTTACTTCAATAAATATTGATCCCATCGAAAAAAAACCTTTGTTTCACTACTTTCCCGGAAGAAAGGTATTTTCCGTCGGTACAACAGGCTGTAATTTTAGATGTCCATTCTGCCAGAATTGGGAAATATCACAAGCTGACCCCAATTCTGTGCCGACTGTTGAACTAACTCCTGAGAAAGCCCTTGAGGTTTCAAAGAGTAATAATTCTATAGGAATAGCTTATACGTATAACGAGCCGTTAATAAACTATGAGTGGATAAAGGAGACATCATTTCTTATAAGAAAAAACGGTTTAAAAAATGTTATTGTTTCAAATGGTTACATCAATCGGGAGCCTTTGGAAGAGATTATGCCTTTCATCGATGCCGTAAACGTCGATATTAAGTTTTTTAAAGAGAAATCCTATAAAAAACTGTGTGGAGCAGACCTCTCTAAGGTTTTAGAGACAGTTGAAACCTTGGTAAAAAATAAAAAACATGTTGAGATTACGAATCTTATTATTACTGCTGAAAACGATAGTGAGAAAGAAATCAAAGCTCTTGTGGAATGGGTTGCGAGTTTGAGTTTGGATATACCGCTTCATTTTTCCAAATATTGTCCAGCATATAAAATGAAGAACCTTGAAACAACTCTCGATACGCTCGTTAATGCTTACAATATTGCCAAAAAAAGTCTCAAGAATGTTTACATAGGAAACATAGCTGAAAGTGACTACAGTAGAACATTTTGTTCAAATTGCGGGGAAGTTCTGATAGAAAGAATCGGCTACGATGTGCGCTTAACAGGCCTTAAAGGCGGTTCTTGTAGAAAATGCGCTAAAAAATCAAGCATTATTGGTTTTTGATACTACGTATTATACCATCCGAAATATGTTAAAAAACCCTTGAAGATTTAATAAAAATTTGATACAATTCCTACCCGCTAAAATAATAAATTTTACGGTGTCAAAATTCTCACATTCCGGGATTTTCTACAGGGTCCCATTAGTTTGGGCTGAGAAAAGATGAACGGAATGGAGGCGGCTTTTTGCCGGCCCTAAAAAAAGGGTAAAAAACCAAAACTAGGAGGAAGTTGAAGTTATGTCAAACATTTCGATGAAAGCTTTACTTGAAGCAGGTGTTCATTTTGGGCATCAAACACGTAGATGGAATCCAAAAATGGCAAAGTTCATTTTTGGCACCAGAAACACTGTAAAAGAACTTAAAAAAGTCTACAAAATTATAAGGGATGCCGCAGCCGACGGAAAAAGCATCCTTTTTGTAGGCACAAAAAAGCAGGCTCAAATACCTGTCAAAGAAGAAGCACAGAGATGCGGTGCTTTTTTTGTTTGCGAAAGATGGCTGGGCGGAACACTTACCAATTTTGAAACAATGAAAGGTTCCATCAACCGCTTACGCGAACTTGAAAAAATGGAAGTGGATGGAATATTTAAAGTACTCTCAAAAAAAGAAGCCTCTAAAACGAGGAAGGAAAAAATACGCTTAGAAAAATCTCTTGAAGGAATAAAAGAAATGAAAAGCATTCCCGAGCTTCTTTTCATTATTGATCCGTTTGAGGAAGCAACAGCTGTAGCCGAAGCGCGTAAACTGGGCATACCGATTGCTGCTATATGTGATACGAATTGCAATCCTGATCTTATAGATTATCCAGTTCCAGGTAATGACGATGCCATAAGAGCCGTTAAGTTGTTCTGCTCAATCATTGCAGATGCCATACTTGAGGGCAGGGAATTCCTGAAAAAACATAGTGAGTCTAATAAATCCGACGAATCTGAAGAGCTTGAAAAACCTGAAGTTCCTGAAGAAACCGAAAAGCTTGAAAAACCTGAAGTTCCTGAAGAAACCGAAAAGCTTGAAAAACCTGAAGATCAAGAAGAGCCTGAAGCGCTTGAAAAAACTGATGAGGAACAAGAGTCTGTTCCAGATAAAAAAGTAACACCTAATAATGAAAGTGAGGTGACCGTCTAATGAGTCCAACAGCCGATTTAATTCAAAAACTGCGTTCTATGACCGGGGCAGGGATAATGGACTGCAAATCCGCTCTTAAAGAGTCAAAGGACGATATAGATAAAGCAGTACAATACTTAAGGGAAAAAGGAATAGCTTCTGCGGTTAAAAAGGCAGACAGAGCGGCAAAACAGGGTTTGGTACATTCATATATTCACGGAGGGGGAACGCTAGGTGTATTAGTGGAGGTGAGCTGTGAAACTGATTTCGTTGCAAGAACCGAAGATTTTAATAATCTCGTAAGAGAAATTGCTATGCATATTGCAGCGGTAAATCCCACATACGTAAAGAGAGAAGAAATACCGCAAGATGTTTTGGAAAATGAGAAAGCAATTTATAAGGTGCAGTTAAAGGAAGAAAAAAAGCCGGATAACGTTATTGAAAAAATACTCCCCGGTAAATTGGAAAAATTCTACTCGCAAGTTTGTCTTATGGATCAACCCTATATGAGAGATACGACAGGTAAAGAGAAAATAAAAGATCTCATTACGAATGCGGTAGGAAAAATAGGCGAAAATATCGTTATAAGACGTTTCGCAAGATTTGCTATCGGAGAATAGTGTTTTGCAAGATGAAATTTAAAAGAGTTTTACTAAAATTATCAGGTGAAGCGTTGGCCGGCTCTAAAAGTTCCGGTATTGATATAGAATCTGTCACATCTCTCGCGCAGGAAATAAAAAAAGCATACCTTAAAAAAATACAATTAGGCGTAGTTGTAGGTGCAGGCAATATTTGGCGGGGCGCCGGTAAAGATATGGACCGCGTGACAGCGGACCAAATCGGTATGGTGGCAACCGTTATGAATGCCCTTGCGCTCAAACAAACGCTTATCAAACTCGGTGTTCCTGCAGTTGTCCAGTCCGCTTTTAACGTATCTGGTTTTGTAGAAAAATATACAAGCAATAAGGCCTCCCAATACCTAAAAACAAAAAATGTTGTAATATTTGCGGGCGGAACGGGAAATCCCTATTTTACAACAGACACAACAGCAGCATTGAGAGCGGCAGAGATTAATGCTGATGTCTTACTGAAAGCTACTCAGGTTGACGGTGTGTATACGGACGATCCGAAAAAGAACCTTAATGCAAAAAAGTATTCTAAAATAGGTTATGAAGAGGCCATCTCTAAAAACCTTAAGATTATGGATACTTCGGCGTTTGCATTATGCAAGGAAAATAAGCTGCCGATAATTGTATTTAATTTTCATAAAAGCGGAAACCTTGCAAAAGTTTTGTCAGGAAAAAATATCGGCACATTAGTTTCTTAAACAGGAGGATTTATGGTTTATAAAAGTATTGTTGCTTCCGGTGAAGAACCAATGAAAAAAACAATAGAGAAAATGCAGAAGGAGTTTTCTGCGATAAGAACTGGTCGGGCCAGTGTTGCATTGGTTGAGGGGCTTAAAGTTGAAAGTTATGGTTCTATGATGCCTGTAAATCAGCTGGGAAATATAAGTGCCCCCGATGCAAAGACTATAGAAATCAGACCATGGGATATTTCTCAAACCTCAAATATTGAAAAAGCCATATTAAAATCAGAACTGGGCTTAACTCCTGTAAATGATGGAAAAGTTATACGTTTGTCTGTACCCGGACTGACAGAAGAAAGGCGTAAGGAAATTATAAAAATGGTCAGCAAGATGGCCGAAGATTTTAGAGTTGCAATTAGAAATTCAAGAAGAGAAATAGCAGACAACATTAAAAAAGCAGAAAAAGAAAAACAAATTACCGAAGATGATAAGAAGAAGGCCGATGTGGATTTACAAAAATTAACGGATTCTTACATAAAAAAAATAGACGAAGCTTTTGCTAAAAAAGAAGCGGATGTAATGGAAGTCTAGGGAGATATATGGCTTTTTCTATAGACAAAGAAGAATGTTCGGGATGTGGAGCTTGTGAGGTTGCATGCCAGCAGGGGGCAATTACTGAGGATGGGGAAAAGTATAAAATTGACGTTTCAAAATGCACTGATTGCGGGGATTGTGCTGATGTATGTCCTATGACATGCATATCCGGCACGAAAAAATAAATAAATATTGTGTCATTAAAAGAAAATATAGATTATTCAAATTTGCCCAACCATATTGCAATTGTTATGGACGGCAACGGACGCTGGGCTAAAAAAAGAAGACTGCCAAGGATTTTCGGCCACAGGGAAGGTGTAAAAACTGTAAAGAAAATCATTAAATCTTGCAGCAACCTGGGTATAAAATATTTAACGCTTTATGCATTTTCTACCGAAAACTGGACGCGGCCGAAAAATGAAATAAGCGGCCTGATGAAATTACTGCAAAAATATCTTCGTGCTGAATTAAACGGTATGAAGAAAAACAATATAAGATTTAGGACTATCGGAGATCTTTCAGCTCTGCCTGAGTTCGTCAGAAAGGAATTAGAAAACTGTATAAATCAGACGCAAAATAATAGTGGCCTTGTTTTGAATATTGCTCTAAACTACGGTAGTCGACAAGAGATTATCAGGGCAATTAGCCGTTTATCTGGCAAAAATATCAAAAAAATAGATGAAAAAGCTGTTTCGGACAATTTGGATACAGCTGGTATACCAGACCCTGATTTGTTTATCAGAACTTCGGGCGAGATGAGAATTTCTAACTTTTTACTTTGGCAAATGGCATACACAGAACTCTATATAACGTCCATATTGTGGCCGGATTTTTTGCCAGATCGGCTTTATGAAGCAATTGTGGATTACCAAAAGCGCGACAGGCGTTTTGGCGGGATATAAGATTTGAATAAGCTGGCCATAAATCCAGGTAAGTGGTCAGCTTTTAAACATTGAGGTTTTATAAATGCTGCTTCCTCGTTTGATTACTGCCATTATCGGTATTCCCTTGATATTGCTTTCTGTTTTTTGGGGCGGAATACCTTTCTTCGTTCTTATGCTCGGAGTAGTATTTCTTGCAACGAGAGAATACTTTATTTTAGTTGAAGCAAAATATGTCTCCCAGCCTTTAATGGGTGTAATACTTGGAACACTGCTTTTTGTATTCTTGTTTTTAGGCGGAACTGAAATAGGAGCTCTCACGAAAAATCAGGGCACCGTTGCTTTTTTAAGTTTGATACTCATCCCGGTTTTTATCGTTGAAATACTCAAAAAAAACCATCAGCAATCTTTGGAAAGGATTGCTATAACATTTCTAGGGATCTTTTTTATCCCATGGACTTTAGGCCATTTAGTTTTAATAAGAAACTTAAGGCCTAATGGAGTGGAATATGTTTTTTTTCTTTTTGTAGTTGTTTGGATTTTAGATACAGGCGCTTATTTTATAGGAAAAAGATTCGGCAGATATAAGTTGGCATCAAATATTAGCCCAAAGAAAACAATAGAAGGCGGAATCGGCGGCGTCGTAACCGGCGTGGTTGCATCGATTTTATTTTGTCTGTTCTTTTTGAAAGATGATATAGGAATAGGGGAAGCTGCAATTTTAGGATTAATAATATCTGTAGTCTCTCAAGCTTCCGACTTAGCGGAATCTTTAATAAAAAGGGATGTCGGGGTAAAGGATTCGGCAGATCTTCTTCCCGGGCATGGTGGCATGCTGGATCGCTTTGACTCATACTTTTTTGCGGCACCGGTTCTGTATTACTATTTGATATTGATAAGATGATATGAAAAAGATTATTTTGCTTGGATCAACAGGTTCTGTCGGTGTACAAGCTACAGATGTTGTTAGACATATAAAAGATCTTTCAATAGTGGGACTCAGCTCGTATTCTAATGTCGAGAGACTAAAAGACCAGATAAAGGAATTTAAGCCCAAAATTGCATCTGTCTGGAAAAAGGAAGACGCTTTATCTTTGAAGTCCTGGTGTAAAAGCAGCAAAATAAATACAAAAATCGTTTTCGGATTAAACGGGCTTATTGAGACCGCTAAATATCCTTCTGGAGACCTTGTTTTATCGGCTGTTGTTGGCTCTATAGGAATAGAACCTATTATTGCGGCTATAAGAAATAAGAAAAATGTGGCACTGGCGAACAAGGAAGCACTTGTCGTAGCCAGTAATATTATTTTAAAGGAAGCCAAAAAAAACAAAGTACAAATCATTCCGGTAGACAGCGAGCATTCTGCGATATTTCAGGCCATTAAAAATGAAAAGACATCAGCAATTCAAAAAATAATCCTGACTGCGTCCGGCGGACCGTTTTATAAATATAAAGAAGATCATTCAAATATAAAAGTTTCCGATGCTCTTGATCACCCTACTTGGATAATGGGTAAAAAAATCACAATTGATTCTGCAACACTGATGAATAAGGGTTTGGAAGCGATAGAAGCAAGCTGTTTGTTTAATTTGCCATTGGATAGAATAGAAATTGTGATACATCCGCAGTCTATTATTCATTCAATGGTGCAATTCGTTGACGGATCTGTTATTGCGCAGTTATCACGGCCCGACATGAGGCTCCCCATTCAGTATGCGTTAACATATCCCGATAGGTATGTTTCTAAAATTCAAGAACTGGATTTTACAGAAATTAAAAGACTTGATTTTGATAAACCTGATTTTAAAAGGTTTCCATGTCTTAACCTTGCAATAAAGGCAGGCAAAATTGGCCAAACCATGCCTGCTGTAATGAATGCTTCAAATGAAATTGCGGTGGAGGCATTTTTGAGAGACAAGATTGTATTTTCTGATATTGCTGTTATCATTAGCAAAGTCATGGATGATCACAAGGTTGTTAGGGCGCAAAGCATTAAAAGCATTCTATCAGCAGATAATTGGGCCAGACAAGCAGCAAAAAAATATATTAATGAAAAACCTGAGGTAAAAAGTTTATGATCAGTATTTTTGGATATGAAATAACTATATTTCAAATATTCGGGACAATTTTCGGCGTAGGGGTTCTTGTTTTCATACACGAACTCGGCCATTTTCTATCTGCGAAAAAATTTGGGATCAAAGTTGAGCAGTTTGCATTCGGTTTTGGCCGCGAAATTGTAGGTTATACTTACGGGGAAACAAGGTATTCTATTTGCATGATACCTTTCGGCGGAATGGTTAAAATGCCGGGGGAGTATGTTGACGATGCTACCGGCTCTCCAGATGAGTTCATGTCTCAAGCTTGGTACAAAAGATTGATAATAGCTTTTTCAGGTCCTTTTATGAACTATCTTTTTGCAATACTTCTATTCACTGGGATAATTTTAGTATGGGGTCTCTCAACTACATCTATGAAGCCTGTCATTGGTGACGTTATGGAAGGATATCCAGCATTCAAAGCGGGTCTGCAGTCGGGAGACACCATAAAAAAAATAAATGGCGTTGAGGTGAGTGGTTGGATGGAAATGGCTGAAAACATTCATAAATACCCTGAGCAAAAAATTCCCTTTAACATAACCAGAAATGAAAAACCCATGGTTGTATATGTGCAGCCCTTAAAGGACGTCTCAACAGGAAATGGTGTGATAGGAATAACTCCGAGTATAGTAAAAGAAAGGATTGGATTTTTTGCTGCAATAACAATGAGCACAAGAATGGCTATTTTTCAAACTGTTTTTACGCTTAAATATCTTGGAAACAAAATTATCAAATGGGAAAAACCTGATGTTGCAGGACCCATCGGGGTTATTCAGTTTGTCGCCAAAGCTGCTAAATCGGGCTGGGAATCATTTTTACATCTTTTAGCCGTTATTTCTGTTGCTTTAGGGCTATTTAATCTATTACCCATACCTTTGGTAGATGGAGGGCATATTGTAATGTCCTTGGTTGAAGGAATAACAAGAAAACCTTTAAATAAGAAAATGGTTCAAACGGCAAATCTTGCGGGTTTTAGTTTTATAATATTCATTTTTGTTTTGGCTACTTATAATGATCTGTCCAGAATGGGCCTGGATTTTACGAAGTTTTTCAAATGATAAAAAGAAAAAAAACCAGAAAAGTTAAAGTTGGGAATGTTTACATCGGCGGGAACAGCCCGATTACGGTTCAGTCGATGACAAATACTGATACTCGTGATGTTTCTGCAACTGTAAACCAGATAAAAAGATTAGAAGATGCCGGCTGTGAAATAGTGCGGGTAGCAGTTGCCAATTTAGATGCCGCAAAAAAATTAGGAGAAATAAAAAGCCGAATTAATATACCTCTGGTTGCCGATATTCATTTCGATTATTTGCTGGCTATAGAAGCGATAAAACAGGGTGTCGATAAATTAAGGATAAATCCCGGAAATATAGGATCACGTGAAAAGGTGGAGACGGTAGTAAAAGCGGCAAAAAAAGCAAAGATTCCCATAAGGATCGGGGTAAACGCAGGTTCTTTAAAAAATATTCATAGCGCAAAAACTCACCGCGATAGAGCTAAAATTTTGGTAGATGCGGCCTTGGAGCACATTAAGATCCTTGAGTCTTTTAAGTTTTATGATACACTTGTTTCACTAAAGGCTTCGGATATTGAAACAACGATAGAAGCATATAGGTTATTCAGTACAAAAAGAAATTATCCGCTGCACATCGGAATTACAGAATCGGGGTCATTACTTCGCGGGACAATTAAATCCTCGGTTGGAATCGGTATTCTTTTAAACAGTGGAATAGGAGATACTGTTAGAGTTTCGTTAACCGCTGACCCGGTTGAAGAAGTAAAGACTGCTTATCATATTTTACAGTCGTTAGGCTTGCGTTCCACGGGTGTGGATATTGTTTCTTGTCCAACGTGCAGTAGAGCAGAAGTGGATATTATAGGGATAGTTGATGAATTAGAAAAAAGACTACTTTCTATTAAGTCTATAACATCGAAATTCGAAAAAAAGCCGATAAATATTGCAGTTATGGGTTGCGTTGTGAACGGTCCCGGAGAAGCGAAAGAAGCCGATATTGGCATAGCAGGCGGAAAAAATTCGGGGATGCTGTTTAAGAACGGAAAAATAGTTAAAAAAATAGACCAGAATAAATGGGTGGAAGAAATTATTAATTACATAAAAAGCAAATAAGATTGGGAGATTATCCGACACTTTGCGTTGGATCAATCCCAATATGAAAAGCATTTAGGAGAATTGAAATGGCAGGGGAAATTTATTTAACAAAAGCCGGTAGAGAAAAACTTATTGATGAATTAGAAAGTTTAAACAAAAGGCGTGTGGCCGTTACCGAAGAAATGGTAAGAGCCAGGGAGCAGGGGGATTTGAAGGAAAATGCTGAATACCATGCCGCTAAAGAAACTTTAAACAATATAGCAGGCAGAATTGCAGATATCCAAGGGAAGTTATCGAGAGCTAAAATAATTAATGAAAAAGATATTGATACAAGTAAGGTTTATATTGGAGTTACAGTAAAAATAAAAGATGAAGACGGCGATAAATATGAGTATTCAATTGTAGATGAAGAAGAATCAAATCCGTCAGAAGGGCGTATTTCTGTTAAGTCTCCGGTTGCTCAAGGATTGTTGGGCCACAAAAAAGGGGAAAAGGTAAAAGTTTCGCTTCCCGGCGGAGAATCAGAATACGAAATATTAGATATTTCTAAGTAAAGGAAATTTTATGCGCCTAACAAAAATGTTTATCCCGACCCTCAGAGAAGCCCCGTCAGACGCTGATGTTTTGTCTGCTAAGTTTATGCTGCGTTCCGGGATGATTCGAAAGCTTGCCTCAGGAATTTATGAATGGTTGCCTCTCGGGTTAAGAGTATTGAAGAAAGTTGAGAATATTATTCGCGAAGAAATGAATGCAGTTGATGGACAAGAAGTATGGCTTCCTTTAATGCTTCCAAAAGAACTATGGGAGGAAACAGGAAGATGGGGATTGTACGGCAAGGAACTTTTTCGTCTTAAAGACAGAAAAAACTCGGAATTTTGTCTTGGTCCGACACATGAAGAGATAATAACTGATATGGTAAGACATGATGTTAGGTCTTACAGAGAACTGCCCTTAATGCTTTATCAGTTCGGAACGAAATTTAGAGATGAAATTCGCCCAAGATTTGGCGTAATGAGAGCAAAAGAATTCTATATGAAAGATGCTTATTCTTTCCACGTTGATGAAAAGGATATGGAGAGTTATTATAAAGCCGCTTTTGAGGCTTATGAAAAAATATGCAAACGATGCGGATTTAAATACAGGTCAGTTGAAGCAACCACGGGTGCAATAGGCGGGTCTTTTTCGCACGAATTCATGGTTTTGGCAGACACCGGTGAAGAGGAAATTGCATGGTGTAAATGCGGATATGGAGCTAATATTGACAAGGCTGAATGCAAGGCAGTTGAGAAGCCTGATACAAGTGAAAAGGCTGAAAAGATAAAAGATGTTCATACACCAAAAAAGAAAACGGTAAAAGAAGTGGCAGGATTTTTAAAGTCCGATATTAAGAAGTTTATAAAAACCTTGGTATATATTGCAGACGAAAAACCGGTCATAGTTTTAATCCGTGGTGACCATGATCTTAATGAATCTAAGGTCATGTCTGTGCTTAACTGCTCAACAATCGAATTAGCAGATGAAGAGACTGTCAAGAAAATTACTGGTGCAAATGTTGGTTTTGCAAGTCCTGTGGGCTTGAAAGGGAAAGTAAAAATAATTGCTGATAATGCTGTAAAAAACATAGTAAACGGTATATCAGGTGCAAATAAAACTGATTATCATTCCATAAACATAAATATTGGCAGGGATTTCAAAGCTGACATTGTTGCCGATTTAAGAAACGTTAAAAAAAGTGATAAATGTCCAAAATGTGAGCTAGACCTTGAGTTTTGCAGAGGAATAGAGATTGGCCATACATTTAAACTTGGTGATAAATATTCAAAATCCATGGAAGCAAAGTATTTGGATGAGTCCGGAAAAGAGAAGTTAATGATAATGGGTTGTTACGGAATTGGAGTATCAAGGATCGTTGCGGCGACCATTGAGCAGTCTAACGATGAAAACGGCATTATTTGGCCCGTTGCACTTGCCCCATTTAAAGTTGTTGTAGTTCCTGTTAACTCCTCTGATGAAAATATCAGAAATGTGTCTGAGAAAATATATGAAGACTTAATAGGTGAAGGCATTGAAGTTTTAATAGATGACAGAGATGAGAGAGCAGGGATAAAGTTTAAGGACGCAGATCTAATCGGTATACCGTATCGTATAACAATCGGAGAAAAAAACCTAAAAGATAATAAAGTAGAGCTTAAAGCCAGATGGCAGAAGAATAATGAAGCAATTCTTGTACCTGTTGATAAAATAATCGATGAGATAAAAAGCAAATTATAACAGCAGGTCTTAAATACTCTTCCCAATCGTATTAACCAACTTAATTTATAAGCGGAAATAAAATGGAAAAAATTACTATTCGTGGTGCCCGCGAACACAATCTTAAAAACCTTAATATAGAAATTCCTCGTAACAAGCTTGTTATAATAACCGGCTTGTCAGGTTCGGGAAAATCATCCCTGGCGTTTGATACGATATATGCTGAAGGACAGAGGCGATATGTAGAGTCTTTGTCTGCTTATGCCAGACAGTTCTTAGAGCTGATGGAAAAGCCCGATGTGGATATAATCGAAGGGCTCTCGCCCGCAATAGCAATTGAGCAGAGAAATCCGTCCCATAATCCACGTTCCACAGTGGGAACGGTTACCGAAATATATGATTATTTAAGGCTTCTTTTTGCTCGCATAGGGATACCTCATTGCCCTAAGTGTAGTGAAATAGTCAGGCCTCAGTCTGCACAGCAGATAATAAATGAGGTCATGCAGCTTCCTCGCAATACAAAAATTCAGATACTTTCTCTTCTTGTGAGAGGAAGAACCGGTACGTATGAGGATCTGTTTTCAAGACTTCAAAAATCAGGTTATGCAAGAGCAAGAGTTAACGGCAAAATTTATAGCTTGGAAGAAAAAATTAAGCTGGATAGGTATAAGAAGCATACAATCGAACTTGTGGTAGATAGAATACAAGTAGATGAAAGCTCAAGGACAAGAATTGCAGATTCCATAGAAACAGCGCTCAAAGAATCCAAGGGCCTTGTTAATATTATCATTCAGCAAGACAAAAAGTCAGAAGAAAAAATATACAGTGAACATTATGCATGTATTAAGTGCGGCATAAACCTACCTGAAATAGAGCCAAGATTTTTTTCATTCAATTCGCCGTTCGGTGCATGTCCGGAATGTGACGGCCTTGGAAATAAGCTTGAGGTTGATGAGGATCTCATAGTTCCAAACAAAAACTTATCGGTCTATGACGGCGCTATACTGCCTTGGTCCAATCCCATTACCACAAGAACTCATCGTTGGAAAAATTCGTGGGGTGGATGGTATGCAGAGATTCTGGACGATGTATCCAAGAGAAATGGGATTAGCAAGAAGAAACCATGGAATAAACTAAGCAGAGAAGACCAAAAAATCCTTCTTTACGGCGACGAAGATTTTGAAGGCGTAATTGGCAATCTGCAGCGAAGATACAAGGAAACAGAATCGTCGTATGTCAGAGAAGAAATTTATAACAAATATATGAGAAGACGTTTATGTCCAACATGCAAGGGTGCGAGACTCAAAAAAGAAGCATTAAGTGTAACAATTGGGGGTAAATCCATTTCTGACATTACCAAAATGTCGGTAAATACATCAAAAGAACATTTTTTGAACCTTTCATTGACGGAAAAAGAAAAGATTATTTCAAAACAGGTTCTTAAAGAAATAAATTCTAGGTTGATGTTTTTATCAAGTGTTGGCTTAGGGTATCTCACCCTTGATAGAGAAAGCGCTACACTCGCAGGAGGCGAAGCTCAGCGAATTCATCTTGCTACTCAGATCGGCTCAGGCCTGACCGGTGTTCTTTATGTATTAGATGAGCCTTCCATTGGCCTCCATCAGAGAGATAACAAAAGGCTTCTTGACACACTTATCAGATTAAGAGATTTGGGAAACACCCTGATTGTTGTTGAACATGATGAAGATACAATTAGAACATCCGACTGGATAATCGATCTTGGACCCGGGGCAGGTATCCATGGAGGAAAAGTTATAGCCGAAGGACCCTTAAAAGAGATTTTAAAGGAAAAAAAGTCTCTTACAGCTCAGTATTTGAACGGAAAACTCAAAATTCCTGTACCAAAAAAGGAAAGAAAACCATCAGGCAAATATTTGGAAATCAAACAAGCAAGCCAGTTTAATCTAAAAAATATTGATATCAAAATTCCTTTGAGTCTTTTTGTCTGTATTACCGGAGTGTCGGGTTCAGGAAAATCTACAATGGTACATGAAGTTATGTATAAGGCTCTTGCTCAAAAAATATATAAGTCGAAAGAAGAGCCCGGAAAACACAAGTCCATGCAGGGTTATGAAAATATTGACAAGGTAATTATTGTGGATCAGTCTCCAATCGGAAGGACTCCAAGGTCCAATCCGGCCACATATACCGGATCATTTACATATGTCAGAGATTTATTTTCTCAGCTTCCGGAATCAAAAAGAAGGGGCTATATGCCCGGGAGATTTTCGTTCAATGTTAAAGGCGGAAGATGCGAAAACTGCCAGGGTGACGGAACAATAAAAATTGAAATGCAGTTTCTGCCGGATGTTTACGTGCATTGTGAGACTTGCGGCGGCAAAAGGTTTAACGACGAGACCCTGCAGGTAAAATATAAGGGAAAAAATATTGATGAAGTATTAAATATGACGGTTGAGGAAAGTACGATATTTTTTGAAAACATTCCGAAACTAAAACGAATTCTTGATACTTTAAATGACGTAGGATTGGGGTACATAAAATTAGGGCAGTCCGCAACAACTTTGTCCGGCGGCGAAGCCCAAAGGGTAAAACTTGCAAGTGAGCTTTCAAAACGGGGAACAGGCAAAACGCTCTACATTCTGGATGAGCCGACCACAGGCCTTCATTTTGCAGATGTTGAAAAACTCCTTAACGTGCTGCATAGGCTGGTTGATAATGGAAATACGGTTATGGTGATAGAGCATAATTTGGAAGTTATAAAAACTGCGGATTGGATTATTGATTTGGGGCCCGAAGGCGGAGAGCATGGCGGCTTTATAGTGGTTGAGGGCACTCCAAATGATGTGGTTAAGACCAAAAAATCATATACGGGAAAGTATTTATTGCCATATTTAAGCGATAAGAAAAAGGCTTGAATATATACGCAAAAACGCTGATTTAAGCTATCTTTTAAATCGAAAATTTGATATAATACCTAGCTGTGATAGAATCTAATATTAAATCTGTTATAGAAAAAGTCTCAAATGCATGTAGTCGTTCATCAAGAGATGTTGCCACAGTGAGATTGGTGGTAGTTACCAAGACAATTGGTGCAGAAAGCGTAAGGGAAGCTTTGGCATTTGGTATTACAGACATTGGGGAAAGCCGAATACAGGAAGCAGAGCCGAAGCTAAAATCTTTGGAACAGTCTCTGGTAAATGTCAAAAAACATCTTATTGGCCATTTGCAGAGAAACAAGGCAAAAAAAGCAGTAGAGATCTTTGATCTAATTCAATCCCTTGATAGCGTTAGACTAGCCGAAGAAATTAACAAACAGGCTGAAAAATCAGGTAAAATTCAAGATTGTCTTATTGAAATAAAAGTGTCAGATGAAGAAACAAAGCTTGGCCTTAATCCTCAAAAAGTGATTGAAATTTTAAGCAAAATAGAGAATTTAAAGAATATAAGAATACTTGGTCTGATGACTATGGCGCCATTCTTTGATGATGCACAGCAAACCAGGCCGTATTTCAAGAAAGCCAAAATACTGTTTGATGAAATATGTTCTTTAAACAAATATCCGGAATTCACAATATTATCAATGGGTATGTCCAACGATTTTGAAGTCGCGATAGAAGAGGGTTCAAATATGGTTCGAGTTGGAACGGCAATTTTCAAATAAAATGAAGAAAAAAATAACTTTTATCGGCGCAGGAAATATGGCTGAAGCTTTAATAAGCGGATTTGTTAGAAAAGGACTTATTAAAAGGCAAAACATTATAGCAACTGACATAAGTACAAAAAAATTGCAGTTAATTAAGAAGAAATATAAAATAAAAATTGAAAAAGACATTATAAAAGCTGTAAAAAATTCCGAAGTAGTTGTCCTTTGCGTGAAGCCTCAGCAGATGAAAATTGCACTGGGAGAGGTTTTATCTGCTGTCAGACAATCACAGCTGATTGTTTCTATAGCAGCTGGAATAACCACTTCTTTTATTGAAAAAGTTTTAAATAAGCGAATTTCCGTGGTGAGAGTAATGCCCAATAGTCCCGCTTTACTGGGTGCCGGAGCAATTGCTGTTTGCGGCGGGAAATACGCGAAAAATTCACAAGTTGATTACATAATAAAACTTTTTCAAAGTCTCGGAAAAGTTGTAAAGCTCGCAGAAAAAAACATGAACGCCGTAACTGCTCTTTCCGGTTCTGGGCCTGCATATATATTTTATCTTGCCGAGGCTATGGAAAAAGCGGGAGCAAGTATCGGATTAACAAAAGAAGCTGCACGTATTCTTGTTTCTCAAACAATTTACGGGGCGGGAAAAATGCTTATTAATACCAAAAAAAGCTCATCGCAATTGAGGCTTGATGTAACATCGCTGGGTGGGACAACTGAAGCTGCGATAAAATATATGGCGAGTAAAGAGTTTTTCGATATAATAAAAAATACCTTAAAAGAAGCTCAAAGTAGAGCAGAGGAAATAGGTAAATAAACTTGGGGTTGGCCCAAAATGGAGTAAAGCAATATGATGATCAAGGTTCGTGTAATTCCAAACTCAAAAAGAAATGAAGTGGTTAGCCGAATAGGTTCAATTTTGCGTGTTAAAATATCCGCTCCTGCCGTTGAGGGCGAAGCCAATGACGAATTAAGAGAGTTTTTGTCTGATTTTTTTGAAGTAAAACGTTCTATGGTTCTTTTGCGTAAAGGGGAAAGAGGCAGAGAAAAGACAATTGAGATCTGCGGGCGTTCGGAAGAGGCGTTAGAAGAAATATTAGACACAATTCCTTAAGAAGTAGGACTTTATTGAAAAACCGGGACTGACACGTTGTTTGTCTCTGTCACTGTTTTTTGGTGATTCCAAAACTTGGGACAGCCACTATTTTTTAAAAAACAAAAAAATAGTGACAGTCCCACTGCTATAAAAAAATGGCTTTGATAAAAACTTTCTACTGGAAAAACAACAAATTTTATATTCTTAATCAGCTTCTATTGCCGCACAAAATAGAATATATATGCTGCAGTAATTGTAGTGAGGTTGAAAAGGCGATAAAAAAGATGAATGTCAGAGGAGCTCCGGCAATAGCCGTAGCAGCTGCGTTCGGAGTGGTTCTTGCATCAATTGAAAAAAAGTTTAAATCTTCGAAGGACATTAAAAATTATCTTTTCAAAGCAATTCAGAAGCTTTCCAGGACAAGGCCAACAGCAGTCAATCTGTTTTGGGTTCTTGAAAGAATGAAAAATGTAATAAGTAAATACTCAGACATAAACACAATTAAGAATAAGCTCGAAAGAGAAGCAGGGGAAATTTATGACGAAGATATTCGTACAAATAAAAAGATCGGGGATAACGGAGAAAAGCTTTTAAACAAGAATTCTGTTGTCCTAACTCACTGTAATACGGGGTCACTTGCAACTGCCGGTTATGGTACTGCATTAGGGATTATTCGTTCAGCACATAGGGTGAGAAAAATAAAAAAGGTTTTGGTGAGTGAAACACGGCCGTATTTGCAAGGGTCCAGACTTACTGCCTGGGAGCTGAAACAGGAGAAAATCCCATACAACCTGATTACCGATAATATGGCCGGATATCTGATGAGGTCAACAAAAATAGATGCAGTTATTGTCGGCGCTGATAGAATAGCAAAAAATGGTGATACAGCAAACAAAATAGGCACATATTCGCTGTCTGTTCTTGCAAAATATCATAATATACCTTTTTATGTTGCCGCACCGGAGTCCACAATAGACCCAAAAATTTTAAACGGGGAACAAATAAAAATTGAAAACCGTTCCAGCGATGAAGTCGTTTACATTAATGGTAAAGCAATTGCTCCAGTAGGGACGGTGGCTTTACATCCGGGTTTTGATGTTACTCCTGCAGAGAATATAAATGCTATAATAACTGAAAATGGCGTATACAGACCTGATGAAATAAGCAGAAATTTTAGCTGAAAATGGTTTTAATATAATTTGGAGGATCTATGGAAATTGCAGAGCTTGAAAAAATCGGATTGGGAGTACGAAGGGATATACTTGAGATGCTTGAACAGGCAAGTTCGGGCCATCCCGGTGGAAGTCTTTCTGCAGTGGAGCTCACCACGGCTCTCTATTTCAATAAAATAAATTTTGACCCAAAAAATCCTAAAGATCCGAATCGAGATTACTTTATTCTTTCTAAGGGTCATGCTTGTCCTGTTTTGTATTCCGTTTTAGCCCGTTTCGGATGTATGAAATCAGAAGAATTATGTTCTCTCCGTCAGCCGGGCAGCCGGCTGCAAGGACATCCGGCAGTGGATAAAAAAATCCCCGGAATAGAGGTTTCAACAGGCTCTTTGGGGTATGGCCTATCAATTGGAGCGGGAATTGCCCTGGGTTTAAAGGCAGAAAAAAGAAAAAATCGAGTTTATGTGCTCATGGGTGATGGGGAGCAGCAGGAAGGATCCATCTGGGAAGCGGCAATGTCTGCGGGAAATGCAAAATTGGATAATCTGTGTGGAATAGTTGATTACAATAAACTGCAGATTGACGGACCGGTAGAAAAAGTTATGAATATAGAGCCAATTTCAGATAAATACAAATCTTTCGGTTGGAATGTTATTGAAATAGACGGACATGATTTGAAAAAAATAATAAAAGCGTATGATGATGCGGAAAAATATAAAGGAAAACCTTCAGTTATAATTGCCCATACCGTGAAAGGAAAGGGTGTTTCTTTCATGGAAAACGAAGTTGATTGGCATGGTAAAGCTCCTAAAAAAGAGCAGCTGGAAATGGCTTTGAAAGAATTAGCGGATTAATCGGAGGATACATGGTGGAAGTATTCGATAAAAAAGCAACTAGGTTCGGTTTTGGAGAAGGATTAGTAGAGCTTGGAGAAAAAAATAATAAAATATTTGTTATGGGTGCTGACACAGTTTCGTCTGTAGCTATAAATTTGTTTGCAGAAAAATTTCCGGATAGATTTTTTAACGTAGGTGTAGCAGAGCAAAATTTACTTGGAATGGCAGCGGGGTTAGCTGTTGCAGGATGGACTCCGTTTGTTTCGACCTACGGGGTATTTTCCACGGGAAGGCCGTGGGAACAAATCAGGACAACTATTTGCTATTCAAATCTTAATGTAAAGATCGGCGGCTCGCATACCGGAGTAATGGTTGGGCCCGACGGTGCCACACATCAGGCATTGGAAGACATTGCTATTATGAGAACTCTCCCAAAAATGACAGTTGTTGTTCCTTGCGACTTAGTAGAAACCAAGAAGGCAACAATTGCTTCAATAGATATTAACGGTCCTGTATATATTCGATATGGAAGAGAATCTATACCGGTTATTACAAAAGAGGATGCACCTTTTGAGATTGGTAAGGCAAACATATTAAGAGAAGGAAAAGATGTTGCTATTTTGGCTTGCGGTACCATGGTTTATGAATCTTTAATGGCTGCTGAAATGTTGGAGAAAAAGGGAATATCTGCAAAAGTAATAAATATTCATACTATCAAGCCCATTGATGAAAAGGCTATTACGAATGCAGCGAATGAATGCGGTGCGATCGTAACTGCTGAGGAACATCAGATTTTCGGAGGGTTCGGTTCCGCGGTTTCTGAAGTAGTCGTGAAAAATTGCCCTGTTCCTATGGAGATGGTTGCGGTTAACGACGTTTTCGGCGAATCCGGCGATCCCATGGATTTAATGGCAAAGTTTAATTTAAAAGATGTAAACATAGTCCAGGCGGTTGAAAAAGTCCTAAAACGTAAGTAATGTCTTGCTAAGAGTGGAAAATTACCTATAATGATTAATAGAGTAATTCTAATTGTCTTAGATAGCGTTGGAGTAGGGGCTTTACCTGATGCAGATAAATTTGGCGATGCCGGATCCGATACATTAGGACATATCTTCGGTGCTATGGACAAGAATTTCACTCTTACAAACCTTGCAAGTTTCGGCCTTTATAACATCCTATCTTCCCTAAATCTAAAAAAACCTAAAAAAATTATCGGTTCTTACGGTAAAATGGCAAGTATTTCTCCAGGCAAGGATACAACTTTGGGACACTGGGAATTATCAGGAGTTGTTAGCCAAAAACCCTTGCCAACTTATTTGAAAGGATTTCCCAAAGACTTAATCGAGAAATTCGAACAAAAAATAGGTACAAAAATATTGGGCAATGTTACCGCGTCGGGAACAAAAATAATAGAAGAACTTGGCGAAAAGCATTGCACAACAGGATACCCTATTGTTTATACTTCGGCAGACTCGGTTTTTCAGATTGCCGCGCATGAAAAAACATTTGGCTTAGGTAAGCTTTATGATATATGTAAAATAGCAAGAGAAATGCTGGCTGGAAATCATGCAGTAGGCAGGGTCATAGCCAGGCCTTTCATCGGTTTTTCAGGTAAGTTTGTAAGAACACAAAATAGGAAGGATTATTCTCTTTCGCCGATTGATACAACCGTACTTGACAGGATAAAAGATTCAGGGGGAAGCGTGGTGGCCGTCGGGAAAATAAAAGATATTTTCAATAATAGGGGGATAACCGAACATATTGAAGCTCACACTAATGCTGAGGGCATGAAAGTGATAGAAGGCTTGTTAGAGCGCAAGCCAGATAACAAGACATTAGTTTTTTCAAACCTTGTTGATTTTGATATGCTGTGGGGGCACAGGCGTGACGTGAAGTCTTATGCAGAAGGTTTAAAGAATTTTGATAAATTTCTGCCCGTTATTACTGAAAAGTTAAAGGATAACGATTTACTCATAATTACGGCAGATCACGGTTGTGACCCTACGTTTTCATCACACACCGATCATACCAGGGAATATGTCCCACTTCTTGTCTATGGTAAAAAAGCAAAGAGTAATGTTAATTTAGGAATAAGAAAAACCTTTGCCGACGTTGCCCAGACAATTTGTGATATATTCGATCTTGAGGACATGAAATACGGAACAAGCTTTAAAAAACAATTGGAGATATGATATGGAAAAAAGTATTGAAAAAACTGTCAAATACATAAGGAAAAAGTCCAGAATAGTTCCGAAAATAGGAATTATCTTAGGCTCCGGATTTGGGAAATTTTCAAATAAACTGGATCTGGATGCAATGTTTGATTATAAGGACATTCCTGGTTTTGTTTCAGTCAACGTTGAGGGGCATGCGGGAAGATTTATGTTGGGGAAAATTGGCGGCAGACCCATTGCTTTAATGAACGGACGCCTGCATTACTATGAAGGCCACTCTATGAGAGAAATTACCTATCCAATTAGGGCTATGAAATCTTTGGGTATTGAATATCTGATTGTTATTGCGGCTGTCGGAGGCCTAAAAAATAAATATAAAGCCGGCAATATTGCATTAATAAAAGACCATATAAATTTTATGGGCGATAATCCTTTAAGAGGAAGCCATGAAGAACAATACGGAGAAAGATTCCCGGATATGAGTAGTTGTTATGATCAGAATCTGCGTAAGAAAGCACTGGAAATTGCTCAAAGAAATAATATAAAAATTTCGGAAGCTGTTTACTTCGGAGTAAGAGGCCCGTCCTATGAAACCCCTTCTGAAATAAAGTGTTTTGAAATGTTGGGAGGAGACGTTATAGGAATGTCTGTTATACCTGAGGCAATTGTGGCAAATCAAAT
Source organism: Elusimicrobiota bacterium (assembly GCA_042562855.1). Lineage (GTDB taxonomy): Bacteria > Elusimicrobiota > Endomicrobiia > Endomicrobiales > JAPLKN01 > JBHPNE01. Next base: position 21,755 of record JBHPNE010000017.1, read on the forward strand.
GGGTATTAAAATCCTTGGTATTTCATACATTACTAATCTTGCGGCAGGTCTTTCTAAGGAACCTTTATCGCATAAAGAAGTGCTAAAAACAGCCAAAGATGGAGAGCAAAATATGGCCAAAATATTATTGGAAATGATAAAACAAATTTAGAGATGAAGATATGCAGATAACAGATATTATTTATAAAAAACGCAATTCTCAAAAACTTTCAAACGAAGAAATAAAATTTGCTGTTTCTTCTTACACAGCGGGAAAAATTCCTGATTATCAGATGTCAGCGCTTTTAATGGCAATATTTATCAAAGGAATGGATGATGAAGAAATTTCTTCATTAACAGAATCTATGGCCCGATCGGGGGAAGTTTTTGATTTATCTACAGTTAGAGGAATTAAAATTGATAAACATTCAACCGGCGGAGTTGGCGACGGAACATCTCTTGTTATTGCACCTCTTGTAGCATCTGTTGGAATAGTTGTTCCTATGATGTCAGGCAGATCTCTAGGCCATACCGGAGGAACACTTGATAAACTCGAAAGTATCCCGGGCTTTAATGTAAATCTTTCCGAAAAGCAGTACTTGAATCAATTGACAAAGATTGGTGTTGCGATGATAGGACAAACAGACAATATTGCTCCTGCGGACAGAAAGATCTATTCTTTGCGCGATTCAACATCTACGGTTGATTCGATACCGTTGATTTCTGCAAGCATAATGTCAAAAAAGATTGCAGAAGGCTGTGATGGCCTTGTTCTCGATGTAAAATTAGGTTCTGGTGCTTTTATGAATAAAATGAAAGATGCAGAAAATCTTTCAAAGCAGATGGTTCGTATAGGAAAAAGCTTTAATAAGAAAATGCTGGCCTTAATAACGGATATGAACCAGCCTCTAGGAAGTGTTGTTGGGAATTCACTTGAAATAAAGCAATGCATAGATGTGCTAAATGGCGGAGGACCAGAAGATTTTGTAGAGTTGTGCATAGAGCTTGCGGGCAGAATGGTTGTGATGTCAGGAAAAGAGAAAAAAATAGGCAATGCAAAAAAAGTATTAAAAGCAAATCTTCAAAACGGAAAAGCTTTGATGAAGTTTAAAGAAATTATCAATGCCCAAAACGGAGATGCAGGAGTTGCCGAAAACCCTGAAAAAATACTTCCAAAAGCGGATGAAGAAATTAAAGTGTTGTCCAAAGTAAAAGGTTATGTAAAATCTATTA
>JBHPNE010000018.1:0-21698 GCA_042562855.1 Elusimicrobiota bacterium
TTTAGCAAAAGATGCGATCTGCGGGGAGAGAACTGCTATTGCATTAATGGGGAAAGGTATATTCTTTTTGCTCTGGGCCCATTCAAACGCTATTTGCCCCGAAAGAACAACAAGTTTTATTCCATCGCGAAGCTCTTTACGATTATCGTGAGCATCCATGATATCCTTTATCGCAGCATTGGTAGATGAACCGCTCATTTTGTTTTGTGATGCTGCCCAGAACATTTTTTCCTCTTGAAAAGGTATTAGACCTATCTTAGACATCAAGGAAATCAGAGGATTTATTCTATTAGTTATCAAACTAGTCAACCAACCATTTTTTGATTCCTTTCCACCTGTGATGAAATTGATCAATTCATCAATAGTACTTATAGCAGGCAGTGCGGTTAGATTGTCCGCTCCGGTCTTTTTTAGATTATATTGCTGGCCTTTTTTAGGAGCGTCCAACAATTCGTCTTTCTTATCATCATCCATTGACATCGGTATGCCGAAGAAGTTATTCTTTATGAAATGCGCCACGCTTATTCCTGCATACAATGCCAATGCACCAAGGCCAAAGCTTAACCACGCTAAGCCAACATTTACCCAAACAGCAATTGCAGTTACTACCGCTGAAGTCCAACCAGCTGCAAAAGCACCCCAAGCCCACTTCGCGATTTCTTTCTGCTGCTCGTCATTATATTGCTTGTGAAGTTTCGGGAAAAGCCAAGGAGCAAAGGCAATTATAATATTTTCCCAAAATCCAAAGATTGGAACTATAAACTTTTGTATTTTTTCAAGTAGTCTTAATTTTTTTTCATCTTTTATTGCTTTTCTAATCAAATTATCGATTATTTCTCTATTCTTATCATTATTCTCATATTTCTTTAGTTGATCACTCATGCCATGGTGTCCGATTTTTAAACTGCTGAATTGTTTTTCAAAATATGACATTTTTCTCACTTGAGAAATAGGCTTCTCCGCAGGTGAATGCAATATTTTCAAGACAGCATACAGACACTGCCTTTGGCTCGATAAACCGCCAGTATTTTCTAACACTTTACGTGATACAACCTGACTAATTAACGAAACTACGTCTTCTGATTCTAATAGGTCTTTATCAATATTTTCAATTAATGACCAGAAAGAGATATCTCCCCAACCAAGCGAATGATAGCTTTCTCTATCTCCATTTTCTCTATCTTTCTTATAAACATCCAAAATATTAAATATATTTTCCCTGATATATTTTCTGTATTTTTTTCCATAATTACTCTTATTTAGTAAATTGAATGGCTCAATAGACTTATCTTCAATACCATCATCTGTTAACTGATATTCAATTAAATGTTTCCACCACTTTTCTTCAGGAGCAGGCTTTTTACGCAGTCTATTGAAGAAATTACTGTTGTTTCTAAATATTTTATAAGATGACGGAAAAACCAGCAAAGTATTTTTTTTCTTCTTTTGTTGTTGCTGTTGTTTCTTCTTTTCGTACTCATCTATTATTTTTTTCTTAAGTTCTGGATTTTCCCATGCTTCCCATGCTTGTCTATCAGTGAGCTTATATTTTTTTCTGAATATAGAAACTTCCAAATTTTGTGAATCCAATTTTTCTTTTAGTTTATAATCTACCTGAGCGCTCCATGCTTTTTCTATGGGTGCTCTATATTTTACTGCGAAAGCCAAAACTTCTGGATACTTTTGCATAAATCCGACTATGCTTTTAGTCCAATTGATAGCATTGAATCTTTGCTTTATGACGTCTAATGGAACCCCATAGCGCTCAACAAGAAAGCTTACAAGAACAGCCGGAATAAACTCCCATCCCTTTCTGTCTGAGATTTTTGCATGGCCTATCAGCAATTTTTTTATATTGTCTTCAAATTCAGAAGAAAGATCTTCGAGTTTTTTTACATTTTTTGAAATTACTATATTTTTATCATTTTCATTTATATAGCCAAGACGATGGATCAGTTCAATATTATTTGAATTCATCCCAGTTAGCACTTCTGCTAACTTCTCCGAACTAATAAAAGACATTCCTTTGCTTAAAATTCTACCTCCGCTTAGAATTCTATTTAATCCTTTCTTAAATTCACTTTTATCCGACATATAGCCGGCATCGGGAGGAATTATCTTCATCCTTTGGATTTTCTCAATATCTCTTTTAAGCCAAAGCCACTTGGCATACATCATAAGTTCATTCTGCGCACCGTGACTAATATTAAAAGAACTTATTTTAGGTTTGGTCTTTAAATACTTGTGGAAATTCTCGCTATTTCTCTCATTATCTTCTTCGCCTTCCTGTAGATATTTGTCAAATAATTTATAAATTTCGCTTTTCTTTTTATTTAAGGCAAAATATTCCAATATTTCATGTTTGCCGACGTTTTCTAAAAGAACTTTTTGTTTTAGTTCTTCGCTTTCTCCTATTTCATCCAGCAATGCTTTGTGTACATATATAATAAATTTACCATTTCCCATAACCACCATAGTAGCAAGAGCAGAGCCGTCTCTGCTGAGCAACTTTTCATTATCTGAAATTTTGACCTCAATTTCATTTTTGTTTTTTGGGTCAACTATTTTTATATAATTTACTGCAGCGGTCTGAATCATATTTATTTTTTTCTGGTATTTCTGCTCCTCTTCAAGGCCCAATAGTTTCTGTTTAAAATAACCTATCAACATATTTGCTGCAACCGATGCGATGTCCGCTATTTTTTCTACACCCATAAGCCGCCTGATTAGCTCCAAAACCTTATGACTAAGAACCGAAACCTTTATCTCTGCACCGCTTTCTTCTAATTTCATTAAAACAAGGTTAGTCATTTTCGCCCAGTTTTCATATGTTATTTCATGACTATGCGGCTCCCCTCTCTTTTCGGAATGGGGCACAGTATACAAACCGTCGTGTAATGCTTCCAAAAAGACAACCCTGCTATCCGCCGTACCGAAACCAAAATATGGTGTTTCTAAAAAGAAAGTCTTGCTATCTCCTATCCTAATAATTTCCTCAAGCGCTTCAATCCGTTTATCTATAGTTAGTGATTTGGCATGACCAACAGCATGTGAAATATTTTCGAGCATTACTCTCTTTTTGCCTCTATCAAAGCTGCTTTTCAGAACCAAAACAGTCAGTTCTTTTAACATTTCCTTTTTAATTTCCATACTTGTAATACAATTTAAAAGACCGTATGCACAGTTTTTTATTATGCATCCCGCATAAACATTGTCATAATTGTCTGCTTCTATTATAATATTTTCTATTAAACCAGAGAGAATGAATTTTTTGGATTCTAAATCCAATTTCTTCACCAATGATATACCTCTAAATAGTCCCTGAATAACCCATTCTCCATGGTTTTCGGCCATTTGCACATGCAGAATCCTTCTTAACAAATCCAATCTCTCAGTATTTGCTAGGGGGCGAGTCGCACAAATTCCAAACGATATCTCCTGAACAATTTCCGAAATATTTTTTGAACTATAATTATCAGGGCTTCTTTCAGCTACTGTTTGATTAACTTTAAATATTATCTGATTTAATATATTCGCCTTGTCTTCAATAGATAAATTCCTGCCATTAACACCACAAATCCCAAAAGAAGCATTTATAAGCATTTCTTTAATATAGAAGATCACCGTGTCGCTGTCTGCTTCTTCTTTAATAATGACCTCTGTTATAGATGATGCAATTTGACTTAACAACATTGCTTTGCTTTCAGCAGATAAGACCTCAGTTTTGCTAAATCTAAATGAAACACGTCCCATAATTCCACGAATATATGCCAGAGCGTTTAAACGCTCATTTTTGTACACATTTTCTAATATCGACCCTGATATTTTACCGGATATAAAAGCTTTGTTGGTTTGAGTTAATCTTTCGTTCTCTATGCTATAAACTAAATAAGAAATATCCATCATAACAGTTTTTATATCCTCATTTAAATGTTTACTATCGCTAGCTAAAAATATCCCTTTTACTATAGTTCCCGCGATTTGGCTTGATATAAGAGCCATTTGGCCTACAGTTAGTTTATCAGATTGGATATAAGTACCCAGAATATCGTCTTCAAATGAGTAGGAGCCTCTTGGTCTGCTTGATCTTATTTTTACTATCGCTGCGCCGGATAGTTTCCCTAAGATTATTGCCCGAGCAGAGTCGAGATAGTTGGATAAACGTTTATAGTATCTGTTATAAAGGTCCATGACAGTATCTTTAATGATAGCAGCGGCATTTTGCGAATCATGCTCAATTATTCTTTCAATAAACTCTGTGCTAATTTCATCTATAATAGTCCCAAAACTTTCGCTTCCGCTTAAGAAGGCATTCTGATCGGTATTATCCAAAAATATATTTAGAACGCCTTTCGCAAGTTTTAAGGCATCCACTCTGTTGCTTAATAAAATATTTTTTATTAGTTTATTTTCTGTTGCCCGTATTAAAAATGCCTTTTCTTTAATACTGAATCTGTCTGTATTGTGAATTTGTTTTAGTATAAGATTCAATGCAACTCTTAAATTATTTATACCTCCATCCGCCCTTCTAATTATCCCTTCTGAAGCTTTCCATACCGCATCGGCTAAAATGTAAGCTTTTTCTTCATGCTCTAGGGCGGTAATATCAATTATCATTTGGACTATGGGTTTTATTTCCCTATTGATATCTCTTTTTTTGAACACATTTTTTGACTCAATGATTGTACCTATAACCAAAGCCGCTTTTTGCTTTTTTTCCAAAATATCAAATCGACTGAAATTAAGAATTGTGCGGACAAATACATCTAAAACCCAGCTATTATCTTCTAATTCTTCATATAAATTTTTAAAGGCAGATCCATCATCATTTAATACTGCTTCTGTCATACTTTTTAGCGTGCCATACTCAATCTCTTTTCCAACTGCTTCAATTTCTCCTGATACATACGCCAAATAATCTAGATTAAAAAAGTGTTCGCTTTCCAATAATACTTTAATTTCATGCATTTTATGGCCATGGACAGCCCTCAAATAGAATGATATTACAAACACTGCTGTTGACACTGCTAAATCCAAAGCTACGCTCAAAGCAAATATAGGAATAGTAAACCAGAAAATAACTCCTAGAAGAATTCCCGAAACAATACTGAAAAATGCAGCAATCTTATAGCTAACTCCCCTTATTCCTCTCACTGTCTCAAATAATATGCTGCGCTCTTTTGCAGTATATTGCGTATGCGCATTTACAAATTCTTTGGGTTTAAATGCAAACTTAAATGCTTCGTCATAAGGAGCAAGCTTTAATGCAGCGTATATATCAACCAGATATTCATCGCCTATTGTTTCCATTTTTCTAACATTATTTGAAATGCTGTTTAAAAATGCCGTCCTAATTCCATATTTAGTTGCTATTTTCAGAGCTTCGTCTCTGGCCTGTTCTCTGGAAACATTTTCATTTAAACCGAAAAAGATATCTTGCGCTTTCTTTACTGTTCTAGGTTCTCTAAGCCCAACAGCTGCTGGCTTTTCTCCATTTTTCTCATCACTGAACTGTTTAGAGGATTTTTTTGAACGGGAGATTTTTGTGCGCAAACCTCTAATCCAATTGCGTATTTTAGCTTTAAAATTCAAGTCCTTTTTTGGCTTATCTTTTAAAGAGCCGTCATCCAGTATAGCTCTTGCTGTTTCCTTCCTGTGCTTACTGGTAACAATATTATAACTCTTCTTATGTTCTCGTCCCATTCTTGAATACAAATCGGTATGAACCGCATATTTGTAAAAGTCCGTTAAAATTAGAGGGGCGGGTGAAGAGCTTTCAGGTGCAGACAATTTTTTTCTTTGTAGTATATTTTTTAATTTTATAGATAATCTTTTTAATTCTTTTATAAAAACCTGCGGGTCATTTCTTCTTATCGGTGATAATAACTTTTTAATATTTTCGGTTAATACTTTGTAATCTAGGCTTGCTCTATGTGTCCATGTTCCCGTATTTCCATACACCGCACCAACAGAAGCAAGCAGAAAATAGTTGATATAACCAGTGTTGAGTACATGAGGCTTATGTGTATGTCCAAAAATGATCTGCAATACATAATGAAGAAGATTCATTCTTCCATCATACCAGCGAAGCATATTTGCCAAACCATAGGCTCTCTCAAAATATTTTTTGTTTATGATTTTTTGTTTTGGGAATAAGAAAAATTGAATCCCATGGTAAACGCCCATAAACCTTTGCTGAAATGTTTTAAAACCGAAGAAACTTGCTATTTTTTCAAACCACTTAGAAATATATGTAAAACTCTTGCCTACTTTTGACTGATAGTTCAAAGAATCCGCTTGGTGAGAATGTTCAATAAATCTTCCTCTAATGTCCAGGTAGAACGGAACGATTTCCATGTTGGGGAAATCTGCCTGTAAAAGCTTATGAACATTGGTTCTGGAATGCTTTTTATGCGCCCAGTCCGGTAAAACAGATTCATCATGATTTCCAGCAATGTATATAATTCGTCTCACCTGTTTCAATTTCTCAAATAATTTAGGGTAAGCATTTTTAATCTTTTTGTACTTTGCCTGCCAAAGATCTAAAAAATCTCCGTTAATTACCAATGTGCCTCGTATTTTAATGAGCAAATCCAAGTCAGCTATAAGCACTTTCTCCTGTTCAGGCCCAAATTTATCCTCTCCTCCCTTTGAGGCCAAATGTGTGTCGGAAATGGCATATTCATATTTAAACCCTTCAATGAACGTCAAAATCCTGTCCTGATTCTCCTGTGTTTGGTTTTCGGCCTGAATCTTAGCTTCCATATAAACCGCTTTTTCTTTAAAATCTATTTTTTCCCTAAACTCTATAAGAATATTGCCTGTTTTTTCCAACAACCCTTTTGCATGCTCTTTGAGTTCCTTTATTAAGTTCCTCGCTTCCTGAGGTTCGATTTTTCCTGTGACAACTACTTTCTTGCCATACTGAACACCGCTTCCTGCTACTACAGGATAAGGGGTATTCATATCAATTTTATCTCTGAAAAAATCGTCACTTCTCAACGATGAGATAGTGGTATTATTCAGACTGGCTTCGCGGGACAAAGATTTTATACGATCTTCAATTTTTTGTCTAATTCGTTTCTGCAGGCCTTCTGCTAATACTTTTTCTTTTCGCAGAGTCCGCTTTTTTCCTTCTGATTCTTTATAGACTTTAATTTTTGACAAATCGCTTACATCTACAACCATATCATTCTTTATGGCTTTTGACCATTTTGGCGGCGGCTGATAGATAATTTCTTTGACCGCTTCCTCAAATTCCAGGGCAGCATTCCCCAATCCTTGCGCTTTTTTCCCTATCACGCAAATAAAAGTGGGTTTAAAAGACACTTGTTGGGCGTAAACCTGCTGTCCTCTCCTTAGGGCATCTGAAACCAGCGAGCCCAATCTCTTTTTCTTCCGGATTTCTAGCAGAGCCTGTTCGCTTGAATAGAAAGTGTAGGATAATTCTTTGGCTTTCCTGCGAAGCTTGACTTCCGCTGTTATGGTCAGCGGTTCGACATCGGTTTGCATAGTGATTTTCTTGCTCTTAACTGTTTTTTGTACGATGTCTATCAGATTAAAAAGCTCTTTATACTTTGACAAATTTTGCTCGTAGAAATCTTTTTGAGTCAATCCTTTTTTTACAGCATTATATTCTGCCAATTTATAATTTACCAAAAGACGTAATATATTTTTCTGCCTTAACGGCTCCATGGTTTTAATTATATCCATGAGAGGCCTGTAGACCGATAAGATTACATTTCCTCGTTTGGGATTAATTTGTAAACCGGACATAGCATACCTTCTTTCATCTTCCGGAATATTCTGATCATCGCTTATTTCCACTCTGGTTTTTTCCATTGAAGACGTTTTGATTAGCTTTCTCTCCACATCACCATAACCATATAACCACTGTTTTTCCGTTATATCAACCAATGCCTGGTCCGGATCCCAAGGCTTATCGGTCGCTTTCACCTTTGCTGAACGGATAGCTCTTCCCCCCATATTAAACACGATATCATAACTTCCTTCTTCAGGAGGTTTAAAAGCCAGAAAATCTCCCAGGTTATTTATACTGCTTCTGTAAACACGCTCTATTCCGGCATATTCTCTCACCAATTCAATAAAGCTTTTTCCTTCAATTGATATCTCTCTCAAGTTCTTTCCGTCAACATAGGTTCCAAGGACTCCTCCAACCCGTCCCACAAGCGTGAATCGGTTCGGGCCTCCTTTAGTTTCCAATTTCCCGACTCCCACGGAAATACCCGTTGCCAAAGTGAGAGTAACAAAGGCATTTTTTTTCTCTAAAATATTATTCAATGCATAGACTACCCTCCCAATTTCTGCGGCACAATTTTTCAGGTATTCCAAAGCCAGCAAATCCCCCGAAACTGCCTTCTCATTTAAGGCTACTATTACCGTTTGAATAAGTTCCCGATTTTCATCAATAAGTTTTGATAAGACAATTTTCTCCCCAAAATATTGCTCAACATTCTTTCTTTCTTTAACTACAAATTCAACAAACCCTCTAGCCACACCGCGAGCAGAAAGCACATCCGCTAAATATGACTGACCCTCTTTTAGGCTGGGATAAAAACCAATCCCGTCCACTCTGACTAACCGGTAAGATCCCCGCTTGTTTCTTCTAAAACCGTGTCCCACGTCACTTTTTATTCTCTTGGCAAGTTCTTTGATAAAAACAAAAGGTTTTAGTCTTTTCTTATAACGATGAAAATATTCACCCGATGCAGCTGCCACTCCATCATTAACAACCTCGACGTTTACTTTGTTGTTCGGATTAAATTTATATGTATCTTTGATCCAATTTTCCAAATATGCTTTCAAATTGAAATTTACGAAACCCGGTATATGAACACCCCAGACAGCGCCTGTCTCAGGGTCAACGGGGCCGGACCATGAAATATATATGTTTTGCGGGAATTCTATATTATACGGGGAGCCGCTGCTAGAGTTTTCAATAATATCCTTAATGCGGGATTTAATCTCATCTAATATCCCCAATCTGACCATATCAGCCAGCATCGGGACATGACTTGTGGCGCGCAAACCTATTCTTTCGGCTAAAAGGAGTTCCAAATTATCGCATAAATCCCCATAATGAATTCTATTTTCTATATCAATTCCGCTTGAGAGCAAGCTAGCAATTTCAAGCATCTCATTTTGCTTCACTAATTCATGTTCTATGCCCATTAAGGTTTCTTTTTCTTTTAAGCTTTTTATGTATTTATGGAAGCTTTCCGATGTTCGGGCGAGATTTTCTTGGATTAAAAACTCTGTAAATGTACGATATGCTGGCGAGCTTTCTTCATTTAACGCTAAATATTCATCTACTTCGTGCTGCGCTACTAATTTCAACAGTCTTTTTCTGTCCGGCGGAGAACGATCCGATATGAAATCCATCAATTCTTTATGTAAATAAATATTCACATCATCGCCTTCATCCCCTATTTCCATAGCTGCAAATGCATATGCATCGGGATTGACAAGTGCAGGATTGTCCGTTAAATTCACCACTACACTGCCTTTTTTTATCTTCAATTTATTAGCTCTTAATTTTCTTGCAACTTCAGTCTTTATTATTTTTGAATTTTTGTATTCTAAAACTTCTGATCCTTCTTTAAACATACTTATTATACTTTCTGCCAAAACTGCCGACTGATTAGCTATAAGACCTATTAAAGACCTTTCATTTAAACCTTTGAAATCATTTCGGTCTATTGCCCATAATATTAGTTTTCCTACATCGCTGAACGGGTTCGCCAATGCATACCTTGCAACCAATTTGGCTGTTTTATGTCCAAAGGTTGACGGGGTTTTTTCTCTTTTCTTTTGCTCATCCAACGCAAATTTTAATATTTCTAATAGACCATCGGGTCCTTTGCTTTCGGAAACAAGGGGCTCCCCTAGCACTCCAGCAAACCGCATATACTCCGGACTGACTCTTCCAAGATAAATAGATAAACTATTTTTCACAACGTTTAGAAAAAATAAATCCTCTGGTTGATCCCCTGCTATTAAAATTTCACTGTTATGCTTAAGCACCCCTCTTTTTCTTAGGCCTTCCACGGTATACTCTGCTGTTTTTTTCTTATCCATCAGAGGAAGTCCATAATGAATCTGATCTCTAAATTCTAAGATAAGATCGTCATCAAGAGATTGATGGGTAGCCGAAACAATCAAGATATGTGTACCTCTTTCAAGGTACTCCCTTAAAACTTTCTTCATTTCACTCGAAAGCTCTTTGTCAAAATTCACTGTTCCCAGCCAGTCCAAAATCAACATCTTCGGAAACACTCTTCTTAAATGTTCTTTAACAGCTTCTAATCCGGGTTTTTCTCCCTCTTTTCCCGTAATAGCATCTTCAGCTTTTTCAAAATCGGGGCCGAAGACACTCTGTTTAGAACGCTCTTTTAACTTATTTTTCAATACATTTTGGAAATCTTCCGGCATTTTCTGCACTTCGTCATACTCGTCTCCTTGATGTCTCCCGACAAATACCCCTGCTTGTTTTGCTGCGTCCTCTTCCCAGGACTCTTTCCAAAAATTGCCATTTGAACATATGCTGTAAAAAAGAATTATTAGTTCATTGGTCATTTCTTCATCTTCGGCTATTAGAGAGCTTTCAAATATACCTTTGATTTTTTCCAGTTCATTTAAAATGCTCTCGGTGGTAATCTTTTTTTGAACAAGAGCTCCGAATATTTTATTAATCTGAAATACAACCAGACTATCCGTTTTGTCTTTGTCGCCCTTGTAAGAGTAATATTCTTTAACTTTGCTAATTAAGTGCTCATGCAGATCAATAATTCTTTTTGGCAATTTAAAATTGGTGGTTAAAACTGACAAACCGGCAAATGGATATATTCCGGACCTGATGTTTCCTCTAACTAATTCCCAGTTGTTTCTTATAGTTTCTAAATTGTGCTTAAAATGCCCTTTTTTCGTCGTTCTAAGACGACGTTTTTTCCCCATGGATTCCGACAAAATTCTATTTACTGCTAAGTTAATACTTTGCATGAATTTCCATGTATCAAATACTTTCATGAGTCCGCTTTTCAAAGCATTCTCAGAAGTCCCCATCGGTTTGTCTCTTACTTCTTGGGTATGCTCCCTTATAAATCCTTGAGTATTATTAAGCATCTCATTATTTTCTTCGTCACTATATGGTGCGACAACTAAAGCTGCATAAATCGCAACCAGCTCCATTGTTCTTTGTTTTCTGGTTTTTTTATCCATTGCCTGTGTTAATTCAAGACCGTATTTTTTTGCAAGCTTTTCAGCTTTTTTAACAGCTTTACTTTGTTCTTTTTTGTCTTTTGCTCCAATGATAATGCTTTTTGCTTTTTCGAAGCTTGATTTTGTAACTAAAGGATTAGAAACTCCATCGCTGTATTCATTTGTATACGAAGATATTATTTCTATTATTACCTGATCCTCAGTAATTTCCGGATTTTCGCCAAGATATGATAAAATCTTTACCAACAACTCAATCTCAACAGTCGGAGTGATTTCTATTCCCTGTTTTTTTAGCCCATTTTCACAATTTTCAAATATTCTCTGAATTTCGGGAGTCATATTAGAAAATGCTTCAAAAATTTTGTTTATTTTTTCTTCTGTTGGTTCAACAGACAAGTTTCTGAGAGCCGATGTAATTAGATCTCGACTATCTGCAGGACTCTCGGTAGACTCCGGTTCGGCAGGCTCAGGAGTGAATGCAGGTATTAGTATTTCTAACATCTCAGCTTCAGATTTACCTCTATTTTCTAGAAACAGCATAAGTAATTTATCTTTATCCTGCGGAGTATTTACTATACCCTTTTTAATAAATATTTGCGAATATTGGTTATACCTTTCTTCAAGCTCAGACCCAGGAGTCATATTGGAAAATGCTTCAAAAATATAATCAATCTGCTCTTCAGTTGGTATTTCGTTGGAAGCCGCCGCTAAGGCTAAAGCAATACGATTTCGAATTTGCGGATCGTACACTAATTCAGACATTAATATTTCCAATATCCCATCTTCAGACATATTTGAATTTTTGAGCATAGTAATAAGTACTTTTATTTCTACAAGCACATTTCTTGATACACCTTGTACTTCTAAAGCATTTATAAACTTATTTAGTTTTTGCTCGTTTTGATAAGTCATTTCAGAAAATGTTGCAAAAATTAAACCCACTTCTTTTTCATTTGGCTCTCCAAGAGCCCTCTCAATTAATGACCTGAAAGCAATGATTTTTTTTCTAATGCTGTCAAAATCTATTATCTGATCAGTTTCTCCCTTTGAAAATCCTCCTTTGGCTAAAAATTTTCGGGCGAGTTTTTCAGATTTAACAAAATCATCTACACTTCCCATTATAAGTACTCCTTTCAAATCTCCTATTTCATCTAAATAAACATTTTCTGCTATTACCGGGAATCCGCCTTTGAAAACATCAAATACAATCGTTTCCAGTCTTAAAAGATCCGATGCTTTTTTATTTGAGGGATATACAAAGATTTTTTCTTCTCCATTAAAACTAACAGTAACAAATATAAAACCAGGCATTCCTTTTTCTATTCCATCAACCGCTTTGACAAATTTAAAATTTTTATCAATCGTAGAAACACTGGGGAATATATAATTTAGGTTTTGCAAGAGAACACCTATTTGTTCAATTATAAATTCTGAAGCATTTTTAACTCCATATCGTCCCTTGATTTCTTCACTTATCTTTGCTCTTGATTCTATGGAATATGTATTAATAGAACTCACTATCAATGCCAATATATCCTCGGGACTCCAATTGTCAGTTCCCTGAAGCGCCGATACACATTTGTGTCTAAAGGACATTAACCAAGCTTTACGATCTTCTGGATTCGGGATTTCTAGGAGTTTTAATTTATTTTCCAATCCGATTATAAATTGATTTATTTTTTCTTGTCCTTCACTAAGTTCGATAACTCCATTCGTCCATTTCAATACATGCTCTTCTGATGGCGATTCATAAAAAACATCAGCGATTAATTCATTTAATACTTCTGAAACCTCATTTACTCCATAATTTTTCATTACTTCTTCTTTTACCGTTATTCTTGACTCTCTGCAAAAACTAATAATTTTTGGATTTAATGAAGATATAACGAAAGTTAGATTAAGCCCTTCTTCCAAAATTTCTTTGATTTCCTTTACAAAAAGTACTCTAAACTTCATCAACCAGTCTTCACGGTCATTTGGAATTTCAACTAATTTTATTTTGTCATCTAACTCAGCTAAAAATTTGCTTATTTTTTCATTTTCTGCGATAGTTTTGGCAATTAACTCCCTCCCTTCCTCTACTTCTTCTTTTGATGGAGGTTCATACCCGGAATCTGCCAATATTTTTTTCCGGTATAAAGAGTCCCAGACTCCAATAAATCCATCCGGATTTTCAACCATCAATTCAATTTCATTCGTAGTTAAATCAATATCAGATGCATCAGTAAACACTACATTAATCAATTCTCCATAGTCTTTTAAGAGTTTTTTCCATTCTTTTCTTAAAGCTTTTTTATTCTTCTTATGTAATTTATCGGATTCTTCGTCACGATTTACTTTAATTTTACTTAATATTGCTTTTATGAAATCGTTCATTTGATTGTTTAATGCAGTGGTTCTAATTCTTTCATGAAATGGACTATCCTGTGTTGCAACCAGTCTCAACTTAGCTAATATATGCTTCATCACTTTGGCTAAATTGTCTTTCCCTTGTTCAGAATTTTTGCCTTCAATTGACAACGGCGCTTCGGAATGCGCAATGTTGTGTTTGCGGTGTGCAGTGATGTTGCCCTGTCTGGCGGCTTCCTCAATTTCCTTTTCAGTTTTCCCTTTGGCAATAGCATCAGCCCTGGCCTTCTTTTCTCCTTCAATCATTGAAATCACACCGGTTATTCTTGTAACTAAGCTTTTTAGAAAAGGATTTGCAGTAAATCTCATACCTATTATATACTGGATAATCCCGCTAATAGTTTTTGGATATGAAGCATCCGTAAATTGCACGGTAAACAATAAAGGAAACACTGTCGCTTTTACTGAGTCATAAACAAGATCACTAACTTTTCCGTAGTAATGGCTCATCAGGAATGCGGTGTAATCCGCCATGGAGATATCGGCTTCATGTTCAGGCGCAAAATCTATCCTACACTCGTCCGTGTGGGCAGCATATTTTGCATCAAGCCACCAGTTTTTGGGAAGCCCAAGCTCAGGATGTTTTTCAGCATAGGCTCTGTATGTTGAAAACATCGTGAGCTTGTCTGACTTCTCATCCAGCATCTTTTGATCATATAAATATTTTCTGTAATTGCTGCGTTCAATAATAAAAGCTTCTTTAATAGACATGAATGGATACTTTTGAAGAGTTTTTAAAATATTTTCCGTAACAGCTTTTGAATATTCTTTCAATGCACCATCTTCCGCAATAACAATTTTTGCATTACTAGCGATGGCTTCTTCTACTGCCTTATACCACTTGAGCTTTGGAATTGTCTGTATCGGTTGTTTTTTCTCAAAATATGACCAACCAAATGGCTTAGGGAAACCATTAGCCAGAACCATCTGTATACTATCCTCTTTCCAAGAAAAACCTTGTTTCTCAACTGCTTTGGTAAGCAATCTCATTGCCTCGAAGTAGCCTTTTTTGCTAATTGCCACCTCCTTTTCTGAAAAAGGGCTTGTCTCATCAAAAAGATACCATTTATATTCACCAACCATGCCGCTCTCGATCGGTTTTGGAACCCCTTTTGCCCCCTGCAGCTTCTCTATCGCTTCAGACAATTCCGATGAGTTTATGTTTACGGATTTAGTTTTTATCAATTTTAGGTATTTTAGATTTTTTAGGTTTTGTAGCTTTTCTTTACCGACACTTGCTTCAACCAGAGTCAAAACAGTACTATCTCCCTCATGGTAGTTTTTTACATCTGCAATCAAATGCATTGGGAAGAGCTTTTTTACTAGGTCTATTAGGTTTATTTTCTCTTCAACAATTGGGTTTTTTCCTATAGATCGATTTAATATTTTTGCTTGATTTATAATATATTTCCTAAATCCATCTTCAGAATTTATTTTGGGGGGCTCAGCCGTAATCTTATCCTGAAACACCGTTTTAATGCTTGAAAAATCCAAATTTTCTCCACTAATTATTGCTTTGCCATTTTCAAAAGTGATAGCACCCTCACCGGCAATTCTTGCAAGTTTCTTATAAAAACCATACTCGCTCATACGCCCGGGTACTTCTTTTTGTCTTAGCATATCGGTCTCAATAGAAAATTTTTGAGCAACGAGAATCCTCAAGAGGTAATATACTGCTTTCAGAGGGATAAATTTTTCTTCAGGCACTTTGTCCGTGCGATGCGTTAACAAGATTTTTGCTCTGCGGTTTTGTGTTTCAAACATTATTGTTGACAATAAGACTTTCTCGCCGTAGATTTCTTTGAAAATAACTGCATATTTTACTTCCGTCTGCCTATCTAATGAATTTTTGATCTTCTCATCTATTATTTCTTCTATCTTTTCATCAATACTGTCTTTGAGAGTTCCTCTAAGCTCATCGTTATTGAGTATTGAAAAATATGTGTCCTGCGTCATTTCAAACTTTTTGACTTCTTGCAAAATATCATTAATACTGAAGATGCTATCTTCAAAAAATTTATTTTCAAAAAGAGTATCCAAAAGCCCGATTAATGCCTTATATTCACGTAACGCTTTCACATACTCTATCATCGTTTTTCTCTTAAGACCATGGTTCACTTTTTCATTTTTTACATTTTTAATTAATGATTTCTTGGGGTTTTTTAAATTGAATTCTTTGTGTTTTTCTACTCCCGCTTCTTCGCTAAGTTTAAGTATTATTCTCGCTGTTGGAACGCTAATCATTAAGAAAATTCCCAGTCCACTGAAAATCATAGCAATGCCAACCCAATACAGGGTCGACATCAGTGCTATTCCGGATATTAGAGCGGCTCCAAGTGCAAAAGCCGGCCCAACAAATCTATCATAATTCCCCTTAGTCAATTCTCGCACCTTTTCCTGAATTGCGTTTAATATTTGCCAACTGCCGATAATTCTTGCAAATTCCTGTATTATCCGCAGTGAAGGATCCGAGGAATACGAGTGTCCCTCCAGGGCAAATTTTTCGGCCATCTTATAGGTTAATCTCTTTCCTATTCTTTTTCCAAAAAGCATAGAACGCACTGCCTTCCTTCTTAACTCTTTGGCTTCATAGTCGGGCGCAAAATCAACACTACATTCTTCTTTTTCCTTGGAATAATTGTATTTGCCGTCTTTTCCTGTGTTATTCAGGTCTGTTTCGTCCCACCAGTTTTCAGGCAAATTATTTTTTTCTCCGTATTGCACATATGTTGAGCGTTTGGTTAGAATCATTTTTAACAAATAGTGGTCATCAGAAACACCGCCCTCCAATACTTCAATAACTCGTTTATTTATTAACTGCATCAAGCTTGTCATTTCTTTTTCATCTTGTCCAAAAGAACCACCTTCAACAATAATTTTGTTATCCTTTGTGAAATTTATCCTTTGTCTTATATTATCTCTTGTTAAACTACTGTTAAAATGGAAGTTTATTCCATCCAGAATATATCTGTCTTCCAGTATTACTTCTATACAAATATCTTTGTAATGTTTATAAAGAATTTGGTCGACTGTATTTGAATCGTTATTGTCTGTAAAATACCCAAATAAGATGTCATTTAAAACCTTAAGAACAAAAGATCCCGGAATTTCCCCGCTGTACTTAAGGTCAAAGAAATTCCTGACCTTGGAATCGAAAAACCCGATTATTTTAGAAGAGTTTCTCAATTCTTCCACGAGAAACTCTGATGCTTTTTGAACCTCTGTACCATCGGGATTATCATTTTCAAGTCGCCCAGCAGCCCTGGGAAGTTTTATATAGTCTTCAACGCCGTCAATGTAATTTATAAGCGCATAATTTAGCGGCTTCCACTGAAAAAAGGATGCTATTTTCTCTATGATTTCCCGTCTAGCCAAATCATCCTCGCTTAGACCTACAATTTCAAAGCCTAAACTGGCAAGATATTCCTTGGACAAGCTGATGTAACCGTCCCTAATATTTTTTGCTAAAAAGAACCATGGCATTTCTGTGACCAGCAAAAAGAAAAGATCTATTCTTTCAGTATCATCTGATTTTAATAATTCATTCATAATATGAGCTATAATTTGCGATGAACGGTTTTTCATTTTTATAGTTTTCAGCAATTCTATGATATGCCTTGTGTATTTGGAAGGTGCTCCCTCTTCCATTTCAGAATAGTATTCGTCGTATATTTTAAAGTATTTAAACCATGAATTGATAAGCTTACTATGTGTTTCTGGATCGGTTTGTCTATTAATAAAATCTGTTTCTTCTTCTAACCGATAGAACGACGTGTTTTCCAATTCAAAAACAATTACGCGCGAAAGCCTCTCTTCGGCATCTTCGATTTTGGTTAAAATTTCTAAGAAATCAATAAGTTCAAATAAATTCATGTCTTCTGTGCTTTTTAAAACATCCTTGCGAAAATCCTCCATTACAACGCGATTTTTAATATTGCTGTATATAAAAGTTAAGATTTCGGAAAGTTTTTCTTTGGATATAAAACCAGTTTTTGTTTCCAATTTCATAATTTTATCAACAAGCATGATTTTTTTGTAGGCGGCTCCGTCTTTGTCATATTTAAGAACATCAGTTCTATCGTAAAGCCACGCAAGAAACTTCCCTCCATATTTGTGCTCCAATAAGTACTCAAGCAGCTTTAGGAACTCTCTGTCTGGAAGCTCATTAATTATTTCCGGGATTTGAGCCTCCAATCCAGCCAATGCCCTATCGTGAATATCTATGCGCTTTGAAAAACCTAAAGCTGAATTTATTATTTTTCTGATATATGTTCTTATTCTTTTTTCTCTTTCTTCACTATAGTCTTTAAAGTCATTCTTTCGTTTCAAATCAAATAATTTCAAAACAAGCTCTTCTACAATTAATTCATTAACATATTGTTTAACTCTTGAAACTAATCCATCTTTGTCGATGCTTAGGCTATGGTCTTTGTTTCTATGCATAATTAAACTGATATCTTCCAGCATTCTAGAGTCTATTGCAGAAAGTATCTCAGTAAAAACAGCCAATTGTACAAGCTGCATTGTTTTTTTGTGTTCAAAATACGAATCAATTATTTCCGCTAAAGCTATTATAGCTTCATGAGACTGCAATATGCTTTTGTCTAAATTCTCCAATAGCTTAACCAGCTTATCCTTATTTGTCGTATTATACACACGAAGCTCTTCCAAATCTGATTTAAATTTATTAATTCTTTCATCTTTTAATTGTTCATTATTTGTTGATAGTAAAATTTCTTCTTCGCCTTTTAAAACCCTTATATTATGCTTTCTGTGTTTGTTGATAGTAAAAATCAGACGGAATATTGTGTTTATTACTGGGGAAATTGCTATTTCTAAAATAGAAACGGAAGCCACTATGGCCACTGAAACACTATAAGCTATCGCAAAGACCCACATCGCTGTCAAAGACCCTAATACAATCGCAACTGTGTAGCGAAGAGCTTTAAAAGAACTCTCTGATCGTATTTTATTAACATATGTTTTTACCAGTTTTTGCTCGTTTTCGTTATACTGTGTATGAAGTTTGGCGATTTGACTTGTCGGACCAACTAAAAACTCCCGCAATTCTTTTCTAGGGGCCACTTTAATTGCGGCATAAATCAAAAGCAACCCTTGTTCTCTTGGAGATAATTTATCAAGATATTCTTGATGTCCTTTTGAAAGATTCTGGTAATATCTCATAAATAAACTTTTAATAAAACTGTTTTCGGGATTAATTCCGTGCTTTTTTGCCAATTTTTCTGCAATTGGCATTGTTTTTTCGGGGTTTTCTTTAAAGTCCTTTATTGTCTTGTTTATTGTTGATGGCTTTGTTAAAATATTTGCGGATTGATTTTCGCTGTTATATTCTTTTAATATCATCCTCATTTCTTGTGAATTCGCTTTTGATACATAATTTCCTATGCCGTAAAATATTTCTGGTTGGTCTTGTAAAATTATTACCAATAATTCAACTAACTCCTCTATTGGAACATCTCTCAAAGGTACCGTTATAATTCCAACGCCCAGATATTCAATATATTTTTCGCCGATTACATCATTACCGAATACCTGCAGCAATGTATTTTTCATACGATCTATAATAACTCTTTTCTTGTCTAGGGGAATTTTAAAGGAATGAGCAATCGCGTGTGTCATGTATCTTAAAATAAGTCTTTTTTCTTTAAAATTCATTTTACTATTCGTTATATTCCGCACATAATCTTCAATAATACCCAAAATGTCACCATCTCTATCGCTTTCTGCTATAGAATACGCTAAACCTTTAAATATAATTAATTTCTCCACAATCCCTGTTTCATTTTCCACTACCCAATCACCCACTGCCCAAGCATTAATAGTATCATTCGGTTTTTTTAATATTGCACTGAGAATTCCCTGTAATGCTGTTGCTTTTAGGTCGGGAACCATTTTGGCGTCCTCTATAACCATACTAACAATATGCTTCAGAATATCTTCTCTTTCGCCGATATCTATTCTTGAAAACAATATGCCTCTTGTGAATCCCTGTACTATCACGTTCAACTCCCTGAGACCGTCCCCGTTTTTGCTAATAAAATCAACAACCTTATCATCTATTATTTCCTTGAATATTTTTTCAAGAGATGCTTTTCTTTCATTCAAATCTAAATTCTCAAATCCTGATATATTTCTCGCAATCCTTTCAAATACATTTCCCTTATTATCTGCGTCCAAATCTTTCTGTATGCTCATTGTACTGGCCATACCTTCCATTACCCCGATTTTCTGATCAGATGAAATTTTTTCGCAAGAAGCATAAGCTGTAACTATTCCGGACAGTACTTCGGGATCTATGCGGCTTTTTTCTATATGTTTTATTAAATTATAAAATATTCTTAAAATGAATTCTTTTTTTTCATTAATTTTTAATTTGCTTTCCGATAATACGTTTTCTGCATATTCTCTTACCGTTAATGAGTTGGCATTGTTTTTAAGTAATTCTAAGATTTTAGACATTGCTTCTGCTACATTTGAAACCTGCCCATTTGACAGCTGCTCAACAGAAATGGCATTTGTAAAACCTGTTTTCGTCTTATTCTTTAAATGTACTTGTTCTTCAAGCGTTTGCTTATCCATTAATTCAATGAAATACATATATATTTCAAAAACCAAATCATCTTCGACATCTCTAGCTATCTGATATAACTGATTATAAATATTTTTTTGTTCGCTTTTCTCTATTTTCTCTATTATTATATTAATAAATTCCTCTATCGCATCTCTTTTTATTTTTTCTGAATTATTCGCTAAATATTTAATTATGTTAACGTAATATCTGATTTTTGCGCTTTTACCTTTCTTCTTAATACTTCTTTCAATATACTCTCCGAATAGATCCGGTTTTTCGCTGTAAATAGCATGTACAAAAAACAGCGCAGACTCAGTGTTAAATGTTTCTCTGAAACCTTCAAGAAGATGTTCCAGGTTTTCAGCTTTTAAAAATTCATCATACAATATCTCTAAAGTATCTTGGTTTAATGCGCTTTCTATTCTTTTAAATACCGCCTGCACGTCTTTTATTGATTCAATAATTTCGTCATATCTTTTTGTTTTAAGCGCTTCAATTATCCATACCCGAATGGATTTTATTATCATTTTTATTGTATCGTCAAGAATATCCATATTTCTTTCAGTTCTTTTTTCTGTAACGAGTTCAAGCACCGCCACTATCTTCTTGAAATCTTTTTTACATGCTTCTTGTATTTCATTATAAATATCATATGCCGTTCCATTAATAATACTTTTAGTAATCGAAGAAGCATTTTTGTTGTCGAATCCGATACTACTCAATTTCCCATAGACTTCTAAGGAATACCTGAGATTGGGATTATCATAGTCTTCCATTAATTTGTTTATTTTTTCCAGGGTTTCTTCTATGTTTTTCTTATCGGGCATTTCAACTAAATATGATTTTAAAATAGCAGTATTTTCAATTAGTGTTTTCAATTGCCCGAAATCGTATCTTTTTTCCTTAAATTCTTCGAATACAAACGCATTTAGTTCCTGAATACTATTTCCAGCGAGCCTCAAAATATTTTCTTTTAAAACCGATATTTTTACCATGAATTCCCGAAATTCTGCGGTTTCATATTTTCTCAATTCCTTTGCTATTTCTATAATATTGCTGATATTTACATTTTTTATTCCAGATATTACTTCCGATATATCTCGTGAATATCGCCTTGTCAATCCCGAAACGTAGCATGCAATTAATTCTATACTGTTAATTTTTTTAAATATGTTAAACACAACCATATGAATATTTGTTTTCTTTTCGATTATTTTTATCTTTTCCGTTATTTCCGCACATGTTTCCCTATATTGAATAATTGTGCTCAACAAGGTTTCATCCGTTATTTTTGCTTTATCAAACTCATTAACAAGTTTGTTTATTTCTTCCATCATTACATTAACATCTGCTGTAAATTTTTGCGTCGCTTCAATTCCATTTTCATCATAAAGGGTATCTGTCTTTGTAGATGATATTTGCAGTTTATCAGTAATATTTTTAAATGCAGCATTCATAA
>JBHPNE010000019.1:0-18782 GCA_042562855.1 Elusimicrobiota bacterium
CTTAGCTTCCTCTTCTTCAAGCCTCTTTTGTTCCTCTTCTAACTTCTTTTTCTCTTCTTCAAGCTTCCTTTGCTCCTCATCTTTTTTCTTTTGTTCCTCTTCTGCCTTCTTCTTGGCTTCTTCCTCAAGTTTTTCTTTTTCTATCCTGGCTTCCTCTTCTTTTTTCTTCTGTTCTTCTGTCTTCCTATTGTCAGCTTGTTCTGTTAAACCATCTATTCTTTGCTTTAAATTATTTGTTTCTTTTTGCAAATTCTTTAATGTAATTACCCCTGTACCATATTCTATGTCTTCTGCTGTTTTTAATACCTCACTTATCTGTGTATTTAATTCATCAATTTTCTTTTTTGTTTCTCCTGCTAATTTTAATGCCTCATCAGCTGCACCAACATCTTCAATATTATTAACGGCTCTTTGCACTTCGTTTACCGCACCATTGACTTCTGCCAATACCTGTTGTACTTCCTTAGTCGTTTTTCCTATTTCTTTTTTCTTTTTTTCTAATTTCTCAGATGCTTTATTAATTTTCGTAAGCAAACCATCATCTGCTTTCGTTAGTTTATCAAGTTCAGCCTGTAGTCCATCTATCGCTGTGTTAATTGTAGTTATTGCACTTTCATATTTGTCCTCATCTATTTCCCCATGCAATTTCTTTACTTCTTCTAAAGATCCTTTTGCTTGTATAATTAATTCCTCTTCTATCTTCTTTTTTGCTTGTTTTGCTAATTTTAATGCTTTCTCTGTTTTTTGAATATTGCGCAAGTCGTCAGAAACGTTCTCTACTTCTTCTATTCCGGTCTTTGCATTAGCTAATGCCTCTTCTGCCATCTTTTTTGCTTCTTCTACAGCTGTTTTTGTTTTATCCAAATCATCTTGTTCCGCCTTTTCTGCCACTTCTAATGCTTTTTTAGCATTTATAAGTAAATCATTTTCTACGGTATTTAAATTTTCTTTCATTCCATCTAGCATCTGTTCAATTAGAGTTATCTGAGGTTTTACTTTTTTCAATAATTCCGGTTCTATCTCCATTTCGGAATCGTAAGCATTATTTGCCTCATCCGAAAATGTTTTAATATTTGTTACTGCTTGTTTTGCTTTGTTAACTGCCTCATCTGCCGTCTTAACGTCCTTAATCTTTACAGCCTCATTATAAGCATTTACTACTTTTTCTTTTTCACTTGACGCTTGTTCGGATAAACCTTTTATTTTATTAAATGCATTTTCAATTATTTCCTCCTGGTTTTCTATCTTTTCTTTCAAAGCATCTTCTGCATCCCGTGCTGTTTCTAACGCATCTTTCGCTCCTTTAAGCAAAGCAGTTGTTCCCCCTAATAAAGCTGTTATTTTACGTATTTCATCTTTAATTGATTTTATTGCAATTCCTGCGTTATTAAACTGCGCCTCATGAGTTACCTTATCAGTAATTCTTTTTTGTGCCTCACTTGCTTTAGTCAAAGCTCTTTCTGCAATTATTAAAAATCCTTTCATGTTTTTTAATGCTAGCTCTATTTCTTCTTTTGCAACCTTTGCTTTTTCAACACTCCTCATATCAGCAGAAGCATTTTTTGCTTTCCCTGCTTCGATTTTTGCACCTTCCGATGCTTTTTGTGCGATTTTCTGCTGCTCTTCTGCTTTTTCCGCTGCTTTTTCTGCGCTGCTCAATTTCATATCAAATTTCTTAATCCAATCTAATAACTCACTTACAATACCCTCTCTGTAGGCTTCATCAAGAATCTCGTCAATCACACCTTTTATTTCTTCATCTAATGCATCATAATCTGCTTTCTGTTGCTGAGCTTTTGAAACTACCGCTTCTGCAAGGGTATTTAACGCTTTTGCCTTATTTCCCGGAGTATCGTAATCCATGAATATTTGCAACACAACAATTGCGGCTTTATTTCCTTCTTGGCCCTTTACTTGGAGGCTGCCTAACGCTTCTTGTTTTGCCTTATTATAAATTTCTTTCACAATAGCGTTTATTAGAGCTTCTTTATGTTCTTTTTTATACACAACATTTGTATTGCGCTTTTTTATTGCTTCATACAAACCTGCCCTCTGGTCATTTGTTGTTTCATTTTTCTTCACAAACTCTACTATTGCATTTTTTAGCTCATCCGATGCCATATCCTTATGCAGCATTAATATGTTATTTAATATCACTTCTAATCCTGCTTTTATAATATTTTTATCATCGGCAACTGTATCATCAGTCATCGATATTAGTGCATTCACAGCATTATTAAACTTTTTTCCACCATTTACTCCCTCTATTCTCATTTTTACTACTGTTATTACTAATTCCTTCTTCTTATCGGTAGTATAAGGTGCTGTAGTATCATTCTGCTCCCGCTGCTTTATTGCTTCATATAACCCTTCAAGCATTACTGGGTTATCTTTGTTTGCTGTAATATAAAGTTTCACTGCTTTCCTTAAAGCAACAGACGCCATATCAGAATGAGACAACTCATTTAATATTGCTGCTAGCCCTGCTTTTAGTGTGTCTGGATTGTCTGTCATCGCTGTTAGCGCTTTTACAGCATTATTGAATCTTGCTGTGGCGTCCGTTCCTGTCTCTGCCCTCTTTACAGCCACCGCCACTATCAATTCTTCCTTTTTTCTTTGTTTTATTGCTTCATACAACTTAGAAAGGTGTTCTTTTTTGCCAACAAAAGCTACCACCGCATTCTTTAATTCATCTGATGCCATGTCAACATCAGACAATTCCCCTAATATCATTATGAAACCTTTTTCCAATATAACTTTATCTTCATCTGTCACGCCCGTCATTGATATTAATGCATTCACCGCAATGTTAAACCTCACTCCGGCATCCGCTACAGCTTTTGCCATCTTCGCTTCTTTTACCATCTTCGTTATTATTATGTTAATTAGCTTTGTTTTATCGCTTTTCTTAATATCAGTATCCCCTAATGCTTTTATAGCAGCATATATCTCAGCTCTTTCAGCATCATTTTCCGCTAAATAATCTGCAATACCGTTTCGTACAAAATCTTTATTAAAACCTTTATCAACATCTTTTACAACTAATAATACTTGCTTTATCGCATTTAATCTATTTACAGGGTTATCGTATTTTCTTAACTTTTTCACAACTTTTACAGCTAATCCAAGGTTTGTTTTTACTTCCGCTGCAGTTTTAGGCTTACCGTATTTTGAGGTAAGAATTGCCTCAAAGAGAATATCTCTATTTTGAAGAATATCTTGAATAAGTTTATTAATATCATACTGAGTAATAACGTCTGCCGGAGGCGGAATCGGAGTATAAGCAACTAAAGCCTCAATACCGGATATGACAACAGCTTGGTTAGTTGCAGCAAGGCCTTCCTTTACTGCTTCAAGAACCACACCTTTATTTGTACGTGTAACTTTTGCATTATTGAGAACTGCCGAAATACCTGCTGCAACAACTTCTCCATTTTTTTGATTTTTTAAAGCGACTTGAATGAGATTCAATATTTCTGCAAGGTTAATATTTGCCGACACATTATTGTAAAGCTCAGAAATCACTGCCTCGAAATTGGCGCCTTCCTTACATTCCTTAAGAACTTCATTAATAATGTCCAAACCAGGATCTTTATTGCGGCCAACATCTGTAAGAATCCACTCAAATACCTTCTTTATTCCAAAACCAAATGCATCAACTTTTGTTGCATTATTGAATTCTGCCGCAATTTTCTTTCCGAACTTGTCCTTTATAACCACGCCTCTATATTCATTAAGTACCGATATAATCGCATCAGCAAGAGCTTTCTTGGTAACATCATCCGCATCATTATAATTAGCAAATGCATTTTTGAGCTTATTTATTATCCTAGTTTCTCCCTCATCTTTATATTTTTCTAAAGCTTTTTCATAAGATGTTTTTGTTGAACCAACGGCTGGTAAGGCTGCTATTTTTTTTGTCAGGAAACCAATCGTTTTCTTATCATCAAATCCCAATTTTCCCGCCAGCACTATTATGTTTTTAACACTTTGTGTTGCAGCACCTTCTTTTACAGTTTTTTTCAGATCTCCCCTGGGTTGTATTGTCTTATTAAGCTCAAGCACCAGAATGCTTTCTGTCAAAGCATCATCTTTTGCTTCCTTCACTGCATTTATTGTATCTGTATCATCATTATTCGCCATTACATATGCTGCTATTCCGGGATATACTATCGTATCCTTATCAGCAGCAGAAGCTTTCGCTATTTTTATCGCCGTTTCTACAGCTTTCTTTTTCTCTGTGTCGCCCATCATTGTTACAGTAGCGTGTACCGATTGCGTAAACTTCGATACTGCTTCAGTTACAGTAGTAGGCACGCCGTATATCTTTTCTGTTATCTTTTCTACCAAGCTCGTTTTCTTATCCTCTTTAGTTAGAGGCGGTGGTGTATCGTCCGTAAAATTGTACGCTTTTACTACCTCAAACAAGTTTACTCTTGAATTCACAGCCTTCAATGCTATATGAGAACCTATCGCATCTGCTATCGCGTCACGTACTGTCTTATTCCCATTTTTATCCATATAGGAGAGCGTACTGTTTAATGCCAGTTTGTCTGCATCCTCACCGTCCGCCAATCCGCTTGCTATTACCAATATCTTTGCAAACGCACCATTGTCCTTCTCTGCTAACTTTTCTACATATTCTTTCATTATCCTGTTTGTCAAATTCTTTTTACTTACAACAGCATCATCCGTAAAAATGTACGCTTTTACTACCCCAAGCAATTCTCCTCTATATGAATCCACATCTGGCTTTGCTATATGGAAACCTATCGATACTGCTATAGCACCACGCACTGTCTCATTCCCATTTTTATCCATATAGGAGAGCGTACTGTTTAATGCCAGTTTGTCTGCATCCTCACCGTCCGCCAATCCGCTTGCTATTACCAATATCTTTGCAAACGCACCATTGTCCTTCTCTGCCAAACTTTCTACATATTTTTCCATTATTTTTTCTATCAAAGCAATTTTATAGCTTTTAGCAATATCAGCATTCGCTGAATCATAAAACATGTCGGCCACATCTGTGCCGTACGACCCGGCTTTAATCTCCGTGGGCAAATTACCCCTGAATAGACTTGTTTCATCTGCATAATACTCCGCTATTCCTTTTTGTATGCCCACATCAGCCACATTTAACGCATTTAATACCAATATTGCCCCTGCTGTCTCATCAGCAGCTGACAACACTACCGCTGCCGAATATGCTTCTCCAAATGCTGCCTTTTCGCCACCTGCTGCCGGTGTACCGTATATTGCTTTTATTACAGCTTTATTTAAATCAACATTCGCTTTTGCATTTATAGCTGCAAATAAGCCAGCCCTGTTTGCACTTGTTTCATCTGCATAATACTCCGCTATTCCTTTTTGTATGCCCGCATCAGCCATATTTAATGCATTTAATACCAGTGTTGCCCCTGCTGTCTCATCAGCTGACAACGCTACCGCTGCCAAATATGCTGCTCCAAATGCTGCTTTTTCGTCACCTGCTGCCGGTGTGCCGTATATCTTCGTTAATATTATTTTTTTCAATTCTTCTTTGTCGGCACCATCAATAATTAATCCCACACCTTTACAGAGGGAATCTTGAGAGACATCATTCAAGGCATTATAAAAACTAAATATACCATCAAATATTTCTGCTTTTTTTGTAGATCCGGCGCCTGTTGTTGCATAATTAAATATAACTTCAACTGATAATTTAATGGCCTCTTCCATGGTTTTACCCATGCTCTGAGCATCTTTAACAAGTGTGTCTAATATGGCTTTACTTGCAGGCTCATCTACAGGATCTGCAATTTCTATCACTTTTTTTAAAACATCCTTAATGAATGTATTTTTGTCATCATCACCAGTATCTGTATCAAGCCCAAAAGCTTTTTCAATTCCTGCATACAACGCTTTTATTTCTTCTTCAAATTTCCCTGCATCTGAATCGGCAGCCGAGGCCAAAGCAGTGATTTTATCTTTTGTTAGCTTCGATAATTTGCTTTCAATCCCATGGATGAGACTTCCTTCTATTAGTACTTGCGCAGGATCGTTGGCAAAGGCAAATCCTGCTTCTACTGAAGCAATTACGGCTTCTGTATAGGTTAAACCTAATGACTCTGCATCGTCAATTAATACCTCGATTACAGTTTCCATTTCACCGGCATTACTAGGATTAGTTCCTGTCACAATAGCAAGAAGCGCTTGTTTAATCCAACCCGCTTTATCGGTATCATCAATTTCAATAAAAGTATATTTTAGTCCGTGAATTAATAATGCTTTCTTAATATATTCATCATCTGAGTTGTCGTCTATCAAAGCAATCAGCTGCTCTTTTATACCCGTAATAACATTTGCTTTTTCGGCACCGGGCAAGTCCGCAGGAGGCGTAGTATCCAAATAATCTTTAACAACCTTTAACATCACTTTTACTGAATCATCAGCTTGTTCTTGAAATAGAGGGATAGGGCTCTTGTTCATTTCCAGGGAAGGATCAAATAATGAATCTAAAGCATTTTTTGCCTCATCGGTAGTTGTTGGTTTACCAAAATTTGCTTTTAAAATAGCCGCAACCAATGCCATTCTCCTTGACGCCACTATGTCACCTATCGCCGATTCCACACTTTCTTTATCTTCATCACTTAAATTTTCATACCCCGCAGCTATACCCTCATCAACCGGCTTTGTTTCAGCCGCCAATAAAAGAGTACCCTTATATTCAAATACAACACCTATTACTTTTTCCACCGCGCCTGCCCCCATCATTACTTTAGCAGCATCTATAGCTTTTTGTAAATTGGCTTCAGCCTCATCTTTCGTTTTTGGTTCACCAAATGCTGATTTTATGATTTCATTTATTAAGGCTGTTTTATCAGGTGTATTAGGGAATGTGGCAATTTCTTCGCCTATCCATTTCTTTTCATTATTTGACAGTTCTTTATAAACCTTTGCCATACCTTCAAAAACTTCTCCCATTTGCAGTGGCAGTAGAATAACGGCATGTTTGTACATCACATCCACTATTTGCTGTATATCATCCTCGTCACTTGCATCCCGTATCATTTCTGAAGCTTTCATGGCTTTCTTAATACTATCTTCTGCTTGATCCGCATTTATCGGTTTACCAAAAATTTCACGAAAAATAATTTCTATAACAACGCCACTATCAGAATATTTATTTTGTCTTTCATCTAAATATTGTTGGATTTTGCCAGGCATATCTGATATTTGACCATGATTTTTAATTTCATAGTTTATTAGAGTTAAAACAGCTGAAGCGAAATATTTTTTGTCAACAGGGGGAGCGCAAATATCTATCAATTGCATGAGCATGCCTTCAAAAATTTCTGTTTCTTTACTGAGCTCAACCGCAACTTTTATTGCCGCTTCTATTGAATACTGCAATGTTTGTTCGGAAAATGTGTCTGGCGCCAACCCCACACCAAGGGCAGCAGCTCTTAATGTTTCTAAAAAAGCTATCTTAGCTTGACCTGCATCTTGTGGAGTTGTATCCTTAAAATGTTCTTTAAACTTTTCCTGCAGTTCTTCTATCATTCTTCCTAATCTCAATGATTCAATTGTTTTGATTGCCTCTTCTAAATCTCTTTTTCTAGCCGTATTATCTGGTGTTATTGGGAGGATAAAAGAGTTCACATAGCTTTTAAGGGTATTTATTCCTGCAAGATACATATCGCTGTTCAAATTAATGTTGGATAATTTTGAAATAATCGCATTTGAAATAACTCTGTCTTTTCTTCCAAATGTCTTGTTTAAACGATAAAGGATGGCCCGTATTGATGATTCTATGGCTTCCACATTTTTTCCCTCGTCAGTAGCTTTCCCGGAATATATTTTTGCATATTCTTCAACATTGTTCATAGCAATTTCAGCATCTTTTTCAAGTATGGGAGTTACAAAAGGTTTAGGTTGTAAGAATGTGCTTACAGCGGCAAATTTTTCTATGTTAAGTTTTATTTCAACAACAGTTGCGCTCCCATCTAGAGGATCGCGCAAAAGGTTATTAATGACACCAGTAATTTCTGCTTTTTTTGAACCATAGTTTAGGTAGAGTAAAACCGCGTAAGCATACGCCTCTTCATACTGCTGCTTATCCTTTACCAGACCTAAAATTTCCAGAACATATGTATATACCTGTTTGAGCCCCGTTTCATTTTGAGCTGCTTTCATTTCTTCCACATTTGTCCCATTCCACCAACCAGCATTGTTTAGTAAATCTTTTACCACTGTGACAGCATTTTCAGCATCTGTTTTGATTGCTGCGTTTTCAATCTTTTTACTGGCTTTTTCTGCTGTTTCTATCAGTTCTCTAGCAGCTTTCTCAATTGCCAACAAAGCATAATAGGCTTTTTCATCAGTGTTACTGTGTGGGCTCGCGATTTGGCTTCCTTTACCAGTCACAAGTTTTTCAAACTCACCAAATTTCTTTTTTAATTTTTTATCTTTCTTTTTGTTATCATTCTCAAGCAATTGCTGAACGTTATCTACGACAGTTTTTAAAATTCGCCTTATCGTACCTGGATTATCCCCAGAATCGAAAACTCTGTGGGCTGAAACATATTCTACATTTGCATATTCGCCTGATTCTTTCTGAGGTTCAATAGCACCATGCAATATTCTTACTCTACTG
The DNA here is from genome assembly GCA_042562855.1 of Elusimicrobiota bacterium. Classification (GTDB taxonomy): domain Bacteria; phylum Elusimicrobiota; class Endomicrobiia; order Endomicrobiales; family JAPLKN01; genus JBHPNE01. The sequence continues at coordinate 8,639 of JBHPNE010000019.1, forward strand.
TCTATTTCAATTCCTTCAAGTAGCCTGGAATTACTTATCCCGGCTAATATGTTTGCCTTTTGCGTATCTACATCTATGGCTCCCAGTGTAAGATTAACACCGCGTCTATAATCCAATGCAATTCTAATGGCTTCCGATGTCGCTTTTTCTACACTTAGACCCATAATCATACCGAAATTTCTTACCATGAATACCGCTTTTTTAGCCGTATCAGCTTCGCCTCTATGAGCTCCTGTTTCGAATATATTCGCAAAAAGATATTCCAGATATAAAGGAATGAAAGAATCTCTCCATTTCGGCTTTGCTAGTTTTTCCCTTAATATCACATTGAATCCTTGGCCTACTTCAGGTGCAAATGATTTTAACTGATCCAATCTATTAAGGTCTAAACCCATATTTTCAATGTAAATATCCATTGGGTCAAACAAGGAAGTTTTGATATATTTATGTATTTTCCCGATTCTCTTTCTATATTTATCAGCTTTATCCTGCTCGCCGTCTTTCTCATATTTACGCACTTCCTTTTCTAATTTTACCACCCATATAAATGGATTTTCTTTTGTTTTGTCCTCCATTAACGATATGACCATTTCTTGTTTCAAAGACGAATAATCAAGCTCAATAGGAGGAGCAGCTTTATCACTAACAATTTGTCCAATTCCTTTCATTATTTCTATTTTTCTTGCTTCTTTTTCATCGTCCTTTTTTATTGTTTCAACTTTTGTAGTGATATAACCCGTAATTGCTTTTGCAACATAGGAATGAGCTTTTTTGATATCTATAGAAAGGTCGGTTATTATGTAAGTATATACATGGTTTATTACTGCGGCCATTTCAACAGGGCCAACCATTGTACCCGGCGTCCCAGGCACTCTTAACGGTTTGGCAGTTTTTATAGCCGCATTGATTCTCCCGGCAAACTGCTCGTTAATCTTTTTCTGGGTTTTTTTCTCATGGGTTGCTGACGCCCATGCAATTATCTTTGTTACAACTGCTATCCCCAGTAGGAATAATGCTGTTATCCACCCTAATGCCACAACACTCGCAAATATGGAAGAAAACATTACGGCAGCTATAACAGAAATTACGCCGGTGATCACACTTGCAATCCCGCCGATACCGAAACTTGCAGCTTTTTTCCATTTAGTCTCTGTTCCGGGATAGAGTCTAAACGTTACAAGAATGAAAGTTATTGCAGCAAATGCCACTACAAATATCCAGTTTATTGCCAGCCCTACAATAAGAATTGTTTCAGGAAGCAATAATGCCGGCAATAGTACTGAAATCATTAATCCAAGCCCAACAACTGCTAATACAGGCAGTACGGCCATGAATGACAAAGAATTCCAGAATGACCTTGCCTTTGACATTTCCTCCCAGTCTTTTTTTCTGTGTTCTATATTTTTAGCTTTAAAGAAACTTGCAATATACGCAAACGGCGCTACAACTATTTGAGAAGCAAAGGTTACGGCGGTAGTAACCAGTAGTTTGCATGAATCCCAAATACTGACTCTCCCGTTCGTCCCTAACAAAAGCATTGAAATACCGGGATTTTCTTTAACTCTTTTTGACATCCATTTTTGTGCACCTGGGATAAGAGATAATCCCGCTACCACCCACAAAGCAATTGCGGCTAAATAAACTGTTGATACTAAAACTGCAGGTATTGCCAAACCCGCTATAATCGTCGTAATGGCAAACCACATAATAAATCCAAGTACAACAAAAATTGACGCAGAAATTATTCTTCCCTCCCATCCTGCCTTTTCCAATGTATTGCTTCCTGCTATAGTTGCATAAATAGTAGTGCCAAATACAATCCACGCTACTCCTTGAACTGCATATGCCCCTACTGTCAGTAATAATGCTTGAATACCAGTCAACGCTGCAGCCGCTGCAAGGAATACAGGAGCAATCCAGAAAATAAGCGCGCCCACAGTAGCCATCAATCCCATAAAAGATAATATTTTCACTGTCCATCCTTTATTACGGTCTAACAACTTATTATGTAAACCCATAAATGCGACAACCGATAACCCTATACCGAGCCATGGCCAAAAGATCAAAGCTGCAGGCCCGGTCAAAACCGCCTGCCCAAGCCACCAGAATAGGCCAAACATACCAATGATTAAACCCGGAACCCATGCATTATAAAGTCTTAGTTTTGCTAATGCTCCCTCTCTCATACCGGTATCACGATTTATGCTTGAACCATAGTCCTTCTTCATGTTTTGTACCCAGGTTCTTATATTCACGTCAAACGGAGTGGCTCCTGGATTCACCAAAAATACCGTGATTAATGTAAATAAAGGTATCGCCATGACAAAGAAAGACCATATCATTCCAAAATTAATCCATAAGAATATTCCTAAAACCGTTGAGAAAATACTCGCGACTGCAATGCCGGAACCGGGGCCTCTTACAAATTGATGAAGATCAAGAGCATCATAATCTGCAATATATGGAGGTGCATGTTTGTCTGCAAATCCTCTTCCAGAACCAAAATATTTCGCCCCTGTCTGATATCCGCCTACGACACCCGGCTGATTTGCAATGTAAAGCATTGAACCATACACCAAAACTAAGCGTGGGAAAATTTTTAACATATCTATGGTTCCTTTCCAAAGACCTTTATCTAAAACTTGCTGACTCCAGCCCATCATTGTTATAGCCTGTGAGAAAATTATTCCGATAAATCCGAACAAAATTGCTGCAGGCAAAGCAAGAAATCCGCTTAACCCTAAGAATATAACTATAAAGTTAACTGAAAAAGTTGTGAATGGGACTAAATAGTCTTTAATGAAATTTCCCACACCCAAAGTATAATTTAGAAATCCCTGTGAAAAAGACATATGTTTGGTGGCATTTTTAAACTGCCGTGACATGGTTTGTTCTGCAGCACCGCCGGCAAGTTTAGAGTAGAATGCGAAAAACCCTTCATATGTTCCTTCCCTGGCTTTGCCTACATACATAGTCTCTGAACGATCTATTCTATAACCCCTAGCCCACAATATATACGCAGCAAAAATATCTTCGTTTACATATGGAGGCACAATCAACCCCAGTGTCATTATAAGTGATGCTCTCAAGAAATCAGGATGTCCATATTGGCCTCTTATACCAAAAATATTTAATGTACGCTGTGTCCCTGTTACAAAGGTATGTTCGCCGAAAGCAACAACCTGGCCAATAAAAGTGGAATCTTCGGTTATTACTCTTTCGGGAACACCAAGAACTGCCAGTTTTTCATCCTGATCAAACCTGCCCATAAGCATTAATTGGAAATACACCTGCTCATAATCTAGGTCCTGATTCATATCAACAAATTGAATAATGGATCCACGGGCAAATCTCATAATATTATTTTGGTTTAACGGTTTACCAAAACCCCAATTGTACTGCTTGCAATCATCAAAAGTTCTTGCTTTATGTTTTATGTAGCCTATTCTAACGATTCTCCCTATATAATTTCCTTCTGCATCCGATATAACTTGTTCTACTATTTCATCCGGCTGCGCCTCACCGGTTTTAAACTGCAGCAAAGCACTGAAATCTCTGTCTTCGACACCTTTTTTATAATTGCCTAAATAAGCTACTTTAAAATTCGGATATTTTCTCAGCTGTGCATTTACGTCAATCCTGTGAGCATCGGTGTGTTCTAACCCGCCATAACCCTGATCTGCCAGTATGTATTCAACCTTCTCGTCGACCAATTCGCTGATACCCTCATTGTATTCACCTTCGCTAGTAATATCCCTTTCCAGCACTGCAGATAAACTTGCCCATGTAGGGTGATTAACCTTAGCCAAAAATGTATAGTGTTCCCTATAATTCATCATACCGCGTATTGTCCGAGCCGCCGGCTGATATCTATACGATACCCATTCTCTTATCTGGTCTATTAAAAGAATTGTTTTGGGGTCTTTTCGTTTATCAAAATTTAAAACCTTGTCTTCGCCTTCAGCAAATGTAGCTTTCTTTTCGTAACCTTTTTTGGATTTTTCTATTTTTGCAATTCTTTCTAATTCGAGTATATCTTCAGGCAAGTATTTTCCTTCACTTTTTATCCGTTCAACAAAATTTCCCCATTCATTTGGATACTGTTCTATAAACTCCGTAAGCATAGTTTTCCCGACGTTTTCCATATATACATTTATCGGTTGTCTATCCTTCCTTCTAGGGCTCGGATCCAGATAATCAAACGGATAAGATATTACTTCAGATAAAAGAGGCGTAACAACGCTTAAGAATTTCATTCTCTCCCAAGCAGGCATTCTATCCAACTTCATAAATGTCTGGGCAAAAAACATTGCCAGCCGTCTCTGCATCATTGGATTTACAACATTTTCATCAAAGTTCGGATATTTGATATCTGCGGGATCGATTGCATCCTTCAGGGCAAGAAAATCGCCTTCTTTCATCACTCTTTCATCGCCTATAGGAATATCTGTAATTGTAACCAAATACATTTCCATCTCTTCCTGGCTGCAATAATCATCCTTATTAAATCTTTTTATCAGATTATTCCAGGCCATTGCGGCATATAGTTTTTTCTCAAGATCCGTCATAACCCTATTAAGACCGTCGTCACCTTTGATTGTTGGCGGAGCCATGTCTTCCAAATTACTCATTACACTGCTGAAGTATTTTTTACGTTCTTCATGGCTCATAAATTTTGCAGCACCGGCACCGGATCTTTTGCCCGAAATATAAGCAACTACCGACTGTAAAATGTATGTTATCGCAAATATATCCAGCATAAAGAATAAAATAAATGGAATAAGCATAGGAATAACCAGCATCGGCGCAAAGAGCGTAATACCTAAAAATGTATGCGACCCTGCCATTAAAAACATCATCACAGGAATTGCGATAAAACGCCATATCAGCGCATTCCAGATAAACTTAACAGCAAATACTGACCATACAAAAAGCCTTGCATTCCATCTTTCTTTTTTGAGTTTTTTTGCTTCTTCTGTACTTAAATTCTCTGAATCAACTTCTTTTATTTCAAAGAGATTCACATCTTTTCCGGTTAGATCATGCTGCCAATATTTTACTAAAGCCTTGGATAAGAGCCCTACTAAAACTAATATTCCTACAGCCACAAAAGCTCCGAATGCCCACATCCAAAAAGTGATTACCGCTCCGCCAATAGTTAACCCGATAAAGAATGCAAAAGAAGACAATATGGTCATGATCAGCGGGCCGGCAACTTTCCAGTAGACATTAGCGAACATTTGAAAAATACCTTTTATGCCTCCGGGTCCTCCGCTGACATCGGCAAATGTTTTCACCAAATGCGGGGAAAGATCCTTAGAGATTGTAGTGTAAGGGGCTAAACGCGAACTTAATTTTTTGATTTTGGAATACGATACGGTAAGAGGAACAATTAATCTTGTTAAAATATTTTTTTGTTCTTGTGTGAGCGTGTGATAGTCTGCGTTTCGAGCTATAGCTACAAATTCCGCGTGCTCAGCTTTAAAATCATCATATATTGCATCACTCACATTAACACTCTGCCAGTATTGTTCTGGAGTATAGTTTAATGATATTATTTCCTTAAAAACTTTTTTTTGACCGTCTGTAAGATCATTATAAACTGTTCCAGGTAGTACAGCTGAAAATACCATATGAACTTTTGTAAAAGCATTATATGATTCGCCAGCTGTTGTTATATTTTCCCAGTACTTCTCCGGATTCGAACTAGCCAATACTTTATTCTTTTCCAGCCATCCATTCATTATTTCTTTAAGTTTTTTATTTATTTCATCCAGTTGATCATACGCTCTTTTCATCGCAATTTTTGTAGCAGGTATTTCTGTCTCCGCCTCTTTCATTGCCTTGTCATATGCTGCTACCGTCTTATCGCGGACAGCAACTGCGGTCTTAAGTTCTGCTACGAGACCATCCCATTTCTTTTTGGTTTCATCATCAAATTTTTTAACACCTCCGTTAATAGCAGCAAGTTGAGCTTCAAGTTCTTCAACAATCCCGTTTGATTCTGTATCTTCTATTTTGCACGGCCTCATTTTTAGTATTTCTATATACTCATCAATTTCTGCTTCTGCAGCTTTTCTGCGTACTTTTATTCTCTTATTTCTATCAGCAATAGCTTGTCGTTGCGGACCAGGTGATACAGTGGTAGGATCGCCAAGTATTTCGATTTTTTTATCGACAGTTTTTAATCCGTCATACCAGGCAATAAAATCTGATCTGAACAAATCCTCAACATCATAGATTATCATCCTATCACGCATAGCCTGTTGCCTGCCTGAAACATTCTCCATATACCACTGTTTATTCCCCTGGCCGTAAATAAGATCATTAACATGCACAACACCTTCAAATCTGTTTATTTCTTGCTCAAGAAAACCAAATACATCCCCTTTGTTGGCGATTTCGCCTGTTCTAAGTTTTTTCTTAACAGTAAAGAATAAATAATATCTAAGATTCGCAGTTGTAGCGTTGAACATAGAATCTTCAAAAAGCATATAAAACAAACACATATCCTCCAAGGTAAAATTAAGTTCTGCTTTTTCACGAATGGCCTTCTTTTGCTGGTCATTAAGCTTATTGTAACTTTCTGTGTCTTTAACTGTCTTAAATTCTTTATTCTCCTTCCGGAAAACAGCATATTGTGCCGAATTTGCTTTAACTTGATTCCAGTACTGTTCAACTGCAAACATTCTGTCGTCATCCTGAACATAACCGGGAATATTTTCTTCCACAGCATTTAGCCATGCGCCATACGGGGCAAAGAAATCTGTAATAGCATCTTCCTTAGTTTTGACTTTCAGTTCATCTCTTACTTTAGTTATGACGTTGTTTTTAATTATCTGCACAGTTGACGGGGCTTCGGCTCCTCCAAGCTTAAGCGATTCAGGGAATCCGTATGATTCTAAACTTTCAATTCTATTGAAAACTCTTTCATGCTTAATTTGTATAAGTTTCTTATAAAGCTTTTCAAGAATCGTATAGCATTGAGGATAATTATCGCCATCAACAAAATCATCACCCACAACTTCTGTTTGATAAATACTAACGTCTCTTGTTGAAATGTCCTCACCCCAAATATCCTGATAATCCTTTTGCATTATTTCTTTGAGCTGTTGTTTTTCTGCAGCCGTTAAGTCTGAGGTAAATCCTTCGGGCCGGTTTTTACTCAATTGTTCTATTTTATAATTAACTATAATGCCTAAAATTGAACCCAGTGCTTCTTTTTTCTTGCCGTCAATTTTTTTAAGAAGTTCAATCTGCTTTTTCTCATTTTTTTCAAAAATCCAATTTTCATGCTTCTTTTTTCTTGCCGTCAATTTTTTCAAGAAGTTCAATTTTTCATAGCCGAAAAAAAGTTTCCTAATCTCTTCTTCAGGATCGGTTAAATCTTCTTTTTTCTTTAGTTTTTCATCTATCGGAGCATAAATAGCATTAATAGTTCCATTTTTGACAGATTCAATAATTTCTTCAATTCGCATTCCTCTGAAAGCTTTTATTAAGCCGTTGTCTACATGAGTAGCTGCTTCTTTCCATCCTCTGGGAGCTGTAACGGGACCAATGAATTGGGATTTAAGCTTTTCTTTTAATAACTCTTCCACACGATGATAAATTCCCAGCTCCGCAAATTCCGTTAATTTTGTAGGATCAAGTTTCTTTTTAAGTTCTTTAGGTTCTTTCGTTTTGTCTTCTGCTCTTTTTTTTGCTTTCGCTTTTTTCCTGGCTGCTTTTCTTCTGTCTCTTCCACTTTTAGAAATAGCAACACGATGAATTACAAAAAATCCTATAATTGCAAAAATAATATACCAAATGTTATCCCACGCCCATGCCCAGACAAAACTCAATTCTCCGAATCCGGTTTCAAGCGCGCCTAATTCCGTCTGGTTTATCAGCAAAGGATCTTCTCCGGGAGCAATTTCATAAGTTCTTTGTATTCTTTTCCAAGTAGTAAGCAGTGTAATGCTTCTTTCGTTATTTGTGGCAACCAAAATACCATCAAAACCGGTAAACTCATCGCCTACATACACTGCCCCTAAACCGTCGTAGTTTACAACATAATCTTTTCTTATGACTAAACGAACCGTATCTCCATCAAGCTTCCAACCATCACCTTCTTCTCCTACAAGCTCCGGATGTAATGCAAAAAATTGTTCTGCACTTATTGCTAAAACTGAATATTGTGGATGATGAATATCATAAGATTGACCGTTTATTGTCGGACTTCCCAACGTATAAAACACAAATTCTTCCGCCCCTGTTATAGATGTAACACCGGCTTCCATATATTCATAATATTCAAACATGACATAATCGCCATAAGTGAGGCCTTGTGCTCCAAAATTTAAGTCATTAGCATAATTAGTGGTTTGATCACTATCACCAACCAACCATACTAGAAAATCTAAACATTCCTTTGCGCCAACTATACGGTCTACGGCTTCTTCAGCATTAAACTCCTCAACATGAAAATTTCCCCACTGATTATATATGGAATAGTATATTGCCTGTAACTGCTGTGCCGTTAGAGCTCCGGAACCGGTAATATCTGTATAACCTCCTATATGTTCATTTAATGCATTAAAAGCGGTAAGACCATCTTCACCTTTAACATCACTATCCCTTAATGCAGTTAAAAGTTTATCGGCCCTTATAATACCCTCGAGCATTTTATTTACCAAATCACCATCTACTTCTACTTGTGCATATAGGTTCGGTCTTGTACTAACATGCGCACCATCAGCATCATATAAAGGTAAAAAATACATTCCTGCAGTTAAAGCAGTTAAAGTAGTAACTCCATTTAATCTTTTATAAGCATCTAAAGCATCAGGATCTGAATTAAGAAGCTTCATGAATCTATTTGCCCAGTATATATCTTCTGCCAATTGTTCATAATCACCACCTTCGGTATTATCCGTTACATTCGGCCTTGTTAGAACATGAACGCCATTTGCATCATATAATGGATTAAAATAATGGTAAGATTCCAAATCACTTGCGTCTGTTAAACCTAATAATTCTGCGTAATCATCTCCTATACCTTCATGGCCAGATTCACTTAAATAAAATCTAAAGTCGTTCGCCCATTGTATGTCTTCCGCTAATTGCTCATAATCACCTGCGATATTATCCGATACATTCGGCCTGTCTGCCACATGCCTTAAAACTCCGCCTGCATCGTAATAATACAACGGATAATAATAATATCCTACTGTCAGTCCACCTGCCGATACTCCATTTAAAGATTCGAAAGCTGCCAAAGCATCTGCATGAGAAGCATCATTTATATAAATCCTAAAATCATTTGCCCAAATTATATCCTGGCCGAATGACGCGTTAATTGTCGGTCTTGTTACTACATGATTTCCATCTACGTCATAGAGGGGACCAAAATAGTCGGAATTTGCTAGAGGCCCTCCTCCAAGCAAAGCTATATAAGCCGCCTCGACATCCGGATTGGCAGCAAGATACGCTTTAAAATCATTTGCCCATGCTATATCTTCAACAACTTGTTGTGCGCTAAACGTCGCACTAGATGCCAGATGCAGATTACCATCTTCATCAAATACTGCATCAAATAATGCTGCGATTTGATTATCAGATAAAGGATGGTTATTGCCTGTCCCTGTAACAAATTGATCTCCTCCAACAAGACCATTAAAAGCATTAAATGCATCCAGCAGATCTTGAGTAGCATTTTGTTCTAAGTATTCAAGTATAGCACCTGCTCTGTTTATCCCATAAGAAATATTTGAAAGTTCAGCTGTGCTTATCACACCGCTATATTTTGGAGCTCCTAAATTATCATACAAAAGTGAATATATTATTTCCGCAGCTCTTTGGCTAATTGGACCTGTATTTGTTAATACATCGCCGCCGCTTAATCCATATAAAGCGTTGAAGGCAGCTGGGTCCAAAGCCGCTCTTATGATCTGCACATTTTCGACATCTTGCGCGGCCTGCGTTGCTTCCTGTGCTGTTATATCACCAACATATTTTCTTGTGTATATCCCGTCATTATCAGGATCTTCCCATAACATGCCGAATAATGCTTCCATCGCATCCTGGCTTACCGCACCCGTTGCCGTTAAAGGCGCATCATCATCGCCGGGCGCTCCCGTTAATCCATGTAAACTATTAAATGCTG
>JBHPNE010000002.1:0-78601 GCA_042562855.1 Elusimicrobiota bacterium
TCTAACTTCAGATGAAATTGTAGCCATAGGAAGAGAACTTGGAACATCGCGGATTATGGTGTCTGATAGAAGGTTGACCGGCAGTGAGGATGAAGATCCTGCTAAATACAGATTGCCCATTAAAGGTGCGATTCGTAAGCAATCGACTAAAATTTACGACATAGGCAGACGCGAAGGTATCAAATTCTCGCAAATTCCGGAAATATTAAACGAAAATTGGAGAGAACTCAAATTTAATTCAAAAATTGATGATTCAAATCTGTTTTATCAGTCCGCTCCAGGTTGGAATGGTTTATTGGCTAAATATCAACATTTGAAGCATTCCAAAACCTTGGGCACTTATATTACAATGAACGGAAGTCAAATCTTTTTTGAAAGAATTTATGAAACTCTTTCGAACACGCCCGGTATGACTTTTGATGAATGGAAACCGGGTTGGTTTTATGTCAAAAATATTGAAAAAAGAGCGGGCCTTAAATCCTTAAGCTTAGAAAAAAAGATACTGTATATTGATAAGCTTTTTGGATTTTTCTCCGGCATAGATGAGAAAATGCTTGAGGCCCATTACAAGGATGATAAGATTGTAAAAAATCTTCTTCACGAAAAAGATATAAAAGTAGCAAGTCTTCTTTCCGAAATCTCTAGTTCTTTAAGGTTTACAGGAGAAGATGTAATTTATAATATTCCGGAATTACTTGTGGACGAAAAAGAAAATTTACTCCCAATAATTGAAGCAAAAAGCCTGGAAGAACTACCGGAGAATTATGATGCAATTTTGAATCAGGAGTATTTTGAAATCGAAAATACAATGCAGATTGTGCTGTATGTTAAGGCGATATTGAATCTAATAGAGCTTAAAAAAGTAAAATTGATTGAACTTTCAGGCCTGGGAAAGTCTTATCGAGAATTGGAAGAGGAAATTGAAGCTTTAAATAGGGAAATTAAAGATTTAACCGATCCTGTTTTTGCAACTCTGATCAGGAACAGAACAATACCTGAACTATTTCATGGTAAATTTCTCAATACATATACGTATACTAGGAATGATCACGCGTGGACAATTAACGGTTTAATGGAAATATTAGACATAATTGTGGAAAGGAAAATCACCACGATAAGCAAAGAAAGTCAAAAAACAAGTATAAACGCAATAAGAGATATGTTAAGCGCAGCATAAAGAAGATAAGTAAGATTAAAAACGGGGACTGCGAAAGTAAATAGAATAGGGGCAGGCACATGGGTGCCGGTCCCTATTTTTCATTTTTATCATTGAATTTCCTATTAAAATGATATATAATCTGACACATGAAAAACCTTCCAAAAATCAAAAAAATTGCCATAGTAACATCCGGCGGCGATGCTCCAGGTATGAATGCCGCCATTAGATCTGTTGTGCGTGAATCCATATATCGCGGGATTGAAATAATAGGGATTCAGAGAGGATTTATCGGTTTATTGGATAACCAGTTTGCGGACTTAAATTTGAGGTCCGTCAGCGGAATAATAAACAAAGGCGGGACTTTCTTGAAAACAGGGCGATGCGCAGAGATCAGAACTGCGAAAGGCATGGCCAAGGCTGTTAATACTCTGAAATCGCTGAAAATTGACGGTCTTATCGTAATAGGCGGGGACGGTTCATTGCGTGCCGGTTCCGGGATTACTCAAGGCGGGATTCCTGTGGTTTGTATCCCTGGCTCCATTGATAATGATATTTACGGCACAGACGAGACTATAGGGTTTGATACCGCACTTGATACAGCGGTTGAGGCAATTGACAAAATCCGTGATACGGCGTCAAGCCATGACAGGGTATTTATTGTTGAGGTTATGGGCAGGGAGCACGGGCATCTGCCTTTAGCGGTGGGTGTTGCCTCAGGAGCCGAGTATATACTGGTTCCTGAAGTAAAGTTCAGCGTAGACAAGCTATGTTCTCAGTTGCAGGCAGAACGAAAAAAAGGCAAAACTTCGTTGATTATAGTTTTTGCTGAAGGAGCCGGTAATCCGTACAAGCTGGCCGAACAAATAAAAACAAACATAAAATCTGAGGTTCGTGTGAGCTCTCTCGGCTACATACAGCGAGGAGGCAGACCTTCAGGCAGATCAAGAATACTTGCTTCAAGGTTTGGCGTTCACGCCGTCAAGACTCTTCTTGAGGGGAGAGAAAACAGACTGGTAGTGATTCAGAAAGGAAATATAACGGATGTTCCGATTTCATCGGTTGTAGATAAGGAAAAGATTTTTGATATAAATCTTTATGAAATGGCAAAACAATTGGCTATTTAATAAAAAAAGAATTAGAAGGAGTATATAAGTATTGAATAAATTACTTAAGGTTTTGCTTAAGCCGATTCTCAGTTTAAATAATTATCCCGTTCTTTTTAAATGGAAAAATATTTATTTTCTTAACATCGGATTAATAAATGCTTTAGCTGCCGTTCTTACTGCTTTATGTGCGATGTATTTCTTTAAAAGAATGTTTCCGGAAGTCACCCAAGGGAATGGGTGGATTTGGATTATAGGTATGATACCTATTATTGTTTTAGTTACTAGCAAAGTGTTTCATTATTTTGTTCTTGGAAGGGAGTTTTTGGCACATCCCATTAAGCATTTAGCTGAGACTGCTTTTTATAATCAGGGCGGACAACTTGGAATACTCATAGGGATTTTATGGTTCGCTTATTATACGGATATTAACTTTTTCGTATGTTTCGATATTGGTTGCTTGAGCGGTTGTTTGTGTGTTGCCGTAGGGCGTATGGGTTGTTATAGTTACGGATGTTGTTTTGGTATAGAGTCAAAAAGTAGATTTTCGGTCAGATATACGAATCCGGATTCAAAAGTATTAAGACTGTATCCGGAAAAAGCGAATATTCCGCTTGTTCCGACACAGCTCATTTCGGCTGCTTTTGCCCTTTTGTTGTTTTTTGTTATGCTGTGGATATTGAGTTTATCGCCTAAAGCCGGTATTTTATCCGTTTTTTTTATCTTTGCATACAACGGTTTTAGAGTTTTTATTGAAAAATACAGAGTTAACATAATTAATCTAGCGACAAAAAAGCGAAGTAACAAATTGTTAGTATTTTCAAAAATAATTTTAGGCAGTGGACTAATTTACTTGGTTTATGTATTATGGATGGAAGCTCCTCACATATCTCTGGGTAGATCATTTTCTTTTATTGAGTATAAAAACGATATTCTGATGAACCCTACAGTGATTGTTGCGATGTTAATTGTGTTTTTTTTACATGTTTTAGCTTACGGAATTCACTATAAAAAATTGGGCCAACATTTTCAGTGGAAAAAATCTTGAAAATTGAGTTGAAAAAGATATCCTGGCATTTGGTTTGGATACTTGCTTGTTTGGAAGGCATAACGGTTGTTTTTTTGCCGTATTTTACAGGAGTGCACGAGAAAGGTCAGATCATTAAGTCGCCGATTTTGGGCCTCTTTTTGGGTTATATAGGAATGTTGGCTGCATTGCTATTGATAAATGCTTTCGGCAAATCGTTTCTCAGAAATGTTTTTGCCGAGGGGAAAATTGAAATAAGGAAACCTTTCATTGTTTCCGTTTGGGGAAGTGTTTATTTAGCGCTTATCTTTTTGTTTCAGTTGGTTTTTACTGACATTTCTAATACTTATTTTGTCACTGTAATTAGAGCTATTTTCTCTGTGTCTGTTAGTACTCTGATATTTCTTGTTCTTTATAAGTACATGCACAGACTTATGCCGTGGCTGTCAGTTAAGCTTGTCTTTGGAAAAGATGAATATAGGTTTTTAGGTGTAACTGTACTTCCTGCGGTTGTTTTTATTTCTCTGTATGAAGCGATTGCTCTGCCGATTATTGAGCTTTTCAGGAATTTTGAAAACTACCAGTGGCAATCAGGGCTATTTCTTGGAGTTACTGCCGGAGCCTTTGCTATTACCCTGGTAATTATTTGCTATAATAACCTGGCATTGCATTATTCAGGCTTAAAAGCAAGTATATCTTTAGAAAAACTTGATTAAATTTGGCAAAATATTTTTATAGGTAAAAATATGGATTTAACCCAGCGGGATTTGGAGTGGGCCAGGAAAACAATACAATGCACTGAATTCTTTAAGGACTGTTCCGCTGCTGAATGGGAAATCCTTATGGATGAACTTGAAAAGCTCAGTTTTAAAGCCGGTTCCACCATTATTTTTCAGGGCGAAATTTCTAATAAACTGTATTTAGTTCAGTCCGGGAAAGTTTCCGTTACTATTGCAAAGAAAAAAAGAAAAGAGAAGATTGCAGAAATCGGGCCAAATTGTTTTTTTGGAGAGATATCTCTTCTTACCCCCAAAGCCGCCACAGCTACGGTAAAAGCCGAAGAAGATTCCGAAATTGTAATTTTAGAAGGGGGAGTAGTTCGAAAGATAATTCAAACAAACCCGGCTTTGGAAGAAAATATTAACAACAAAATTAAACAGCGGTTGGACGAACAATGTAAATGTTTTGAAGATGATAAACATGGACCAAACACTTGAAAAAATTAAACGCGGTGTAAACGAGATTATTTCTGAGCCTGAGCTCAAAAATAAGCTTGTCGCAAAAAAACCTCTAAGGATAAAACTTGGGATAGATCCCACAGCTCCCGATCTTCATCTGGGGCATACGGTTTTATTTAATAAGCTCAAAACCTTCCAGGATTTAGGCCACCATATTATTTTTCTTATAGGAGATTTTACCGCAAAAATAGGCGATCCATCGGGCCGCTCGGAAACAAGGGCTGTGATGAGTGAGGCCGAAGTTATAAAAAATGCTAAAACATACCAGGACCAAGTCTTTAAAATATTAGATAAATCAAAAACGGAAGTTGTCTATAACAGTACCTGGCTATACCCCTTAGGCCTTGAAGGCTTGCTGGGACTTTCCACAAAATATACTGTTGCTAGGATGCTTGAGCGCGACGATTTTGAAAAAAGGTATAAAAACGATGTATCCATT
The DNA here is from genome assembly GCA_042562855.1 of Elusimicrobiota bacterium. Classification (GTDB taxonomy): domain Bacteria; phylum Elusimicrobiota; class Endomicrobiia; order Endomicrobiales; family JAPLKN01; genus JBHPNE01. Next base: position 4,967 of record JBHPNE010000002.1, read on the forward strand.
TCCATTGTGGAATTTCTTTATCCACTTCTTCAAGCCTATGACTCTGTTGCAGTAAAAGCAGATATCGAACTTGGCGGCAACGACCAGAAATTTAATCTTCTCCTTGGCCGAGAAATCCAAAGGGACTTTAAGCAGGAACCTCAGGTTGTTATTACAATGCCTTTACTTGAAGGAACTGACGGTATAAAGAAAATGTCCAAATCTTACAATAACTACATCGCGCTTAACGATACCCCAAAAGACATGTTCGGCAAAATTATGTCAGTTTCTGATGAGTTGATGTTTAAATACTACGAATTATTAACCGATGCCGATTTAAAAGAAGTAAAAAAGATGCACCCCAAACAAGCCAAAATGGTTCTTGCCGAAGAAATAACCGCGAAGTATCACGATAAAGAAAAATCAAAAAAAGCGAAAGAAGAATTTGACAGTGTGTTCGCAAACAAAAACAATCCCAAGGATATGGAAGAGTATTTCGTAAGATCCAATAAAATCAGGCTCTTAGATTTACTTATAGATTCAAACCTTATTTCCAGTAAAAATGAGGCTCGCAGGCTTATTGAACAAGGAGGGGTAAAGATAGACGGCGAGAAGGTTTTATCTGATAAGGAGTTAAAAATAACCAAAGAAATAGTCTTACAGGCAGGGAAACGAAAGTTTAAGAAAATAAAGGTAAAATAAAGAGAAAATATTTTATCTAAAAAACGGAGGGACAAAATGTATAGTTTTCGCGGATTTTTGTTGTTAGCAGTTGGATTAGTTTTATTTATTGGGATGTCTTCTTGTGCGAATGCTCCAAAAATTACCAGAACAGACGCAGCAGAGCAGATTGATTTGAGCGGTAATTGGAATGATACCGACTCGCAGTTAGTGTCAACTGCTATGGTTGGGGAAGCTCTTACAATGCCGTGGGTTAATGATTACAAGGCTTCCAATGGCAGGAAACCGACCGTTATCGTAGGTAATGTAAGGAACAAAAGCCATGAGCATATTAATACAGAAACATTCATCAAGGATTTGGAAAGAGCTCTTATTAATTCAGGCAAGGTTACTTTTGTGGCGTCAAGTGAGCAAAGAGCTGAAATTAGACAAGAAAGAATTGAACAGGCACAACATGCTAGTATGGAAACAGCGAAAAGTGCAGGTATGGAGTCCGGTGCAGATTTTATGCTTAAGGGTCAAATAAACACCATTATGGATGAAGCCGGAAAAACTTCTTTAAAATATTATCAGATAGAACTTGAGCTGATAAGTATCACCAACAATGAAAAGGTATGGATGGGTCAGAAAAAGATAAAGAAAATAGTACAGAAGAAAAAAAGAAGACTATAATTTTTAATGCATAAAAACTTTGGCAAAACAATTTCAATAGTTTTATTTGCAGTGGTATTGGTAACCGCATGCGCGGTAAAAACCGTATATTATGAGGATTTAAACAATCTTATCTCAGGGGAACGCTACAACGAAGCTGTAAATTTAGCTCAAGCTACCAGAGACAAATCCTATGGTAAGAAAAATTCTCTTTTATATTATCTGGACACAGGTCTTCTTTTTCAGTTGTCCGGACAATACTCTAAAAGCAATGAGGCTTTTGAAAAAGCAAAAAAGTTAGCCGAAAAGTATTTTACAAAAAGCGTAACCACCGAGGCTTCCACATATTTGATCAGCGATAATATGCGGCCTTACTACGGCGAAGATTTTGAAAGGGCGCTGATCAATGTTTTCTCTGCTGTAAACTACATTATGCTTGGCAAAGGTGATGAGGCATTGGTGGAAGCAAGGCAGGCCGATCATTTCTTAAAAACACTGCAGACCAATTATGGTCATAAAAATGTATACAAAGAAGATGCTTTTGCCCGCTATATCATGGGCATGGTGTATGAAGACCAAGGCGAGATTAACGATGCATTTATATCATACAGATTGGCGCTAAAGGCGTACAAGAATTACCAGAAAAACTATAAGGTTCCCGTGCCAAAAACTTTAGTAAATGATGCGTTAAGGACGGCATCTTTACTTGGCTTCAAAGACGAAATCCAGTCTATTAAGCAGGAATGGCCCAATGCAGTATTAAAGAAGTTTTCTAAAGACCAGGGAGAACTCATTGTTTTAAATTATAATGGTTTCCCTGCTGAAAAAATTGACAGTTTTTTTGAAATATCTTTTGGCAAGGCTTGGACATATGTTGATCAGTCGGATGTCAGGGGCGGTTCAGAGGCAGAAAAAGTGGAAAAGGCATCTGCAATTGCCCGTTCCATTGTATATGATGAGCAGATTAGAATGGCTTTTCCAAAATATGTAAGAATTCCTTATAGAGCAAGGAATTTTAAGCTCATACATGATAACCCAAACATAAAACCTGTACGTGGAGAAGTCGCAGAAGATATTAGCGCGATAGCTGTGCAGAACCTAAAGAGAAGAATTGCTAGAATAAAAATAAAAACAATTGTAAGGGCTGCAATAAAACACTCTCTTGCAAAGAATGTCTCTGAAAAAGTTAAGAAAGATTCCGGAAGTAAGTTTATGGGATGGCTTGCGAAAGCAGCGGTAAAAACCGCATCTGCTGCTACGGAGCATGCGGACAAAAGGTCCTGGCGATCCTTGCCCGATAAAATCATTGTTGCAAGAATGCCCTTACAGAAGGGAGCACATTCTGTAAAGTTAAGATACTTTGATAAAAACAATCTTGTTGTCAGGGAAAAAACTCTTAACAATGTAAATATAAAAGCCGGGAAAAAAACGTTTGTTATAGTTAGAACGGCAATTTAAGAACTTGAGGTGAATTATGAAAAAAATCGTACTTTCATTTGTATGCGTGTTGTTTTTCAGTGTTTCAGTTTTTTCTGCGAAAATGCCTGGCTGGGTTAAGAAAGGAAAAAGTAAGGAATACCCCCAAGGAAAGTATCTGGTTGGTATAGGCATGGGAGAAAATCTAGATTCTGCCAGGTCCAATGCGATGGCAGAGATTGCTAAAGTGTTTGGCGCACAGATCGAACAAATCTCGGAAGATGTTAACACGAGTAAAATCACGACTAAAGGCAAAAAATCAAAAGAGAGCAGCGAAATGGATTCGGCAACAAAGACCAACGTTACGGTCGGAGAAAATATTGAGGGAATAGAGATCGTAGATAACTGGTTTAACAAAAAGAAAGAAATCCATTATGCAATGGCTGTTTTAGACAAGCGTAAGATGGTAAAGACCTTGTCAGAAAAAATATCGGATCTTGAAGAGCATATTAAGAACCAAGTAGATCTAGCACATGAAACGCCCTCAAGTATTGACAGGATCAGGGCATTAACCCGCGCTTTGGTATCCACCGCAGAAAAAGAGTATTTTGTAAACAGAAGAAGAGTTATTGATTCTGCTGATGTTCCGGACCTGCCTTCGGGATTCTCAAAGTCGGACATAATAAATGTTAGAGAAAAAGCAATTAAAAACGTTGTTTTTGTTGTAGATTCAGGCGAACACAAAAAATTAAAAAGTGCCGTTAATGACAGAATTACCGGAATGGGTTTTAAAGTTTCAGACAGTATTCCAGAAAACAAGGCAAGATCTGTTGTTTTAGTAAAATGCAATACACAAATTTCACCTCTAGATAGAGGCCATCCAAAATGGAAATTCTACAGTTGGAAAATAAATGTGGATATGAAGGAAGTTTCTTCTAAGGAGGGGAGTTTCGCAGCTATTTCAGAAAAAGGCCAATCGTCGCATTTGAGCGTGGAAGCGGCGAAAAGTAAAGCAGAGGCAGATTCGGAGAGTAAATTAGCATCGGTTGTTGAAGAAAGGATTAAGCACTATGTTTTTGGCGGAGTAGAATAAACTAAATTTTAAAAAGGAGGATTTTCCCAAAGGGACAAATCCTACAAAAAACACCTAAAGGAGATTTAGTCCCAAGGGACAAATCTTATAAAAAAAGCGTAAAGGAGATTTAGATGAAAAAGATGCACTTAGTTGTTTTTGCAGCTTTGTTTGCGATTTTAGCTGGTTGTGCAAGCGCCCCCAAAAGACCGGATTGGATAGCGAAAGGTGCCGGAGCATTCCCGAAAGAGAAAAAGGTTTTGTATGGAGTCGGAATTGCAGAAGGCATTAAATCCGAAGCATTAAGAAGAACAACAGCAGACAATCGTGCAATAGCTGAAGTTTCAAAGCAGCTTTCCACAATGTCTACCTCCATGATGCGTGACTACATGAGTTCCGCGCTTGCAACTGAAGAAGAAAAGACAAAAGGTGAACAGTATGTAGAAAATACTGTTAAGACTTTTTCTTCAAACACTGTTTCCGGCATAAAAATATCAGATCGTTGGGATGACGGAAAGGTAACATATTCACTGGCAGAGCTTGATATTGAGGCTTTGAAAAGCATGGCTCAAAATATCAGCCAATTAACAGATCAGGTAAGAGATTATATCAAAGCAAATGCTGAAAAAGCTTTTGATAAATTGGAAGAAGAACAGGCAAAAAGAGTAAACTAAGTTAAAAGCAGGAAAAGGCAGGTTAAGGCTGAGGTTAAGAAAAATACGTATTTAAAAATTAGTATTACGTATAAATCTTTTCTTAATCTTAACCTGTAGTTGACAGTTGCCGCCATCGTCCCCGCCGAAAGCTTTGCATTCAGGCGGGCCCGCCAAACTACAAAGTTGTTGGCGGGTAGGATGTGAAAATGTATTATTATATTTATGTTTTATATAGTAAATTAGATAATAGGTTTTATGTTGGTTATACTAAGAATTTGAAAGAAAGGATTAAAAGACATTTAACTTCGGAGAACCATACAACTAGTAGGTTTAAGAGCATAGAATTGGTTTATAGTGAAGCGTGTAAAAATGGGAAAGATGCAAGGGTACGGGAAAAACAACTAAAGACGGGATTTGGCAGGGGTTACATAAAAAAGAGAATAAAAAATTATCTTGATAGTAATAGTATACGAAGTGCCGCCATCGTCTAGCTGGTTTAGGACATCGCCTTCTCAAGGCGGAGATCACGGGTTCGAATCCCGTTGGCGGTAGATTTTCTCAAAAGGATATAGAATGCTTGATATCAAATTAATTCGTGAAAATGCAGAAAATATTTCAAAGGCTCTTGAAAAACGCGGTAAAAAGTTTTCTTTTAATGAGCTTTTGGCTTGGGATAAGGAAAGGCTAACCGTTCTTTCAGAAACGGAAGCATTAAGGGAGAAGCGCAATAAATCCGCTGAAGAAGTGGGCAAGCTAAAAAAGCTGAAAAAAGAACCTGCAAATAAATTAATTGAAGAAATGAATTCTGTCCGCGAATTGATAAAAGAAAAAGAACAGAGTTTGTCGGTACTGGAACAGAAAATTGATAATTTTCTGCTAAACATACCTAATATACCTGATGAAACCACTCCGATAGGAAAGAATGAAAAGGAAAATAAAGTAATTAAGGAAGTCGGCAAAATAGAAAAGCTGGATTTTAAGGCCAGAACCCACTGGGAAATAGGGGAATATCTTGATATATTGGATTTTGAGACAGCTGCCAAGCTTTCGGGGGCAAGATTTTCTCTTCTTAAAGGAGCAGGATGCGTGCTCGAGAGGGCGTTAATCAGTTTCTTTATTGATACCCATGCAGAAAACGGTTATACAGAAATACTGGCTCCATATCTTGTGAGTGCAAAATCCATGCAGGGAACGGGCCAGCTTCCGAAATTCAGTGAGGAATTATTTAAATGCAGCGACGATGATTTATATCTTATTCCGACAGCTGAAGTATCTATTACGAACATGCATCGTGATGAATTTATGGACGAAAAAGATCTGCCTAAAAAATATGTTTCGTATTCTGCGTGTTTCAGAAGGGAAGCCGGTTCATACGGCAAAGATACAAAGGGCTTGATAAGAAACCATCAGTTCAATAAGGTTGAATTGGTAAAGTTCACTAAACCAGGTGAATCTGCAAAAGAGCTTGAATCTTTGACAAAAGACGCTGAGGAGGTCTTGAAAAAACTGGGGTTAACTTATCGCATAAATGAACTTTGCAGCGGTGATATCGGTTTTTCTGCATCAAAAACTTATGATTTGGAAGTATGGATGCCCGGCGAGCAGAAATGGAGAGAAATATCCTCCTGCTCAAATTTTAAGGATTTTCAGGCCAGAAGAATGGATATCAAGGTGCGCTATAATGATAAGAAAAAAGATTTCGTGCATACCATAAACGGTTCGGGCGTTGCTGTGGGCAGGACATTTGCTGCGATTTTAGAAAACTATCAACAAAAAGACGGGTCAGTAATTGTTCCTGAAGTTCTAAGGCCTTATACAAAATTTGACAAGATTACTGCAGCAAAATAACTATCTATTTCTTTTCTTCTTTTTTACCCTCAATCCAGTTCATAATATCATTTTCTGTTCTTCCGTTAAACATGCCTACACCGTGTCCTCTTCTAGTCGTTATAAAGGAAGCTTTCGGATTGTCTTTAATAATTGAGTATAGAATCGCACTGCTTTTAAAAGCATAAATATCCTCTGCAGCAGCCACTATTGCAACCTTTTTTGTTTTATACGGATCAATATTTTCCAAGGTCTTCAAACCCATGTATTCAAGCCCGGGGGAAAGTAACACTATAACGGGTACTTCGTAGTGGGATGCGCCGTAGATCATTGCAACGTTAGCGCCTATACTTGCTCCTATCAAGCCTATTTTATGCCTTTTAATTTCTTTTTCAGATATTAAGAAATTTATAACACTATTTAAGTCAACAATCATGTTTGTCCATTGGTCGGTTTCTGTGGGGTCTCCAAAAAAATTATAATTAAGTATGTTGCCGTCATCAACCTTATTGCTTTCCCCATGACCTCTTGCATCATAAGCTAAAACACCGTAACCTTTTCTCGCTAAAATCCCCTGCAGATGTTTCCATTCTTCCTTAGAGCTTCCAAGCCCATGAAGCAGTACAAAAGTCACCTTATCGGGACTGCCTGGTTTTATGAATGAACCATATATCTTAACACCGTCATTTGTAGAAAAGCTGATTTTATTCACTCGTATTGTCGCGGCAGCATTTAAAAGAACCGGCAGAAATATAAGTATTGCTAAAACAGTTTTAAATCTTAATTTCATAATTAATCTCCTTTAAAATAAAACCCTGGACACTATAATAGCATTTTTTATTTAAGAAAATACTCATTAATAGAATTTTTCACAATTTTGATCATTCTGGTTATTTCCGCATTAGAAATTGACAGCGGTGGCATTAAAACTAGTACATCGCCTAAAGGTCGGATTATCAAGCCTTTGGGCCTGCATAATGCGCAGATTTTTGCTCCAACTTTTTCTTTTGGCTCAAAACCCTTGCCGGAAAATTTGTTTTTTACTATTTCAATGCCTATCATAAAACCTAATTGCCTGATATTGCCGACATTTGGCAAGTTTTGAAGATTTTGCAGTTGTGATTTCAGACAATTAATTTTATGTTTAAGTTTTTTTAGTACATTTTCTCTTTTAAATATTTTAAGGTTAGCCAGAGCCGCAGCACATGCAAGAGGATTTGCGGTGTATGTATGCCCATGAAAAAAGGTTTTATACTCCTCATATTTTCCCAGAAAAGCCGAATATATTTTTTCTGCAACGATTGTGGCTGCTAATGGTAAGTATCCTCCGGTAATGCTTTTTGATAAGCATAAAAAATCTGGCCTAATATTTTCATGCTCAATAGCAAGCATTTTTCCGGTTCGTCCGAAGCCGGTTGCGACCTCGTCACAAATGAGAAGAACCCCGTACCTTTTGCAAAGTACTTCAAATTCTTTCATGTAGCCGGGAGGCATGGTGATCATGCCCGCTGCTCCCTGAACCATAGATTCTACGACCGCACCCGCCAGATTTTTATGATTTTTCTGCATCAAGTTTTTTACACTTTCTATGCATTGTCCTTTGCATCCCAAAGACGTGCAGTGGTTTTTAAATCCTTTTGTATAGTCAAAAATGCATTCGTTTTTTCTGTGCTTGCATCTAAAGCAGTAGGGGGAGGAGGCAAAGCACACATCGAATAGAAGGGATTTGAATTTCGTATGAAATAAATCCATCCCTCCAACAGAAACCGAACCTATAGTATCTCCGTGGTAAGCATTCTTTAATGACAGAAACATAGTTTTGTCTGATTTTTTAGTTTTTTGCTGCCAATATTGGTACGCCATTTTAAGAGCAACTTCAACGGAAGTAGAACCGTTGTCGGAGTAAAATACCCTTGACAGTTCTTTCGGAGAAAGTTGTACAAGCTCTTCGGCAAGCTCTATAGCAGGCTCATGGGTAAGACCCAAAAAAGTGGAGTGAGATACTTTCCCGATCTGTTTTTTTATCGCATTATCGATCTCTTTTTTTCTGTGGCCGTGCAAATTAACCCAAAGCGAAGAAATGCCGTCAATGTATTTTTTTCCTCTAGAATCATACAGATAAACGCCTTTTCCGGCTTTTATAATCATTGGCGCGGAGGGGATATCTTTGATCCAATCCGCCATTTGTGTGAATGGGTGCCAGATATGGTGTTTATCCTCTGATATTAGGTTTATTTTTTCCCTATTAGCCATAGATTTTTCTCTAAATTGATTTTTTTCTTATGTGGAACTTCCAATACCGGTAATCCGGTAAGTTTTCTTAAGATTTCAGGATTGGTTTTTTCAGCCAAAAAATAGGGATTGAAGCGTTTCTTGGATTTTTCCTTTAATCCGCTCAAAACAATGCCTGCAATCTTTATTTTTTCTTGGCGAAGCTTATTCACTGTTAGAAGTGTGTGGTTTATGGTTCCTAAAGAGGGACTTGCTACAATAATCACTGGAAGCTCAAATCTCTTAATTAGGTCAAATACAAAGTAGTCTTTTGCGATAGGCACAAAGATGCCCCCAATACCTTCCACTACGTTGAATTTGTAGGTCTTTTGAAGCAGGTCAAAAGCTTTCATAATTTTCTTTAAATTTATTGATTTTTTAGATAATTTTGCCGAAACGAGTGGTGATAGGGGATGTTTAAGATGAACAGGATTTATAATATCTAAATTTTGATTGATATTTGAAGCATTTTTTAGTTTGATGATGTCACTTCTATTACCGGTGGCTATAGGTTTCATTACGCCTACGTTTGGCAATATGTGTTTTATGGCTTTAGCAAGAGAGCATGCTATGTATGTTTTACCAATCTCTGTGTCTGTCCCGGTTATGAATATGCCCTTATACATTTTATTTCTGATCCTTTGCTATAAATTGGACACATATTATAACACTATCATTGATTAAATGCAAAAACAAACAGTATAAATCAACGTATTTCGGCAAAAAACGCTTAAATTACAGTCAGAATTTTTCACATTTTTTTCACATTTTTCTAGTGCATTATTTTTTGGAAATTAATAGAATGTATAAGCATTAATTAAGGAATTTTGGTGTACTATATCTTTTGTTGAGAAGTGGGGGGTTGGCAGTATGAAGTGCAGTGCCAAAAATAAAAGAATCTTCATTTCATTTTTCATCATCGCTTTTCTTACGATGAATGCGTTTTTTCCGAAAGGATTAATAGCGTCAATAAACACCACCTCGTTAGATGTTCTTCTTAAAAGCCAGACAACATTGTTATATTATTCCAGCTTTGCCATAGCTCCTCTTAAAATCGTAGAAAAATTAATTTCAAGAATTAACACAAACCGCTTGGGCAACAAAACAAGTAAATCGGACAAGCCAAATAAAAAAGAAACAAACACTGCTTCACAATTTTTCACGTTAAATGGTGTAGAAAACATTAAGTCCGGTACTAGTTATAAAAATAGCAACAACAAAAATCATTTAGGAACTTCTTTTACGGAAAAGATACCATTTGTGTCGTTTTTTTCCGGCCACGGTATGGCGTGTATGAACTTTCCCTCGGCGGGGAGTTTTGCCATATTTTTATTTATTCTTGTAAGTATCGTATTATTGCCTAGAGGGAGTTTAGACGAATATATAGCATCCAACAAAAATAGAGTTTGAAAACACGGTTAGCTAAAACTAACCGTGTTTTTTTATTTAAAAATAAAAAATCCTGGGGAGGATTGTAATGAGCAAAATAAAAAGAATTTTTGAAAAGGTGAGTGAAAGATACTTAAAAAAGCTATCCATTCCGGAACCTTTTGTCGAGGTTTTTGTAAATTTTAAAAAAGGGATTGCGGTTACTACAGCATTGGCATTTCTTTTCACTTCAGTATTTGCGCAATCAATTTTTGCATTTACCGATACTAAAGACTTTTCAGATAAAAAAGTCCGCGAAACCTTAAACACGTTCACTATTCCTTATACGATAGGCAGGGTAACAGACGGAAAATATTATGGCAGCAAAAAAATTGTTATAAACATTCAAGATCTGCATTGCCATGCGGAAGTTCAGGGAAATATTAACAAAATAATTGGTTTGTTGGACGATGCATACTCCATTTCAAAGGTGTATATAGAAGGTAGTAGCGGAGACCTCGACACCTCTTGGGTAAAAGCCATAAAAAATGAACAGTTAAGAAACAAAATAGTGGAAACATTCGTAGAATCCGGAAGGCTTACGGGTGCGGAGTACTATTCCATTCAAAAGAATAAACCAAAAATGCTTAAAGGTGTAGAAAACGAGAGAATTTATAAGAATAATGTGGTCCGTCTTGGTAAAATATTGGATCAACGCGAAGAAATAGCGGCTCAAATCCCCGCAGTAAAACAAGAGCTAAGTAGACTAAAAGATAAGTATTACAGCAGATATAATAAAAGGTTAGAGAAATTGCTTACTAGGTATGGAAATAATGAAATAAATACAGAAAAATTTTATAGGTTACTTGAAAAGTTGGCAAAAAAATCGAAGGTTGATTTTTATGAGTTTGATACAATTAAAAAACTTATTAGCTTAATGAAAGAGCAAAAGAGGTTAAAATATAAAATAATTAGCAAACAGTTGGCTTCTTATGTTAAACACTTAAAAGACAAGATGCCATACGCAACGTATAAGCTTTTGCTTGAAAAAACAAGTAATTTTTCAAAATTAGATGAAGTATACACCCACTTAAAAAAACTGTCCTATGCTTATAAAATCAACTTAAGCACAAAATATTCGGAACTAAATAAGTTTTTCGACTTCATTGATGCGAATCAAAAAATTAACCCAATAGACCTTGTTAGTGAAGAAAGAAAACTAATACAAAAAATCCATCAGAAAACATCTCAGAATATTGCGGAAGGTGAAATTGCCTTTATTTCAGATTTCTTCGCATACTTGGAGGAGTATTTAAATAACAAAATTTCAGCAAATGATTACGAATATTTTCAAAGAAACAGCAAAGATTTTAAAAAATTGTGGGCAAAATATGTATATTCAGAAAAAATTACAAATCTTGCTCCTTATTATGATTTGTTTGATGTTTTCTATAAGGTTAACATTGAAAGAAATAAATATTTTATCGAAAACACTCTGGGGAATATCCCGGTACTAAATAGTGGGATAAGTCCAGTTGCAGATATTAACCATATTGATGAAACATTAAAATCGTTAAAGAATGCCAAAGAAATAATTGTTTTGGTAACGGGTGGTTTCCATACTGAAGGATTGGAAAGATTGCTCAGCAGAAGGGAAGTTTCTTACCTTGTAATCACTCCGAATGTTACGAAGGATACAAAATTTGCTGACACTGTTTATAATAAGTTTGCAAAACAGCAAGCAAAACGGTTTGCTTCTCAAACGATGGCTTTAGAAGCCTATTCTAAAAGTTTAGCAACGGGTACCATGGACGAAATTAAACTTAAAGTAGTTCGCGACTTTGCGCAAGATCAGTTAAAAATTGCATTTAAAGGTAAAAAACCAGAAAAGATTGCCGAGGATATAAACAGCGTTTTTCAAAACAAGGAAAATAATTTGGAAGGAAGTTTTTCATATTTTCCGGAAAAATCATCAGAGAAAGGGAATAAGTATTATTTTGAATATAAGTATAAGGACAAAACTGTTTCTTTGCTTTTGTCGGCGGAAGATGAAATAACGATATTTGATACAAAATTTCATTATTTTAAATATCTCTTAAATTCCAAAGAAATAGTAAAAAAAGAAGATGAAAAGGCTGTTAGTTGGGATTTAAATAAAATAATGCAGTCTGCTCAAGCTAAGAATCTGGTCGATTTAATTAATGAATTAGTCGAATTGGAGGAAGAATCAGGGCAATATTTAACAGAGTTTAATAAATCCATAAAAGTAGTATTTATTGAGATGGTTAAAAACAAGATAAGAAGCCAACAAACTTTAGAAGACATTGCCGAGGATTTCGGTTTTTCAAGAGACGATACCATTCAATTCAGAAAATCACTCGCGAGTACAGGATTAGCCTTCGCTACAAGACAAGAAGAGTCACTTACTTTAAAGTCAACTTATAGAAAATATAAAAGCCTTTACAATTTCTTTCATAGAAAGAAAAATCATTTACCCGAAGATTGGACTAACAGAGAAAAGTACGGGGATGAATATGTAAAACAGATGAAGAATGCGGAAATCTGGCTTGCGCCAATAGTTGAATACGCTAAAATCAGGCGTATTTCAAATGCTTGGAACGAGAAGAAAAAAGAGTTAATAAATGAATTTTTTGGTGGACATGAATGGAACGAAGATCAAGAAAAGAGAAAATATGCAAAAGGAGGAATTAAAGATATAAGTGAATCCATGGAAAAGGGATCAGTGATAGGTACTACTTTAGGTATTATAATTGGTTTGACAATTCAAATAACTCTGTGGATGATTTTTAGCATAGAAAAAATGTCGGCATTGGGAGTAGTGACAATGTTGTACATAGCCACACCTGTCATTTTTATTATTTTAGCATCATCTTTGGGAGCGTTTATAGGACATGCCGTTAGCCATAGAAAATATGACAAAGAATATGGAACTAAGACTAAAGCGGAAAAAGAAAAACTTGAAAGAGAGGGAAAAGAAGTCATCGAGGCACCACTGACAACTGATGTTACAACATTTGAATTGCTAGAGTTGTATTTAAAAAAAGAAGCAAAGAAAGTCTTAAAGAGAGAATTAAAAGATAAGGAACTAGATCTAATTTATGACATAATATCCATTAATGCAAGAATGTATCCCGGTTATATTTCAAAAAACGATATGTTACAAATACTTGCTGAAGAGATTAAAATGATTATTAATAATTTTAATAATGTGTTTGGCAAGCTACCTTCCGAAAAAGAGTTGAGCTTATTTTTTGAAAATATAAAATTGAGCCCCGATATTCAAGAGACAGAATCGGAAATGAACAAGATAGTAGAAAAAATACTTAAAGTAAATGAGATGTATGACAAATATTTCAATCGTGAACCTGATATCGAAGAATTAATGTTTATTATAGGCCAAATAAATAGCAAGAAAAATAAGGATGATATTATTGCTGGTATAGAAAAAATACTTGAAAGCATAAAAATAATAGTTAAAGAGTATACACATGAAAAAGAACTTACAAGAAACGAAATTATCTATATTTACAAAGAGGAGCTAAAAGCCAGCAAACCAAACAAGGAAAAAATATATTTGAAAATGTTGTTAATTCAAAATATATTTAGGCAAAATGTTAAAAGACTTCCCAACGCTAGAGAAATGAAGTTAATTTCATACAAAACAGAAAGTCAGGAGGAGATAATTGAAAGAATAGAACAAATATCTCTGGTAAGAAAATATGTAAAAGACGAAATAAATTATTTACATTTAATGGAGCTAACAGAAATATTAGTAAACAATATCTTAGACATAAAAAAAGGTGACAGGAAGCGCAAGATAACTAAAATATTAAAAAACTTGAAAATACTTAAGGATGTTTATAGGGAAATATTTGGTTTGCCCGTAATTATACGGGATGCGGAATCTTACAGGAGACAAATCGGAGAAGAATTTAGTGAGCAAACGGTAAGAGAATATTTATTGAACGTAAAATCACAAAAAGATGAAATTAAAAGGGTTATGGAAATACTGGCAATATTATACGACGAGGGAATTACCGGAGTAAAAAAACAAGAATTTATCGATGCGATTGCATACCAATACGGTGTAAATATTGCGAATCTGTTCAGAGAATCATTAATTGACGGCATGGAATATATGATAGAATCCCCGGTTACAAATAATATTGATTTCAAAGTATCAGATGAGTTAAAAAGTAAATACGGCGATAAGAATAAAGACAATACCGAATTTATATTGAAAAGGATAAGTGAAGCGATATATTTGAAACAAATAGATGACATGCTTGAGGATAAACTGGAGATCACAAGCAGTCTCATTTCACAAAGAGATGACCATTTGACTTTTAAAATACGAATAAAAAATGAAGTTGACGAAAAAATGATTATATTTCCGATAAGTAAAAGTAAGAAAAAATATTTTGAAATTGAATATCAGATGCTTAAAAAACTCGGGAGTCTGCTCGGTACATTGGAAGTATCGGCAGAAACAGAAGAAATATGCATGAGAAGCGGAAAGTTGGAAGCAATAATAATGGAAGACAAAATCGATAAGGAGCAATATGAAACCTTACAAATGATATTAGAGTTTCACATAGAACGGGCCTTGCAAATAGCAGCCGGTAATAATGAAATTAGCATATTTAATATTGATGAATATAAAGACAATTATGAAGATGTTTCAAAAGATGCTGCAGAAACATTAAAAAATATAATAATCGAGGCAAAAGAAATTTTAGGAAGAAACCCTAGTCTTAAGGAAATATTGGGGATCTCAAAAATTTACTTGAAAAAGCCGCATATAACATCAATTGGGGTTTCTGTTAAAACGTACGTAGGAGAGATAACGGAAAAGAGAGCAATAAGGCTAGCGTTCGCTGTGGGTATCGTTAGAGCTTGGCTGAATGATGGCGTTGATACAGATGAATTGTGCAAAACTTTATATTTAAAATTGATAGAAAACATAAAATCGGAGAAAGAAATATTTGACGATATTGAAAATATTGCAGTAGAATACTTTAGCAGTAACCCTAATGTCGCTTTCAAAAATGAATTTAAGAAACAGTATAACTTGGAACAAAAAAGTAACGAGGAAATTATTATCGGTATATTGGAAGATGTATTTGGATCGGAATATTTACCGTATAAAGCTGAGCTAATAAAGTTGCGAATGGCGGAAATAGAATTTGATAAAAGGGCGCCTCTGGGAAGGAATATTGTAGAAGTATGGATTAATGGGTCACAAAAGGGAATGTTTGATGTAATGTCAAAATTAAAATATGCAAATTGGAGAAAGCTGGAATCAAGCCTCATTAGTATTTTAGATATAAATGCGGTAAAGGAAATAAAAGCTTTGGAAAAATATAATTCAACTTTCGTTGTCGATGAATCGAAGTACAAAAATTTATTAGACAGAGTTACAAGCTATTTGTCAAAATTCAAATTATCATATAGCAGCAATATTGATAGCGAAAAATCAAAAAAAATAATAGGAGATCTGGAAAACTTAAAACATGGCATCAAAAATGCACTATTAGAATATTACAAAAACTTTGGCATAAATCGAGGAGATAATTTAAATAATGATGTATCTAAATGTTTGCGGACTGTAGTTTTACACGGTGAAGATCCGGAAGAGGTAGTTAAAAGGTTAGGTTTAAAAGTTTTAAGTAATATGGGGCTTGAAGGCGCACAAGGACAAGCACAGCAGGTGGAACTCACTCAACCAAAAACAATTGAGGAAGCGGTTAAAGATTTTACTTCCCAAAATGGCAGTCAAAAAGAAATCAAGGCCCAAAATATTGCGGTAAAACTCGGGAAAAGGTATGAAAATGAAATTACTTTAGAAAAATTAAAAAACCGTGAAATATTTAAGACAATTAAAAATCTTGTGAAAGATGAGTTCTATAAAAGTGACGAAATGATAAGGTTGATAGTACTATATGCGGCTCTATACAAGGCTCCTCGCACAGAGGCATTCAAGCTAGCATTCAGATCCAAAAAATTTGTTGATGGGCATAAAAACTTCAACGTAAAACAAAAAGGCAAACTGCTAGAAAAAACCAAAGAGATCCAGGAAAAAGGTTATAGTCTGAAAGTGGCACGTGGGCTTGCAATTATTGCAGCAATTGCAGCATTTGCAGTTACATTTGCAGTATTTGTTATACCGATTGCATTTATAAAATTAGTAATGAGTATGGTTACTGTGACCATAGCCTTTTTTGTGCCCCCGCTCCCATATTATAAAAAAATAAAAGGGATACATTTTGAAGAGAATTTAGAATTTCTTAAAACTGGAAAAGGCTTACTTCTTATGCAAGAGGATGGAAAAGAAAGCGCAGAATTAACTCTTGTAGAAAAGCTGAAAAAGAAATTTACTACCCCTAAAACTATAGATTTATCCACATTTGATTTTGATGCAATGGTTAAATTTGCAAACGAAAATAAAAAAAGTAATATGTCCTCGGATGTAATATTTGTATGCGTAATCCATGCGTCTATAGAAATTTATGGTCGTTACCAAAATAGTATCAATGTACAATTAAAAGAAAAAATAAGTGAGAAAATTATTTACACTTCTTCAGGAGAAGACCTTAGAAAATTATTTAGTGAATTATTGAATTATAATCCTGATATTAAAGCTATGTCTGATTTAGAATTAAAAATAGATTCAAAAATAATTCGAGAATTTGTTAATAAAAGTATAGATGATGCCATAGAAAAACATGAACATAAAGGGTTGGTAATGCAAATAAAAGATGATATTTTAGAACAAATATCTTACAAGCAAAGAATTTTGGAACAAATTCTGGAAATAATACCCGATGAGCTAAAAAAAGGTATTACTGCAGAAAAAATACAGGAATCAGTTATTACTGATAATATTGATAATCAGTACAGGTTAAAAAACAACCTGCCCCCAACAATAGTTTTTAGCGGTGACTTATTCAAGGGATCGTTAAAAGAAACTCCTGACTATATTGCTTTCACTATTGATAAAGAATTTGTAGCAGTAAATACTGTTTTTGGAGAATTTGGAAAAGGGGGATTAAGATATTATCCGCCTTCTTCAGAAGAATTTTATGACAGCAAGATTAAAGGAGAAGCTGTAAAACAAGTTTTTATAGAAGATATTGATCTTGCAAATGCTATGGATTTAAAAAATATATTTGCAGATGTATTTTTCACTGGTGGGAAAACAATTATTTTAGCAAAACCTACCGTTAAAAAGGAGGAAGCATTAAGAACACATAAAGATGGAATCATTGAACGTTGGGCCGCTTCTTCAATAATGGCAGGTATGCTCTGCACGCATTACATAGCCGGTCCAGATATGAATGCAGGTGACAATGATATGCAGAGGTTAGTTGAAATAGCAGATGCTGTTCAACGTGCTTTATATGAAATGGATCCTGAAAAATATGCCCACTTTAGAGAACCTTTAAGAGCCACAACTAGTACACCAGACGGATTTTCGCATATGAATTGGCAGGTAACAAGTACAACAGTGTTGTTTGCGCTTCTAACATTACTTCAGGATAAAAAGGTATGCGAAAAATATGATATTAAAAAAGACGAAAATGGAGATATCAGTATTATTATACAGGGCTTCGGAGATGTTGGAAGTGGTATAGTAAAAATACTGTATGATACTATAAGGTCCGAAAAAGAGATTATTAAAATTGACAATATCGAGTATGATGTTGATATTATTGAAAAAAATAGAATTTCTCCAAATCAAACAGAAATTAACGGAAGGAAATACAAAACAAAAAAAGTAAATGAAGATTACATACTACGTCCTGATTATGGAATAAAGGTTGTTGGATTGACTACCAGTTGGATGAATGATGAGAATAATCCTGAAATTGGTGGTATATACAACGAAAATGGCTTAGATCCGGACGAATTGATACGGTTGAGAGAAAAAATAGAAAAATATGGTACAACATCGGTAAATCTTCATAAAGATTATAATGATAAAGAAGATACCGGTGTAACAGTAAGAGGGAGTAGCCGTGACGTGCTAACAAAGCCAGCCAACTTTTTAATTCCTGCAGCAGGGCCGTCGCAATTTACAAGCAGAGAATTAGAGCCTGACCCACAAGCTATAATAGACAACGGTTATGTTCTTGTTGAGGAGCTCGATGTAGATGGCGTAATTGAAGGAGCCAATGATTCTTTCAAGAAAGGTGTTGCGGAAATATTTCATCATGTTTTGCATAAGTTATTTTTGCCAGGTCCAATGTGTAATGCAGGCGGAGTACAGACATCTCAAGATGAATGGACGTACATTATTTTGATTGGATTGGAGGAAGTAATAAAAAATATGCTAAGTCTAAGAGAAATAACACGTTCAAAAATTACCACTTTAACCATTTATAATATACGAAGAATTTTAGAGGAGTTGAAAAAATCCGAATACAAAAAAACCCCATCAGATATTTTAGACGAATTTGTAAATTCTATTAGAGATCAAATGAAAAACATTGATGAATATGATCAGATTATTATTGATCGAATTACTAATACTATTATTGATAAATTTCGTAATAGAAAAGATATTGCAAAAATAATTGCAGAATTTACTTATGCAAGAAGAAAAGCAATGAATAATATTGAAGTATCGGACGAAGCGATAGATGATATTATTCAAAATATTAAGCAAGGAGATCATTTTAAGGCCAGGTCATCAGCATATGAGCTTAGGCTATTGGATCTTAATAGACTATCGGCTAAGAAAAGATATGCATTAGTTATGAGATTAATAGGAATTGTAAGGGATATAGGATTATCGTATAAAATTCGCGGCGCAGTAGTTGACAGTTTATCTTCTATTGCAATAAACACTCCTGATACTATTGAGGGGCAAAGATTGTCTGATGCCATAAAGCAAAGTCTGAACTCATTAATTAATAATCCTAAATTCCTTAATCTGTATCCATATATTTGGTCGACTAATCTTAGGATCAACCATTTTAAAGTTAAACATGATGAAAAAATTGAGCAGGGAAAACTGCCAAATGTAGAATCATTAGGTTTTCTAAAAAAGCATGGAACATCTGGCTGGCGCAAAGGCTTAAAAGCTTCTTGGGAACAGGATTTAGCTTGGGAACAGGATCTAACAAATCTTGCTATTGAAATGAAGCTCGAAAAGAATTTTCTTAAAAGATCTCATAAAAGAGCGTTTATCATTGAAGTACAAAAAAAAGTAGAAAAATACTTCTATTCACTCAACAAAGATAGAAATATACAGAAAATAAAAGATGAAAAAGAACCTGGAATATTCAATACTCCTGTTCTCGCAACTTACAATCGAGAATTTAAAAATGAAACAATGAGGTATGCATTGCGCCATGGGCTTTTGTCTAAAGTTCCTACAGTGGGGTATCTTCGTGAAAATATTGAGAAGTATAGAGAGCATTATGAAGCATTTGATTATTCCGGTGATAGTGCAAGTGCATCACGGTTGACGGTTGAAAACATGAAAGCGTTGGAAATAGTGGTGGAGATGGCTGAGAATGATGAAATTGATAATGATACAAAGGTAGATATTGGTTTTATGAATTGTTCAATGAAAGATGAAAAAAGGATAGTAGTGTATAGGTTTAAGGGAAAACACGTGATAGAAACTCAGAAATATGAATTAAACAGTGCAGGCGATAGCGTTGTGCAGATTGGGGAAATACTAGAAGTATACACTTTAGATAAGTTTAGAAATATTAACGACGCTGAGATTAAAGAAAAGTTAGTTCATTTGTACAACAATGGAGTATTGATGTATTACCTAGAAAAATTTGTAAAACTAGAAGGCAATGAAAACAATATTCAAATTCTTAATAACATTAAGAGAGTGTTAGAAAAGTTCAAATGGTCTAAAGCCAAAGAAGGCTTTGAGCCTGGCGATGTTGCACTAGCATTTCATAGCCAAGGATATAGAATAGGTAAAATATTTGGTGATGCTAATTTGTCACTTATTACAGACACTCGTCAAAAAAAGGACAAGTTGCCCTTTGTAAATGAATCGAGTATTAAAAAGGCCATTGAATTCTTTAAAGAGCCTAACAAATCCGAGCAAGAAGAAATAAGCAACTTTTTTGATAATTTCGAAGAAAATTATGGATATAAATGGGACGAAGCCCTCGGCAGTACCATAGTTCAGCAAATTGCAGGTGCAGGGGAATATGTAAGCATTCCGTATGACCACTTTGTAAAAATATATCTTTGGGCAGCATACAAAATAGCTCCGTATAAGGAAGACATAAGAGATAAATCGTTTGCCAAGGGGCATATACACTATACTCCGGATCAAATAAAGGAAGTAGATAACGATGTTGAAAAAAGTATTGCAAAAATTGAAAGTATAGATGATCTTGTTATGGACCTCATAATTTCTTTCGTTGACTATTCTCTGATTCCAGAAATTCAGAAAGAAGCTACAAAATTAGCGGAAAGCATTTCAAAAAACATTAAAGATGGAATGGAGTCCATACTTCATCTTAAACACAATATAGAGACAGTGCCAGGTGAAGGATTGCCTTGGGTGCAAGATGAAGATAGTGAAAATCTAGAACAACTAAAACAAGGTATTTTTGATAAAATAATGAAAGCAGAGGAATCTTCTCTCAAACCACACAAACCATATTATGATGAAGATGAATCAAAAAAACAGGCAAAAGATCTTTCTGAGGCAATAATTAAAAAAGACACTGATGATATTCGTTTTTATGTGAAAAAAATAGTGTTAAGATATGCTGGAGCGGATTCTGAGCATTTTCAAAGTACCTATTTTGACATAGTCAGGTACTGCAAAAAACTTGCTTGGTATCTTGGAGAATTGAAAGAAATAGAGGAATATTCACCGTATTTTGAAGTGATAACAGTAGCAATGGTGCAGTCATATGAAATGATAATCCCAATTATTGAACAATCTATCATAACATTAAACGAAGAAAAAAATGATAATTACTGGACTAAGGGAAATGCAAAGGCAATAACGGAAGGATTAGGGGGGGTTACAGAAGGAGTCAATAATTTATTAACAGACTTTAATAAAAAATTTGTTACCTCAAATATGGTTAAAATTTGTAAGGATTTGAAAGGAAAAGCTGATAAACTCGAAAAAAGTACAAAGGAATTCTTGAAACACATGGATGCAGTGATTGAACTTATGGAACTTATTAAAATAGTGATAGTGGATGAAAAAAATGTTCCGTTTGATAAGCTTAAGCTTGGTGAGGATTTGAAAGGTAAGTATATCATGAAAGTTGGTTTGGTAGAGATTATATGGGGTACCGATAAGGATAAAGTCCTTGGCATGCTCCGTGAGTTTGTGACACATGATTCTCGTAAATATGTAAAGCATGAGTTAATTTATATTTTAATAGAATACATAGGAAATACATTTAAACTTGATGCAGCCTTTTTTAATCATGATGATGTGAAAGCGTTTATTCCTGAGCTTGTGCGTAAAAAAATAATTAAAAATATCAAAGAGGGAGAAAAATGGTATAAACAGACAATACATGACCCGCTTATTGTGGAAATATTGGAAGAAAGTTATAAAATAAAAGGTACGGCAAATAGACATGCACTAAACAATTTAGTCGAAGGAATATTTCTAAATGATAAAGATGCAATCATTTATGGTATCAGAGAGTTAACAGCGGACAACATAAAGAAATCTGAATCGTTTGAAGAAAAATATGGCGATGCAATACAGTTTTGTAATGATTATATTTATTTTATGGGTAAATTGAAAGGCAGAGTTGAATTTGAATCACATTTTAAGGCAATAACAGTGGCTATGGCTCAGGCGTATAGAAACATAGCTTCAATTGCGACCGAAGCGATAAAAAAGTTGGAAGAAAATGAATATGAAGAGCAATCAGTTGCAGCAAACAGGAATGCGATTTTGAAAGTATTGGAAGAATTGGACAAGAATTCTAAGGAGCTTCTGACTGGATTTTCGCCTGAATATATTAATGATGAAATGGTTAAAATTAAGAAGGAACTTGAGAATGAAGTATGGCAGCTTATGGTGTCAGATATTCAAATTGATAATGAACTTAAAAGGTATGCGGAAAAGCTTAAATTTGATCCCGAAGAATTTATTTATCTCAAAGGGTTATATAAGCAATTTATAGAAAGCGTTGGGAAGAAGGAGGTTGCAAAGATATATCTCGGAGACAATTTCAAAAGTGCATCGCAAATGTCAGAAACAGAGAGGAGAAAATGGTTTGGTCCCGAATATAATGATATTAAAAAAGATCATAAAAAAAATGTTAAAGCTGCCAAGACAGTAAATGTTATAGAAAAACGTATGAATGGAGGAATTTGGACATCTGCTCTGGAAAAAATGGAATATTTAAAGAGAATATTGAACGATTTGTCTGATAGGGGAGGAAGGTTTACAAAAGATGGAAAATGTTTCATTGGCCCAAAATCTACGGATCTTTTCTTTGATGTCGAAGGAGTTATCTATATTGATAGCGAAGGCAAGGAAGGATTGCGTACAGTAAAAGTAAATATATCAGAAGCAAGAATATTGCAGTTGCTAGAGTCAGTTGAGAGAAAAGAATATGCTAGTGTTTCCATACAACAATTGGCAAGTCAAAAAACAATAGATGCTATAAATGACCTATACGATACAATCTATTTGTACGACAGGATGGATGATAGGATCCCCAGTGATAAGAAGCGCGCTTATAAGGAAATACTGGAAGAATATGAAATGTATAGGGAGCCGTTAATCCAGGGAACCCTTCCGACCATTGATCCCAAAACAAATAGATTATCAGAAAAATTTCTTGCACCCGGAGGACATGGATATTGGGCTTTTAAAGAGTTCTTAACCATTCTAGGGGTAGAAAAAGAGGAAGCTGAAAATATTATTGTTGTTATAGCTAATGAGGACGGGCTTAATAATTTATACGATCAGAATTTAATAGGGTATATGAAACGCACTGACCTTCCGGTTATGTTACTCTCGACAACAAGAACAGCTTTAGATAATAAAGGAGGTTTATTTGGAATATTAGAACGTATTCTTGCAATGCTAGAGGCAAAGGAAGCAGAATTATCAGGCAGAGATAAACTTGGAATGTTTTATAAAATGGGACTTATACCGGGTTTTGGAGAATTGGGCAAAGAACGATTCAATCTTAATACGTCATTGTTTAATGTTGAAAAACTTTCTCCGCTTCTGAAAGAGCTTGTTGATGATATAATTGGCAAAGAGCGGTTTTATGAAATTATAAAACCTCCATTATTGCAAAATATTAAAAAAGGAGAAGTTGGAAATCCTAATGATCCACCAAGAATTCAGATGGAGGGATTGTTGGCATCAGTTATTTTAGAACTTAACAGTTATTTTTTATTATTAGGAGATAGTCCAGAAGATAGTAGAGTAAAAAATTTGCTTAGAACAAAAGGAATATTAAGAAAAAATGATAAGGGGGAAGAGATTGTTCGTTTTGTTGAAGTTATCAATATAGACACTGAAGATAGGACAGATTTCTTTACTCCTATAAAAACACCGATTGATTTTTGCTTACAATACAATAGTGATTTATTTGGAGTTAATGCAAAGACATGGAAATTAAAATATCAGAAAAAGGGTGCATTGCCTGCCTTTCAGCTACATCCTTTCTATAACAGTCTAGACCAAATGGAAATAGCATTTGGTAATACAAGTACAGTTGGTCTTAAAGCACTCACAATAAATGGCAAAGTATATTTTCCTGACACAATATTGGAAGGAAATGTATTAATGGCGTGTTTTACCGATGAACCATTTGATTTAACGCTTCAAGAGAACAGAGAACAATTGATAGAAGTTTTTGATTTGGCACTTCAAGAGAACATGATAGAAGTTGGTGGAGGATCTGGGATAAGCGAGGTAGATGGAAAACTTAAATTAAAAAATATTGCGATAACAATCGACAAAGATGGAAGAATTTCTGTTAATGGAATGGGTAAACTTTCTGAAGAAAAAATGCTGATTTTGCCCATAACAAAGAAAATTTCTGCAAGAATAATTAGATTGTTTGGAGGAGATCCCGCAAAGCATCAGAAAGTCTATAAAGCTTTGGCTTTCATTCTGGCACCTATAATAGAAACGGTTCTATTAATATTTTATTACCTCCCATCTGTTTTTTCAAAATCTACTGAAGACCATCCAACGGGCCTTTCAAAATTCGCTGAAGACCATGACCCTGCGACACAAGAAGAGAGAGGTCAGCTTAAAAAAGGGGTAAAAGCTGTTGTAAAAACGGGCCTTCTTTTTGCATTTGCTGCAGGGATTTATTTCTTATCTTTATTCATATTGAACCCTTCATTAGCTTTGATAGCATCTAATTGGTTATCGAACGCTCTAGAAATATTAGTTTTGTTTGTTGTAGGATTAGTTGCGGGACACGCCGGAGTAAACATTGTAATTTGGAGGAAGCAGAAGCATTTAATTATTAAAAGAGATAATGACACTATAATACAGGTTGATTCTCCTGACGACGGAGCAAAATTCGCTGTTGATAAACTTGCGAGAACTATCAGGGAAAATGATATTATAGGCAAGGAAACAGTGGTAATGTTAGCTACTGGTGGTACTATGGAGCCGTTTTATAACGAACTTGTACGCAGAAACAAATTGAGCTCAAAACATAAAAATTATCTTAATCTCTCTAACTTGATTATTTTTAATTTAGACGAATATGAAGGAATTGAAATTTTCAGAAATGAGATTTTTGAAAATTTAATAGAAGAAACAAATGTAAATCCTGATAATTTCTATTTCTGGTATGGTAAAAATCCGATAAAAGAACAAATAGAACGAATGGAAAAACTGATTTCAAACTACGGCGGGATTGATTTTGCTTTCGTAGGTATAGGCGCAAACGGCCATGTAGGGAAAAATGAGCCTGGGACAAATCCGGAAGTTTCTGGAGCAGTTGTGATAAGTCCGCAAACAAGGCGTGACAACGCCAGGGCGTTTGATAATAAAGAAGAATTAGTCCCGGAAAAGTGGTTCGGTTTTGGCTTGGAGCAGATTTTTGCAGCCAAAGAAATTTATTTAATGGTATACGGTCATAGCAAAGCAGGGGCAATATTAAAAACTCTAAATGGGCCGGTTACGGACAATGTCCCGGCAACCTACTTTAGAAATCATCCGAACATGCACTATGTTTTGGATAAAAAAGCTTCATCTTATCATTTAATATTTGAACAAGTGGTAAAAATGCTGGAGGATCAAAAAAAGACAAATGTAGGCATGTTATATGGCGGATCAATAAGGGGCATTATTGTAGGGTATCTAGAATCTCGTTGTCCAATAAATGAAATTGCCCCGGATCTTGGAAAAGATTTTGGCATAGCTGTTTCAAAGCAATATGGGAAAGACGATTACCTAAATTCATCTGAAATTGAACATGCAAGAGATTTGGCGAATCTTGGCGGTGCAAGAGTTGTTGTTGCTATGCCCTTGCCCGAAGGAATAAACAAGAGAAACTTTAAAGAGCATTCCCTAATAAATATGTGTGATACAACCGAGAAACTATTAGGGTTTCGTATTGTTGGCAAAGGAAGATCAAACGTGTATGCTACCGAAATCAAGACAAATAAAGGCAAAGTAGCGGTATTTTTCTATAACAAAGCAAAAGTGGAACATGGTTTTGAGATAATGCATTGGATAACAGAAATGCCTGTTACGTTAGAGGTTTTGCATAGGTCCTTTAAAAATTTTAACTTAAAAGTAATTGAAACTGATAGACCAATATCCTTGGAAGATTTTGATATCAGTAAAAATTTTGAAAATTCTATCATAGTGTTTAACAAAATTGGAGACCTCAAAAAAGATAGAGTCAAAACTGGTTATGATATGACGCTAACAGAAAAAACCGATATATACGATTATTTTATTCTTCTAAATAATTTTGCAAACAGAAAGAAAGAAGAATTTACTGCTTCCGATCCTATTATTTCTGAAACTATAAATATTAACGAAAATATTGAAGAATTGGAATCTTCTTTATCGGAAGAAAGCCTGGATAACATGCAAAAAAGGAGTGTCGATACTATAGTGCTCAGGTCTTTGCCTGAACAATTATCATCAGAATGGTTAGAAAAATTGAGCAACGCAATAAATTTGGCCCATAACAAAAAATTGAAAGTGGTAATTGACTATACAGTCAATAAAAAGTTCACGCAAAATAACTACATGGAAAATTTTTCTGCCGACATGAAAGTTATTCTTAAAAAATCAAACGCGGACGGCGTAAGATTGGATTTCTCAAGCTTGAAGTTAGGTTTAGATAATTATCCAAGATTAGGAATGCTTGCTATTAAAAAATTCAAAAGCACCATAATAAAATTGAGAACCATAATAATTAAAACAAAACCGGGGGCAATAGTTGGTAGTATTTTGCCTGAGATTTTATTCCCTGAGACAATGAAGCCTAAGATTCCAATTAAAATCACTCCTGAATCTTCTAAGATGACTGATGGTGAAAAATTAGTGCGGAAGATATATCTTGAAGATTTAGACAGGCATTATTTTGAAAAATACAAGAATAGTTATCTTGAAGAAACGGATTTGGAAATTTCGAAACTCTTTAAGAATCTTAATATTAAAAAGGTTGTAAGAGTTTTATTCGGAAACAATATTCCAGAAAATACATCCAATTCCTGGCTTGAAATCTGCTTAAATGACAACAAGGGCTTAAAAGTGCCTTTAGGCGGCTTTGGTGTTGATATCAAGGAATTAGAAACCAAATTGTCAAAAGATTTAATAAAGGATGTGGAGATTTTAGGATTGCCGGCTGAACTGGCCAAAGAGATTTTTGAGACATATGAAGCTCGTTCACTAATAAGCAATATAACTCAACTGTTTAAAAATAAGATTGAAAGCAGAAAAAATAGTCCTGATTATAGATTTCAAAAGGGAAGACACAGAGCTCTTAATATTAAGAAAAGATACATAGTGCCATACACAGGCAGTGAAAAAATAGCAACTATTGTTCAAGTTTTAAGTGAATATCTAAGCTTAGATGATGAAAATGTGGAATCGTGGTATAAGAAAAACGAAGCAGTATTGAAAGCATTATTAGAAAAGCATGATTTGAAAATCTTGAATAACTCTGCAGATGTGAAAAAACAATCACAGATTCATGAAGCAGCCGGATATTTGCTCGGATCCGCCGAAAGAGTTCTTGCTGAAGACCTGATAAAAAAGGAAAACTTTACAAAGAAGCACGCCGAGTTATACGCAATGGCGCACGTTAAAACTCTTTTACAACCTCATCTTATTCATGCTGATTCCATGAAGAGTGATTTTTCAGGTTTAAATCCTGAGACAGTACATAAAGCATCAAATTATTTTGATCAGTATAAAAAAGCGATGGCCCTGGCAAATGAAGCTATACGTTTACATGGCGAAAGCGGGAAATATACTGCTGAAGAAGTATACGATATTGCGGATGAAGCAATAAACCTATTGGCTGATTTACTTGAAAACACGACACCAGCAGGTCAAGCTGCGACTACGCTTCAGGAGCTCCTTGATGTTTTTGGAGACAGAGAATCAGGATCCTTAGCTGAAAAAATCGGCAAAGAAGCCATGATCAGTATCGAAGCGGTGCAAAGCATAACCACTGCTGCATAAAGGCAATAGAGTTTATAAAAAAACAGGTATACAAAAATCGTATACCTGTTTTTTTGTTTACTCAAATACAAGATAAATAATGTAAATAGAAATGATGTAATGCTAAAATATGGAAAAATATTTTTTTCAGCAAATACTTGACAAAATATAGCACATAATGTACAATAACAACGCAATATAGAAAAACTAAGTACGGCATGGCAAAATATGGAAAATAATGTTGGCCAAAAAGACACTAAGCAGGTAATGGATATCAGGGAGCTTTCTGAATATCTCGGTATCGGTAAATCAAAGATTTACAACCTAATACGCAACAAAAAAATTCCTGCATCCCGCATTGGGCGGCAGTATAGATTTTCAAAAGAAGTTGTTGATGCTTGGCTTAAAGAAAGAATAATAACAACAAAAGAAGACGCAAATTTGTCCTTGTTCAAAAAAGAAAAAATAAATGAGAATAAAGGATAGCAATTTGCGTTTTTTTTTGGTATAAGTTTAGGCGTTCATTAATTGACGCACAAAATAAAAAGGAGGTGACACACAATGGCAGAAAAAGTTGCTAAAGCAGGAGTAAAAAGAGTAGACGGGTATCTCTACTTCATTGACAAAGCTGGAGATATCTCTCGTGCAAAAATGGCTCGCGGAGGTAAGAAAGGCGGTCAAAAAGAAAAAGTAAAAAAAGTTGGAGTAAAGAAAGCATCAGGGTATCTTTACTTCATGGATAAAGCCGGTGATGTTTCCCGTGCGAAAATGGTTCGTCGCGGCGGCGGAAAGAAAAAGAAAAAAGCAAAGAAAAAGAAAAAATAGATTTCTTTTTAAAATAGTGGTCGCTTGAGGGACCTGATAATTTAGGGTTTGAACCTCGGACTAAGCTATAAGCCAATATATAAGGGCCTTTGCATATCTCGTCTTTATGAGATGGAGGGCTCTTTTATATTTTTGTGTGTTGACACAAATTTTACAAATTTGCTAGAATTATCGACCAATATTTCAAATATATGTTGGGCAGTTAGCTCAGCTGGAAGAGCACTTCCCTTACAAGGAAGGGGTCGTAGGTTCGAACCCTACACTGCCCATTTTATTTTTTAGTCAACAATAATTCACCGGAGGGAACAATGCTTTCCAGAAAACTTTTATTTTTATCAGTTTTATTTTTTGCAGGAAATTTTTCTTACTTATCTGCCGAGTCATTTCCGCTTTTCGACAAAGGGACAGAAAAAATTGTTAAATACGGCGAGTATGGAGAATTCACCAATGTGGGGAAACCAAATTATAAATATGTAATCAAAAATAAGGCTGCATTAAGACAAGCTGTAGGCGAAGGTATTTACCCCAATGTAAAAAGTGTGTTGCGCGACCCGGCTTATAAAAAAGCCAACAAAGAAGGAAAGTTAAGCGGAAATATCTGGGACTACATTAACACCGATAATCATGGTTTAAATTTTTATAAATGGGCTACTTCAGCGCAGGAACCGGGCACAAAACTTTATTACACGGCACTTGCCCTGGAAAGGGGCGGAAATATCGCTCATGCGATAAAGGCTTATTATGCAACCGTTGTCCATTGGCCGAAGTCAACTGGTTCAACATACTGGGGTACGGTTTGGTATATTGCTCCTGTGTCCATAGACAGGATAAGATACCTGACAAAAAAATATCCAAATTTAGGCATGAAACTTGTTGGCTGTTCTATACGGGTAAAAAATGGTTTTGATAACGACAAAAATAACGACGAGTTTATAATTCACCCTGGTAAAATGATAGAGGCCACGCCGGAAGACTTCGTACAGAAAAGAGAGCCCATCGAAAAAATGAAGGTCCTGGAAACCGTTGGTGAAGGAAAAGTAAAATTAAAAAAATATGAAAACAGGCATTGGCAGTTGTTTGTGAGCGGCGTGCCTTACATTATCCGCGGCATGGCGTATTCTCCTAACAAAGTCGGTTTGAGCCCGGACAACGGTACATTAAATGTTTCAAGAGACTGGCAATTTGCCGATTATAACAACAACGGAATTATTGACGCTCCGTTTGAATCATATCTTGATAGAAATGGTAATAATAAAAGGGATAATGACGAAAAAATAGTCGGTGATTTTACGCTTATGAAGAACATGGGTGTAAATACACTAAGGCTTTATCATCATCCGGATTTCAATAAAGAACTATTACGCAAGGGTTATGAAGATTATGGCTTCATGTATTTGATGGGGGATTTTATCGGTATGTATACCGCAGGATCCAATGCGGACTGGTATTATGGTACCGATTATACAAATCCGGAAGATATAGATAATATGCTTGAAAGCGTGAGCAAAATGGTCAAGGATTACAGGAATGAGCCTTATATTTTAATGTGGGTTTTGGGAAATGAAAATAATTATGGTGGTCCTGGTGAGCCGGGCGTAAGTGCCGGTTCAGGATGTCGGGCAAAGATCCAGCCGGAAGCCTACTACAAATTTGTAAATAAAGCTGTAAAACTTATAAAGGCATTAGATTCTCAGAAAAGACCGGTTGCTGTATGTAACGGAGATACCCTCTACTTAGATATTTGTGCAAAAAATGCCCCAAAATTAGATGTCTTTGGGGCAAATTGCTACAGAGGAGAACAGGGTTTTGGGTCTTTATGGTGGGACGTGAAAGATATTTACGATAAACCCGTTTTGATTACGGAATATGGATGTTCTGCACATCATTCAAGGTGGCCGAAAAAGCGTTCAGACAATGCTCAAGCAAGATATCATATCGGAAACTGGCTGGATTTAGAGTCTAACTTCGCCGGTTTTGGAGAGGGTAATGCTTTAGGCGGTATCGTTTTTGAATGGACAGATGAATGGTGGAAAGCCGGCCCACCTCCGCAATTTAGCCCCATTGAACAGGATAAAGTAGGTAAGTTTGGAGCACCTTTTCTGGATGGTTGGAGTTATGAAGAAGTATTGGGAATAACTACTCAAGGCGATGGAACGGATAGCCCGTTTTTACGTACTTTAAGGCCGGCATTTTTTGCTTACGAAAGTCTATGGAGAAAATACAAAAGTAAATAATATTAAAAATGTGCCCATTTTTCTTGTTATTTTTTGAATTATTCAGGCTCATGTTGTCAGTTTTTAAAAAGTGTTTTCGTATTATAAAGTCAATATGAAAATGCGAAAAATACTTGACTTATTTGAAAACATTAGATAAAATAATAAGAAATGCGGATAAAAATTCAGCAGTTACTCTTTTTTTCTTTTTGTTTTCTATGTTTTTACACTTCTTTAGGCCATGCTTATGATAGGCTAGGTTTAGGGTCTGTCAGAATAAAACCTGAGTTGCGTTTTGATTATTATTCTCATAAGCTTGATGACAAATGGTCTACAACACGTTCTGGTTACAAAGATATAAATTACAACTACACGCACGATCCTTCCACAACAACCACAAACGATTGGGAAACAGTCTCTGGACAAACTTTACTATTAGACATGGAGTTTAATCCCTCCAGGAATTTATCTGCTGATTTAGGATTTAAATTTATCAACGACTACGCGGATAAATTTTGGATGCCTATAAACCTCGAGCATAGAATGAGTGCCGACGGTACCAGTTTCTATTGGGAACGCGGAAAAGTAAACTATAAAGTAAACAACTGGGCTAACGTTCAGTACTTAAGAGGAAAACCTTTTAACGGCTGGGGTTATGAAGGGGACATGTTTGGCTTATTTCCTCCTCAGAATGATACTTCACAATATTTAAGAGTATCGGGAAGTCCTGTTCCCGAAATGTGGCAAATAAATATTAATAAGAGAAAATTTGGAAAATTACAGGTAATATATGGACCGGAAGCGATTTGGGACTATAAAAACGGCGTATACATAAATTACGCTTTTCGAAAATTCAAAGCAGATTTTAATCTTATTTGGATAGATCATATAATTCCTTACGGGGATCCCGACGAGAGGATGAAAACGGCAGAAATTGCCTCAAGATTTAAATTTTATGGCAATCCTTTGGAAATAGGTTTAATGTATCGTCCTTTTAGATTGGACAGAGAATATACTTATGTCGAAAATGTAGCTTTGGGCACGGGTGTGGGCGGCTCCAAATATTTAGAAAAAACCGAAACTACCAATGCAAATGATGCCGTTGGCTATAGCGCAAAAATAAGATTTAGGAAAAAGTTGTTGGCTGATGAAGTATCACTGCGTTATGCGTATCAGGGATTGGTTGCCGGCAATAAACAAGAGACAGAGGTAGATATTTCGCAAAAGATTTCAAAGAAAAATTATATGGGATTAAGTTATATCAGGCGTCAACCGCTTTTAGGCCCCGTTCCTTATGTTTGTGACGGTACTATTGCAAATCCCGGCCCGGCATTGTTATTACCACGCGGTCCTGAAAGCCCCTTTTGGGTAGGATGGGGAGATCCCAATACCGGAGATAACAGAGATGCTCATATTATTTCTTTGGTCCATACTTATGACCCTACTCCCGAATCTTGGTTTTATCGATATGAACCGAATTTGGTAGAAACGTGGAATTTAAATCCTTTAGAAAAATCCAAGTATTCTTGCGGAGCTGCGCTGACGCTAACCAGCTATCCTGGAGGAACGGATAGACTTCTTTATAAAGACAGTCTGGGAAGAATGCTTTGGGATGAACCTTACACAACAGGTGCTTGGGCTACGGATAATTTTATTACAGAGTTCAAAATGATAAACAGGGTGGTTTTAAGGAATTGGCAGATGAATATTGATTTTGCCTTCGGAGATTCCCTTGCAACAAATAGCGTTGCTTATACCACTTCAACTCTTGAAGGCAAGGCCATCACGAATTATTTTACGGTGGGTGTATCATTAAAAACCGGTCCGTATAACGGCCGCATAAGATACAGCAAAGACTACTGGGGCCCGGAATTATGGCATCGCCAATACGGAGAAACTTTCGACACTCTTTATCAATTTGATATAAGTCGTGATTTCAATGATATGATAAATTTTGGGATAGGTTACACATCTGCTAAAGAGACGGATGATAAATATATTACCACGGAACTAGGCGCCTATGATGAAATACGCTGCTCTTTAACAGTAAAATTCGGAACAATTACCGCAGACTTTAAAGAAAAAACCAAGAAAAAAACTTTTGCAAAACTATACGGCATAAGGCCCGGCATGGACGATAAACCTCCGTATGTAAAGCTGGCTGTATCTGGCATGTCTTTTTCTCCCAACGGCGACGGTATAGACGATAAAATACTCTTGAAACTTTCTGCTGTCGATAATAACAGCGGAATATATGAATGGAAGGTTCTGGTAAAGGATACGAACGGAAATGTAGTTACGACGATTTCTGGCGAAGGACAGCCGCCGGAATCTGTTTGGTGGAACGGAGCTTATGCCAGAGGAGATAGAATAATTGCTCAAGGCGATTATACATTGCAGCTAGTGGCCACAGATGGCGCAGGAAATAAAGGAACATCAGACGTATTTGATGTTTACATAATAACTGATCAAAGGTGGAATATAGGACGATAGTAAATAATAGAAAATCACAGAAGAGGAGATTATGATGAAAAAGATTTTTTGTTTGTTAATTGCTGCATTTTTTATGCTTGGTAGTGCTGGTTTTGTTTATGCGGAATCAAGTACGAGCAGTGCTGAAGATTCTTCAAGTGTGAATTCAAAGAAGAAAAAATCTTCCAGGCCAAAAAGATCTTCAAGGAAAAAGAGAACTTATTCGAAAAAGAAATCTACAAAGTCTTCAAGATCTAGAAGATCAAGGACAAAATCCAAGGAAGATAAAGAAGAACCAAAGAAGAAAGGGAAAAAAACAGTTGAAAAGAAAGAATCCCCTAAACCGCAAAAATCAGCTGTTTCCAAAAAAAAGAAAGAAGAAGAAGCAAAAGCAAAAAAGGCAGCACAAAAGGCTGCAAAGGAAGCTGAAAAGAAAGCTGCAAAACAGAAAGCGGCGAGAGAAGCGTCTTTGAAAGCAGAAGCAGAAGCAAAAGCAAAAGCCGATGCAATTGCAAAAGCGAAAGCAAGGGCAGCTGCAAGGAGACGCTCAAAAGAAGAAGCCCGAGCAGAAGCGAAAACTCATGCAGAGTCGCAGTACAAAAATAAAATTCAGTCCGAAGCAAGAGATGCAGCAAAAGAAGAAATGGAGAGAAAGGCAAGAATCGCAGCTAGAGCAAGAGCAAAAGCCGAGCAAGAGAGGAAAACAGCTGAAGCTGCAACAGCTGCTGCGTTAGAGCGTGCTAAAGAATCGAAAAGAGGACAACGGAAAGGTAAGGGTAAGTTTACTCCGTTTCTGGTGTATAGCGACAGAGGGGCGAGAGGGAGCCACTTTTTCCCGACCGGTTGGATGGGAGATTATGGCGACTTAAGGGTAAATCCTGGCTATACAGCGAAAGTGCATAGCGGACAGACAAGCTTTCAGATACAGTACAATGCTAGAATGGCCCAAAATGCAGGATGGGTTGGAATGTATTGGCAATATCCGGCAAACAATTGGGGTAATCGTTCAGGATATAATTTAACTGGTGCACGAAAACTTACCTTCTGGGCTTGCGGAGAAAGAGGCGGAGAAATTTTATCTGAAATTAAGATGGGTGGTATTAGCGGAGAATTCGGCGATTCAGATTTCTCGTCTATCGGCCCGATTGAACTGTCTGATAAATGGCAAAAGTACACCATAAATCTAGCTAACAGGGACCTGACAAACGTTATTGGCGGTTTCTGTTTTGCGGCAGCAAAGGATGATAATCCAAACGGTTTTACGATATATTTTGATGATATAATTTATGAATAAAGGGTAATACACAGAATAAACGATGCATAAATTAAGGAACTATTTCATTATTTTTAGTCTATTGTTTCTTCCGGTGTTTTTTGGATGCAGTGATAATCCTCAAAGCAACCTGGTAAGTCCTCAAGTTTTCCCGGGGAACACAGCTTGGGGAGACTGGGTGTTGTACGACGATGAATTAAAAAATAATGGTGACTTCATATTTTTGCGGTCTCAGGAAGGCCAGACTATCAATGTCAGTGTTTTCGATAAACCTGGAGTCGGATTCAAATGTATGATGTATTCCTGGGACGGAAGTGAAGTGACTGATTACACAACAAATACCAGAGAGTTTGACTGGGTGGGGTTCAGGCTGGCTGTGCAGGATTCAAACGATCCGAATTCACCTGCAAATAAGGATATTACGCCTGGGGCATACACAAAGATTTCTTTCATGATAAGAGGCGAGCTGTACGATGATGTCGTGGCAAAGCTGAAATTTGAAGCAACTCCATCGATTACAAATACATGGACCAGTAACGTCGGTGATCATGTAATAACCGATGATTGGGTAAGATATGAGTTTCCTATAAGCGGAGCGAGTGCCAGCAATATTCAGGATTATTTAATAGTTGTTTACGAGTATTCCGGCGCAGAGCAAGGCCATGGCGGTACAATTTTTCTTGACGACATAAAATTAACGAAATAATTTGGAGTAATTCTTAAATGAAAAAAAAGTTGATTGTATTTATGATATGTATTTTTATTCTGCCCGTTTCTCTAATGGCTGAAAAAGCCACATATCTGGATTTCATTGAATACAATAATAAAAATACGGTGGTAAGAGCAGTTCTTTTGCCTGGATGGGGACAGTTTTTTAATAATCAGGATACCAAGGGTTATATAATTGCCGGTGGGTCATTGTTTTTTTTAGTTTCTTCCATGTATTATGGATTCGAGGCGGACAAAGCCTATGAAAAATATGAAAAAGCGGGGTTAATTAATGATACGAGTAATGACTTGTATTCTGATTATGAGTCAAAAAACAATTTGACGCAGATTTCCACATACACAATTGCCCTTCTTTGGATATACGGTATAGTAGATTCATACATAGTGGCAAAGAAGACAACCTTGGACGGAAAGAAAAACGACGGCATTAGACTGGCCTGCAACAACGGGAAGGATTTAAAATTAATTTTTACTAAGCATTTCTGAAGTAGCGCAGTTTGAGGTTAAATGAAAAAAGCTTTGTTTTTATTATTATCTATAGGAATCGTATTTAACTTTCTTTCTTGTACTTCAAAGAAGAACAGGTTATCTGTAGACACATTAAATATCACTATAGATCCGGGCTCCGTGATAGCTAATAAAGGTGCACAAGTTACTTTGAAGGCATTGGCAACAAGCGCACAGAGTACTGATCCCGACATATCTCCGACCTGGACAATAGACAATATTAATTTAGGAACAATAAGCCCAGCCACGGGAAAGACAGTTACATTTACAGCAGGTACGACCCTTGGTACATCGGTTATTTATGCTCAATACGGGAGCATAAGAGCCTCAGTGGGTGTAACTGTCGGAGACCTCACACCGAATTCTGTGCCTAATGATATGTACGGTGTTTTCATTGAACAAATGATGTTATCCTCGGCGCATAAGCTTTTATTTGATGTCTATAATTCTTCAACTGATGTTGCCAACTCAAATCCTGACGGTGGGTATGCTGGGCAATTTAATTGGGCAGTTATGAGCGATGCATATGGAGCCGGAGAGTATAGCGAAGGGAGTAAGGGGCTTAAGGTTGTTGTAGCTGCTAGTGGGGGAGGTTGTGGGTGGGGTGGTATTTATATGCAGTTTGGATATCAAAGCCCGAGTTCAACAAATAAGGTCCCAACTGATATGTCCAGATTTTCAGGAGGATACCTAAAATTTGACCTGCGCACTACTAAAGAAGTCGGTGTTAAGATTGATGATTTACCGGCGGCTGATGTATATGCGACTACTTATGGAGCTGTGTTGGACGATAAATGGCATTCGGTCTCAATTCCCTTAACGGTGTTTACAGATATTGATTTAAATGCGATAGAAGCATTATTCATTATACTTAGCGATGGGGACACTAATTTTACATTTTACGTAGATAATATTCGTTGGGAAAAATAACTCTTGACGATATAACATATACAGGTTATATAGAAGTTGAAATTAACAGTGCTTGTTTAGTACTGTTTTATTTTTTATTCAAATCTTTAAAAAAATGATAAACAAAACCCCTGTCCAAAATAATTTTCTCAGATATTTTGTTATTATTTGTTTGTTAATTAATTTTACCTCAAGAAATGCAGAAATTCTTCTTGGCTCTAATTACATTGACAAAGAGTATAGAAATTCATTTCTTTCTTCAAATCTTCAAAAAAACTATTATAGTATACAGGTTCAGACGCTCCGTTTTTTCGACCGTCAGCGTTCGGATGTAAACGGTCTTGTGGAAAGTTTTCGCGGAAGCGCAAGATATATGTATGATATTTTTACAAAGTCGTTTGCATATGGGCAGTATGGGGCTTTAGACGCACAATCTTTTACATACGATGGCTCAATTGCGATTTTGTCTTATCTTGTCTCTGGCCAAATCCGTAAAGCCAGACAAATGCTTGATGTGTACAGTCACGAGTTTTATCATCTTAAAAATGGAAACATGGGATTATTAAATTGCTATGCAACAGATAGACCATCAAATGGCGGTTTAGCTATGGGGATTGACTCAAGAATACACCTTGGTCCTAATATGTGGGTTACAATAGCGGGTTTGCAGTATACCGCAATAACCGGAGACCTTACTTATCTGGATTTTTTAATTGACGAAATGAAATGGGCACAGTCCTTAGAACACTATGTTTTTCCCGATGGCAGGCGAGGTGGCGTAAGCATGGGATTCGGCTGGGGGGCGGATTGGAGTAAAGTATTTTCTACCGAGAATAATGTGGATTATTATGCCGCACTCATAATGATGAAAGAAATATATGAAAAAGGAGGCGATAAAGTAAGGCATATATTTAAAGCGAATGACTATGGACCAAAAGATATGATATCGGAAATAGTGGGCCTTAGGCGTTGGCTTAAACAAGTAATTTATGATAAGGAAAACGAATATTTAACCGTGGGATTTAATGAGCACGGTGTCGACAGGGTAGCAGCACTAGACACTGTATCTTGGACCATTGCTGCGTTGGGTCCAAAAACTCTCAAAAAAATGGGTATTGATCCGTTCAAACTAATGGATTTTGCCGAAAGAAATTTTTTAGTAACCGATGAAATTAGCGGCGTGAAAGTAAGCGGATTTGATTTCACAAATACCGAAAGCAGAGGCAGAGATTTAAAAATGATGTGGATGGAGGGGACAGGTTTTCATATTGTTGCTTATCAGGTTATGTCGGATTATGCCGACGAACTCGGATTATATGATTTGGCGAAAAAATACAGGAAAAAAGCCAAGATATTTTCCGATGAGTTGCAATATGCCTCGGTTCTTGTCAATTTTAAAGACGGTGCCCTCCCCTATACTTCAAAAAAACCAAAAGAGAAAGAAATAATATTGACATTTAAAGATGAATGGGAAATACCCCGCGGCAACAAGGGCCAATGGGTGGCTTCATCATCATCCACGGGGTGGAGATTTCTTTCCCTAGCCGCATTTAACCCCCTTTCTTTTAACCACAAAACTGTATATTATAAACTGTTCGCTTCTTCCGATACTGCAAGACTTCGATAATATCCCAATAGACTCACCATTGTACGATGTTTACAACTCAAAATTTCTTTGGTATAATACCAGTAACTACAAAAAGCTTTGTAATTACAGAGGAATTATGCAAAAGCTTTCAGTTTCCTTCTTTATTAGTCCAACCAGATCAAGTTTTAGTTCTTATCTTAAAATCAGTAGCAAATATTGGAGATACTATGCATAAAAAGACGTTGTTTTTTTTCTTAATTATTTCTCTCATATTTATTTCGCAGTTTTCTTATGCGGCAGTAACTTCTGTATCAAAAAGCACTTCTACGGCAGTAGCATCCCTTACAGGTACAGGCAATGTTAGTATGAGCATTGAATTACTGAATCTTACAGGCGGATCAACTACTCAAATTTATTGGAATACAGCTGGTATAGATCTTGGTACAACTACCTGGCGAAGATCGGATTCTTATATTTTACTGCATGCAACATTTACATCTGCAACCGGTGGCGTCCAAATTTACACGGACAATAAAGATGGGGCTGCGGACCCGCAATATGTTGGGGTAAGCACGGCAGCAGGACTGGTTTGTGTAAGTTCTCCCACTGCAAATCCCTTACCGACTTGCTGGCGTATTGTTGCTACGTCTACGGATACGCTAACTATCGAAGAGACAGGTGTTTCTTCTTTGTACAGTACTGAGATAGGTGCCGGTTACTTGTGTTTTTTGTTTATGAAAGATGTTAGTGTGCCTGGTAATTTTTCTGATGGCGATGATGACGTTACCGTTGTGGATTGGGCACGGGGCATTCATCATTCCGAAGGCGAATGGGGGCAGGAATCCACCCCGTTTTATATATATATCGGAGCGAATTTTAATGGTGCGGAAGCGGGGAAAGTTTATAAATGTTCTACACTGCTGATAGAAGCTTTTACAGAATAGTGTTGTTTGGGGGAAGAAAATGTTAAAGAAAATATTTTTATTTATTTTATGTTTATCGATTAGCCCGTACGCTTTTGCGGGCTTGTCTATTGAGCCGTCCCGAACGGAGATTACGCTAAAGCCCGGCGAATCATTCAATGGGTTTTATGTAGTAAAAAATGATTACAACACGCCCATTGATGTTGTTGTATCGGCAAAAAACTGGTTTATGCTCCCCGACAATAAGGATGTAGAAGTTAAAGATTGGCTTAATATTTCCAACAAAACAGTTCATTTGGAACCGGGCCAAAGTTCCGAAGTTCCTTTTGAAGTAAATATTTCTTCGGGGATGGAAGGTGTTTTGGTTGGCATGTTTTCATTCACGCCCAAGACTAAAATAAAACAAAATATAACGATGGTGGTTAGTGTTTCAGTTTTTGCAACCGTTTCCGGAACAGAAAAAATAGCTTGGGGAGTTACAGACATAAAGTTTGAAAAAGATAAACTTCAAGTTTCAGCAGAAATAGGAAACAGCGGTAATATCCATGTACGGCCTCAAGGTTTTGTAAAAATTATGAAGAAAAATAAGGAAATTGCAAAATTTGAATTTATTGAAGGAAGGCCGGTATATCCGGGCTCTGAAAGGGTAATTGTTGCAAGACATGATCAGGGATTAAAAAAGGGAAAATACGATGTTTTGGTGAATATATTTGCTTTTGATGAAGAAGTTGAAGCGCAGTTTAAAATGAAAATCGGAAAATCCGGAGAAATCAGCGTAAAATGAAAAGGGTAGTTATTTACTTATCTCGAATCTTTTTATAGAATGGAAATATAGTTAATACTGTAACAAGGGTTATATAGGAGGAATAATGAGTTTTAAAAAGTTTTTAGTTTTAGTTGTTTTTACTTTATTGACTGCGCCTTCAGCGCATGCGGCATTTTCAAGTGTAGCTAAGTCGACTTTTACTGCGGGAGTTTCCTTTGCATCTGCCGGAGAGGTGTCATATAGTATTGCTTTTGAAAATCTTGTTGGCGGGACCACAACGCAGGTCTATTGGACCCCCGGAGATATTACTATCGGTTCAACAGATTGGAGAAGAGCAGATTCTCGCGTAGTGCTTTATTCAACAATTACGGCGGCAACAGGAGGCATTCAGATTTATACTGACAATTCAACTCCAGTCGCAAGCCCTCAATACACCGGTTCAAATGATCCTGCAGGTTTAGTAGCCGTGGAGGATACTTCAGCGGATCCGTTGCAGATGTGCTGGAGAATAGTAGATGCTTCAACCGATACTCTTACAATTGATCAGAATGGATCTACTCTTTACAGCACGGAGTTAGGGGTTGCATATCCTTGTTTCTTATGGATGAAAGATGCTTCAGGCCCAAGTGCGATGACAGGCGGAGAGGAATATGTGACGATGCGTGAGTCCGGAGGAAGGTTACAACATGCAGAAGGCACATGGGCAGATGATGCTGTTTCGCCGGACTATATATATTTTGGCGCAAAATTTACTAATGCATTAACGCCAAGAACTTATCAGACATCAACTTTAAGAATAGAAGCATTTACGGAGTAAGATGCTCAAAAAATTTTGTTTAACAGGACTTATATTTTTTCTGGGGGCAGGTTTTCTTTCTGCAAGCATAACTGTTACTCCTTCAAGGGTTGAGATTTCCTGTAAGCCAGGGCAAGGAACAAAAGGGGTATATGCAGTTACTAGCAGGTATAGTGAGACCGCAAACATTGCCGTCAAAATAAAAGACTGGTTTGTTTTGCCTGAAAATGAAGGGATTGCTGTTGATAAATGGCTGAATGTAGATACAGATGTATTAATCCTTAAGCCGGGTGAAAGCAGAGAAATCAAATTCGAAGTATCTGTGCCCAGCAGTGCAGTCGGCGTTTTAGTAGGGATGATATCTTTTTCGCCAGGATTTAAAGAAAATACCAATGTTCAACTGGTTATCAGCGTGCCGGTTTATGTTCTCATTGAGGGAACAGAAAAAATAGAGTGGCAAATAAAAGACTGTGATTTTAAATTTCATGAAAACGAATTTCAGGTTTCTTGTGAAGTTGCAAACAGCGGAAATATACACATTAGGCCGAAAGGTTTTGTAAAAATTACGAAGAAAAATAAGGAAATTGCAAAATTTGAATTTATTGAAGGAAGGCCGGTATATCCGGGCTCTGAAAGGGCAGTTATAGCGAGATACGGTAAAGAATTAGAAAAGGGAAAATATGATGTTTTGGTAAATATATCTGCTTTTGAAAAAAATAGGGAAGAAAAGTTTAAAATGAAGATAAATAAATCCGGAAAACTGAGCGTAAAATGAGAAAAATAGTATTTTCATTATTAATTATTTCTGTTTGTGTCGTTTATACTTTTGCTGCAAACATCGGCAACGATGTTTATGCCGTATATTCCGAGACTTATGAAGGCGTAGAATATGATGTGCTTAATCCTACAACTCCTGCAAATCCTGATGGCGGCTTTATGGGTGCTTGGCAGTCCGATACTGGATCAACGACACTAGAAGCTGATTTTACTGCTGCTGGATCAACTGAGGTTTTAGAAGGACTCAAAGTAACAGTTCCAACTGGAAATAAAGGCGGCGGAGTTTGGATGCAGTTTGGATATAGTACGGATACTCCAAGAGTTGATGAGACTGATCAAATAGCTACAGATATGAGCTATTATTCGGGTGGAACCATTGAATTTTGGGTAAAAGCATCAACTCATATTCAGATAGGAATAAGAGACGGTGTAGGCGACCATAATAAAAATATAAGTTCTTTTTGTGCATTAGATGGCCAATGGCATTATGTTTCAACTACTATAGCATCTTTTGGTGTAAATATGACTCAAATTCGGCAACCTGCAAAGTTTCATTCTTTGTGGAACGCTGGCGGATGGACGGAAGATGTGTTTTTTTGGATTGATAATGTGATATGGAAAAGTTCTAATACCCAAACGCTTGATATCACTTTAAAAAACATAAGCGACAATAACACAACAAGTCAGATAACATGGAGTAATGTTGAAAATGTTTTAACTAGTACCAATCCTTGGAAAGCTGCTGACCAGTATGTTGAGATGATGCTCGACTATTACAAGCCCGGATGGGGTATACAGATTTATACCGATAATTTACATGCAAGTGCCACTCCCCAGTATACAGGTTCAGGCGACCCAGCCGGTTTAATTGATGCTTCTTCAACAACTATACGTATGCCCATGTGCTGGCGTATGGTTGATGTCACAACCGATACTTACA
Organism: Elusimicrobiota bacterium; assembly: GCA_042562855.1. Lineage (GTDB taxonomy): Bacteria > Elusimicrobiota > Endomicrobiia > Endomicrobiales > JAPLKN01 > JBHPNE01. The sequence continues at coordinate 47,262 of JBHPNE010000002.1, forward strand.
ACATGGTTGAAGGAACTGATAATAAGATATACGGCACCGCTTTTGGGGGGCAGGATAGTATTTATCCCTGTTTTTTGTGGATGAAAGACAGAGGAACGACTGGTGCTGATATATTTGTTGACGGCGAAGACGCTGTTACCGTATGGGATAATAGAGGCATACAGCATGCTGAAGGAACCTGGGGTGGAGCAGTGTCCCGCAATTATATTTATCTCGGAGCAAAGTTTGAAAATGCCGTTACACCAAGGACATATAAAACGAGCATGCTGATAATAGAATTATTTTATGAATAGAATATTAACTTACTTATTATCCTTTTTGTTTATATTCGCAATGGCGAAAACAGCTGAGGCGGCTTTTGCTTCTGTTTCCATTTCTACTATCACGATGTATGTTTCTTTTTCCGGCGTAGCCCCGCCAGAAACAGACTCGCCCGTAATAACGCATAAATCGTTAGAGCGTATTTCTTCACTGACAAGAACCGTAGTTACGACCGGTACTGTTACGGATGCAACAGGAATAAACTCTCTTTCTATGCATCATTGGACAGATTCGAACGTAACTTTATCAACGGAAACCGCAACTATTACAGGATCTCCTACAAGTTATAATTTTCAATTTTCTCTAACGGTGGATAATGCGGCATCAGCATTTTATTATTATTTCAGATCGGCGGACATTAGTGCAAATTCAGTAAAAACCAGCACCATTACAGTTTCTAACATAGGCGTTTCTCAAATCTCATCAGCCGGCACAAACGGTGGGGAGATAACCTTGCCCAGCGGCGATCAATCCCACGGAAATACATCTTTAAATCTTCCTGCTGGGGCATTGGCTCAAAATACAAATATTACAATAACCGAGCTTTCTCCTTCAGATAGTTTGGTTGCTTTGGGAAAAGACGCTACACCTGCGGTTTCAGCATATCGTTTTGACCCTGCAGGGTTACAGTTTGGCGCCAACAGTTTGTTAACGTTGTTATATTCAGAGCAGGCATGGACAGGTACACAGGAAGAAAACTTGCGCATTATGTGGTGGGATGGTTTTGAGTGGCGCTTAGTTGGCGGCACAGTTGATATGGATGCAAACACTGTTTCTGCATATATCAGACATTTCAGCATTTATGCATTGTTTTCTATACCACTTCTTACCGATGACGATTACAGGGCAAAGGAAAAAATTATTACGCCTGCCACAATCGACGGAAAAAATGATTTTGCAACATTTGGAGGCATCGGCTTAGAAGATACTGTTAACATCTATGATATTAAAGGTTCGAGGGTAAGATCTCTAAACGGAACCTCTATTTGGGATGGAAAAGATGAAGATGGAGATATCGTAGAAAGTGGATTATACGTGTATCAGATTAAAGTAGCGGGGAAAATTATAAGTGGTACCATTGTAGTAGCAAAATAAAATGAAAAAAATATGTATTTTAACCATTCTTTTTCTTTCCTTGACTAGCATGCTTTCCGCAGCTTTTAAGGATTCTGGTTGGGGAGTTCGCCCTTTAGGTATGGCGGGGGCATTTACTGCCATTGCGGACGATTCCAATGCACCTCTCTTTAATCCGGCCGGTTTAGCTGTCATGGAAGAGAATGAAATATCATTAATGTCTGCAAAGCTTTTTACAGGGCTTGAAGGCGTGGATATTAGTTTGAATTATTTAACCTATATAAATGTGTTTGATGAAAGTGTTGGAAATTTTGGTATTACCTGGGCCGCAATGTCATCCTTAAATTTATACAGAGAGGATACAGTCAATATATCATACGGCCGTAGTATTTATAGCGACGAATATGATTTAATGGTTGGAGCAAACTTGAAATACCTTTCTCATACATATACTTTAGATGTGAGGACCGCAGACGACCCTGTTTTTGCAAACGGAACAATAAGAGGCGTCGCAACTGCTGACATTGGATTTTTGTTTATGTTGCCGTATCCTGCAGTCTCCTTTGCCGTTGTAGGGAAGAATTTATCAAGCCCTGACATTGGCTTAGAAACTTTAGATAAAGTTCCGAGCGAATATGTATTTGGAGTTTCATATTTCAATGAAAGAATGCCCTATATTACATTTCCGATGTGTACATTTGCTTTGGATTTGGTAAGCAGAGATAAAACCATGGATTACCGGTTCGGATTTGAAACATGGATATCTGACGAACGATTAGCGATACGTTCCGGAATATGCTCTCAGTCATTTAACATAGGTGTCGGATATGAGTTTGAGGTTATGTTTGATAAAGCACTTTCCGTTGATTATGCATTTGCTTTTCCTCTTGAAATTGAGGAGACAACAGGATCTCATCGAATCGGATTAACCTTCCGTTTTCCTTAAAAAATATGATTGACTTAGAATATATTGTTTTGTAGAATTCTTTAGTATTTTGTTTACAGGGAGGAAGAAATGTCTGACATTATAATAACGGAACAAAATTTTGAATCTGAAATCTTAAATTCGTCCATACCGGTTCTTGTTGATTTTTGGGCTCCATGGTGCGGTCCTTGCAGGATGCTTGCTCCGGTTATCGAGGAACTAGCAAAAGAGTACGATGGTAAGCTTAAAATAGCGAAATTAAATACTGATGAATGCGGCAATCTGGCCGGGCAGTACAAAATATCATCTATCCCGACATTGATTTTGTTCAAAGATAAGAACCCTGTTCAGACTATAATAGGATTTAAAGCAAAAAATGAAATTAAAAAAATTATTGAAAATGAATTGTAAAATATTTTATTTACCCTTTTTTTTTATTTCATTTTGCGTGTCAATCGTCTCAGCGGAAATTTTAATAGATGCTCCCGATTTTACGTTAAAAGATTTAGATAGCAATGAGATAACTTTGTCGGATTACGAAGGAAAAGTTGTATTTTTAGATTTTTGGGCCTCGTGGTGTCCTCCTTGCCGCATGTCTATACCTGTAGTAGAAGAACTTTATGAGAAATTCAAAGATGAAGATGTAGTTTTTTTCGGGATCAATATGGAAAGCGATGTAAATAAAGTAAGCGGATTTGTACAAGCAAACGATATGAAATACAAAATATTGATGAGGGATCAAAAGGTAGGAAGACACTACGGTATCAGAGGTATCCCGGCGTTTTTTATAATAAATCAAGACGGCCAGATAGTTGATAAATATGTAGGTTATGATCCAAGTATGAGTAAAATATGGGAAGAAAAAATCCAATCTTTACTTGATGCTTCATCTCCCGCCAAGAAAAAGGCAAAAAAGTAAAAAAATGATACAAGCAAATAAATACGATCTCATTATTATTGGTGGTGGTCCCGCAGGTCTGACCGCCGGTTTATATGCATCCCGTGCCAAATTAAAGACACTTTTGTTGGAGAAAATGGGCTGCGGTGGACAGGTTATGATAACAGATCGCATAGAAAACTATCCGGGGTTTCCCGACGGATTAAGCGGTTTTGAATTATCAGCAAAAATTGAAGAGCAGGCTAAAAAATTCGGCCTTGAAGTGAAATTAGAAGCAGTAAAATCAATACAAGTAAACGATCTCAAAACCGTGATAACTGATTCGACTAAATACGCTGCATCAGCAGTTATTATTGCAACGGGTGCCAACTACAGGAGAGCTGGTGTTCCGGGTGAAAACGAACTTATCGGCAAAGGTGTATCTTATTGTGCAACTTGTGATGCCGCATTTTTTAAAGAAAAGGACGTTGTAGTAATCGGCGGAGGAGATTCAGCAATACAGGAAGCGCTATTTTTAACCAAATTTGCAAAAAAAGTAAAAATTGTACATAGAAGAGACCAATTGCGCGCAACAAAAATACTTCAGGATAGAGTCCTTGCAAATGACAAAATTGAAGTATTGTGGGGTTCAATAGTTACCAAAATATTGGGGCAGGAAAAGGTCAGCGGCGTAGAGCTGAAAAATGTCAAAAGCGGAAAAGTGAGTTCCATAAATACTGACGGAGTATTTGTGTTTATCGGTTTTGTGCCGAATACATCCTTTGTTGAAGATATTTTAAAACTAACCGAAACAAAACATATAACTACCGATTCGAATATGCAAACCCCTATTGAAGGTTTGTATGCTTGCGGAGATGTTAGGGATAAACTGCTAAAACAAGTGGTTACAGCCGCAGGCGACGGAGCAACAGCTGCATTTGCTGCGCAGCAATATTTAGACAAAAAGAAAGAAAGCATTTAATCTACGTTTGACTTACCTATAAGCTATGGCAAAACTCTTTTTAATCGACGGCAACGCGTATATCCACAGAGCATACCATGCAATACCGCCTCTGACAAATTCAAAAGGGGAAATGGTAAATGCTGTTTATGGTTTTATACGTATGATGCTAAAGATCCTAAGGTCAGAAAAGCCAGATTATGCAATAGTGTGTTTCGACTATCCTGCTCCGACATTTCGCCATAAATCATTTAAAGAATACAAAGCTAATAGAGTAGAAATTGATGATGAGTTAAAAAATCAGATGCCGCTTGCGCGAGAAGCCGCAAAAGCGCTGAATTTGTTTTCAATAGAAAAGGCAGGTTATGAAGCCGATGATTTAATAGCTACCTTAGCACATCAGGCAAAAAAGGATGATGTAGAGGTAGTAATAGTAAGCGGTGACAAGGATGTCAGGCAACTTGTTGACAAAGGGATAAAGGTTTGGGATGAAGGCAGAAATATTTTTTACGACAGGGAAAAGGTAGTTGAAAAATACGGACTTGAGCCCAAGCAGTTAGTTGATATGTTTTCTTTGATGGGCGATGCTTCCGATAATATTCCTGGTATAAGAGGGGTGGGTGAGAAAACTGCAATAAAGCTTATAAAAGAATACGAAAGTCTCGAAAAACTGCTAAAAAACACAAAATCTTTGACCGGCAAGCTTCAAAGTATGATTTCTGACAATTCGGATGATGCTTTAAAAAGTAAAGAATTAGTGACTTTATGTGATGATGCTCCGATTGATATATTATGGAAACATGGCTTGGTTAATGCACCCGATAAAAAAGCTTTAGAAGAATTTTTAAACCGCATGGAATTTAAAAGTTTGATAAAAGAAATATCTTCTTCCGGCTGGACTCTGAAGTCGGTTAGCCCCGTTGACAAAAAGATTAGTACAAAAATAATATTGGAAACGAAAGCATTGGATAAATTGATTGCAGAAATAAAGTCCAAAGGTTTAGTGTCGGTAGATCTGGAAACAACAAGTACCGACCCTTTGAATGCGAAAATGGTAGGGATATCTATTTCGATTAAGGCGACTGAGGCGTACTATATTCCTGTTGGACATAGCTATCTTGGGGTAGAAAAACAATTGCCGATTAATCAGGTGTTGGAAAAGCTTAAGCCAATTTTGCAAGATAGTAAAATTAAAAAGTATGGACAAAATCTAAAATATGAAATTTTAGTATTTAAAAAATATGGTGTTGAAATGGAAGGTATTTATTTTGACTCTATGGTTGCTTCATATTGTCTTAATCCATCAAGATTTTCACATGGCTTAAAAAGCATTGCGTTGGATTTTGTAGGTTTTAAAATGACTGAAATTGAAGAACTGATAGGAAAAGGAGTTAAACAGACAACTATAGACAATATCGACATAAAAAGAGTTTCTGATTATGCTGGAGCAGATGCTGTTTCTGTATTGATGCTTGCTAAAGTATTTATCCCAGAGCTCAAAGAAAAAAAACTGGACAAGTTGTTTTACGAAGTTGAAATGCCTTTAGTAAACATTCTGGCAGAGATGGAGAATCTCGGTATTAAAATAGATATAGAACATTTGAGGGACTTGTCAAAAGAATTTCAGAACATGTTAAATGCTCATGAAAAAAGCATTTATTCAATAGCAAAACAAGAATTTAATCCAAATTCACCAAAACAGGTTGCTGCTGTTTTATTCGAAAAACTTAAACTCCCCGTTGTGAAAAAAACAAAAACAGGATATTCTACCGATGAGGAAGTTTTGCTTGAGCTCTCGAAAAAACATGACCTGCCCAAGAAATTGCTTGAGTATAGGGAAATACAAAAACTAAAATCAACGTATATTGATGCGCTTATTTCATTGCAAGACAGCAAAACCGGCAGAATTCATACATCATTTAACCAGGCCGTAACATCAACGGGACGTTTGTCGTCAACAGAGCCGAACATGCAGAATATCCCCGTAAGAAGTGAGTACGGCAGAAAAATAAGAAGTATTTTTATTCCTGAAAAGAATCACATTCTTTTGTCTGCGGATTATTCCCAGATAGATTTGCGTGCGCTTGCCCATATTTCAAACGATGAGGTTCTCATCAAGGCATTCAAAAATAACGAGGACATACACAAAACAACGGCAAAAGAAGTATTTGATGTGAGTGACAAAGAAATTGACGATGATTTGAGACGAATCGCAAAATCTATAAATTTCGGCATTGTTTACGGTATCTCGCCTTATGGTTTAGCGCAGCAGTTGGATATACCAAACGAGAAAGCAAAGGATTATATAGACAGGTACTTTAATAAATATAAGGGCGTAAAGAAATGGATAGATAATTTGCTTAGTGAAACTAGAAAAACTGGATATGTTTCAACTTTACTTGGAAGAATAAGGTATTTACCGGATATAAATGCAAAAAACGGACTAAAGAGAGGTTTTGCAGAAAGAATGGCCATGAATACCCCGATTCAAGGTACTTCGGCAGACATTATTAAGGTTGCGATGATTAATTTGGTAGATAAAATCGATAAAGAAAATATCGGCATAAGGATGTTGCTCCAGGTTCATGACGAATTGTTGTTTGAGATAAAAAAAAGTGACCTTGATGAGGCCATAATTTTAATCAAAAATGAAATGGAAAATGCAGTTAAATTAAATGTGCCGGTTCTTGTCGATATCAAAACAGGAAAGAATTGGTCGGATATGGATAAAATCAAATGAAAAAAGAAAAAAATCATCTAGTAGTTGGTCTAACCGGAGGTATTGCAAGCGGAAAAACAACCGTCGCAAAAGAATTTGCCCGTTTAGGTGCGAAAATAGTTGAGGCGGACAAAATAAGCCGCCAATTATTTAAGCCTGGTCAAACAACGTGGAAAAAGGTTATTAAAGCTTTTGGAAAAACTATTTTGAAAAAAAATAAAGTAATCGACAGGAAAAAGCTCAGCCGTATTGTATTCGAAGATTTGAAGAAACGGAAAAAATTAGAGAAAATCACACATTCAGAAATTATTTCTGAAATAAAAAAAAGGGTAAACGCTCTTTATAAAGATAAACGGGTAATAGTGATCGATGCACCTCTTTTGTTCGAAGCGCGCCTAAACTCCTTAATGGACAAAATAATTGTAGTATGGTGCCTACAGTACGAGCAGATTAAAAGGCTTAAATCCCGGGATAAAGTTCAAAGTGATTTTGCATTAAAGCAAATAAAATCGCAGATATCGCTGAATAAGAAAAAAAACATGGCCGATTACGTAATACTGAATTCATCAAGAGGAGAAAAAGCGAACCTGAAAAGGCAAGTCTTCAATTTGTGGAAAGAGTTGACAAAAAGTTTTAAATAAGTATAATATCCATGTCACTTACACATGCGAGCGAGCTTTCCTCAAACAAAATCAACAAAAATTATTTTAAATGTATACACTGAAATTTGTCGAACTTTCCGAAAATGCATAAACTCCTTAGGAACAAATTCCTTTATATTAATATCTTAAATTAATGAAAAAACTTTATCTATAAACTTGTACACATCTTTATTATCAAAATATCATAATAAATATGAATTTAATCAGGAGGAGTATCCTACACTATGTTCAGGATCAATCTTATTAAATTACTTAAAGGAGATTTGAAATGGAAAAATCAATGGATGTTACGGCTCTGTCGAAAAAAACGATTAATGAGTTAATTTCTCTCGCAAAAGAACTTAAGCTGGAATACGCTACGGGATTAAGGAAGCAGGAGCTAATTGCAAAGATTCTGGAAGCTCAAACCAAAGAGAACAATCTTGTCTATGATGAGGGTGTATTGGAGATTTTGCCGGATGGATTCGGTTTTTTAAGATCACCGGATTACAATTATTTGCCGGGTCCGGATGATATCTATATATCGCCTTCCCAAATAAAGAAATTTGCGCTCAGAAAAGGGGATACTGTCTCGGGCTATGTACGCCCCCCGAAAGATCAGGAAAGGTTTTTTGCTCTTTTGCAGGTCAAATCCGTTAATGGCCAGGATCTGGATAATATCAGGGAACGTTCATTATTTGATAATCTCACCCCTTTATATCCGGAATCTAAGATAAAACTGGAGACAAAAAGGACTGAAATTTCAACAAGAGTGTTGGATTTGATGGTCCCAATCGGAAAAGGACAGAGAATGCTTATCAATGCTGCTCCAAGAACCGGAAAAACGGTTCTTTTGCAGAAACTAGCCAATGCCATAACTGAAAACAATCCTGAAATTGTGCTCATGGTGCTACTGATTGATGAGCGTCCCGAAGAAGTTACCGATATGCAGCGCTCAGTTAAAGGCGAGGTTATATCCTCAACATTCGATGAAGCTTCGGACAGACATACTCAAGTGGCGGAAATGGTTATAGAAAAGGCCAAGAGACTGGTTGAACATGGAAAGGATGTGGTTATACTACTCGATTCTATTACCCGTCTTGCCCGTGCTTACAATACCGTCACTCCTTCAAGCGGTCGAGTATTATCCGGCGGTTTGGATTCAAATGCGCTTCAAAGACCGAAAAGATTTTTCGGAGCAGCAAGAAATATTGAAGAAGGCGGAAGTCTTACCATCATCGCTACATCACTGGTCGAAACAGGAAGCCGCATGGATGATGTTATTTTTGAAGAATTTAAAGGTACAGGTAATTCAGAAGTTTATTTGGATAGAAAACTTGCCGACAGGAGAATATTTCCTGCAATAGATATAACACGATCGGGTACCCGAAAAGAAGAACTTCTACTTGAAGAGGATGAACTTAACAAAGTTTGGATACTTAGAAAAGTTATTTCTTCATTAAATGCTATTGATGCTATGGATATGCTGAATGAAAAATTATCAGCTACGAAATCTAATAAAGATTTCCTCAAATCCATGGAACTTTCAAGCATGGAGAAATAATAAAGAGAAAATGCGCTGGAGATAATTCTATACTTTCTCTGGATTAATCTTAATAGATGTTTAAAGGAGATTTAAAAAATGAAAAAGCAACTAGTGATTTCAATTGTTTTGGGAGTGTTAGCATCAATATTCGTTGCACTTTATCTTATATCACTGGAATCGACCTACAAAAAAGGTGCACAGAAAGTAAAAGTTTTAATCGCAAGTAAATATATTGAAAGCGGAGTTATGGTTGATGATTCTATGGTAAAGGATGTTGCTGTTCCAAAGGATTATATCCAGCCTAAAGTAGCGAGATCATTGAAAAATTTATTGAGTTCTGATGGAAAGTATGTTTTTATGACCGTTTGCCCAATTGAGAAGGATGAGCAAATAGTAATGACAAAACTCTCAAAATTGGGAGTTGATACAGGGATATCCTCCATTATCCCAACAAATACAAGATCAATAACAATTTCCTTTAATTCTGAAATGATTTCCAATATTATTAAACCTGGAAATAAAGTGGATATTGTGGGTGTTTTCGACTACAGCAATAAATCATTTGCCGAGGAGAAAATTTCGATCACTTTGTTACAAAATGTACTCATTCTTTCTGTGGGAGATTCTGTTTTGGGGTCATTAAAAACATCGCTTGACCCGAAAAGTAAAAATGAAATGTTTTCATCATCATATTCAGGAAACATCCCAGTTTCTTTTGCTCTTTCACCAAAAGAGGCAGAATTACTAGTTCTTGCCACAGAGCTTGGAGAAATTAGGTTATCTTTAAGGCCAATGGGGGATTCTTCAATTTTTGATACTAAAGGAACGAAAATTAATGAGGTTTCAAAAAATATTAAGGTAGGCAGTAGCGCTGAATATGATGTAAACTCTAAGAATGTACAAAAACGACAAAAAGAGATAATGAACATTCTTAACAAATATCAAAGCAAATAGAATAACTAATTATGGGAAAATTTATATCTTTAATTGATACGAATGATAATTTAAGGGGCAAGGTTTTAGGGGTTAATCTTGCCATTTCTATTTCCGAACAGACAAATGCCAAGGTTCTACTTATGGACCTAAGTTTCTCCGGGAATAAAACTATCGAGTATTTGCTGGATTTTGATCCTAAGAAAACAATACTAGATCTATTAAAGATAAGCGATAAACTAGACGGTAGCATAATAAACGGATATATAAATAACCACTCTTCTGGGGTTGCATTTTTAGAGGGAATCGATTCTTCGCAAAAAAAGTATGTAGTTAGAAAGGATTTGCATAATATTTTAGGCACAATTTCAACAGCCTACGAGTATATTGTACTCTTGCTTCCGGATTCGCATGACGATGTTTTAGCGGAACTTGTAGATGTGTCTAATGCTGTTGTTTTATCTTTATACCCCCATTTAGTATCAATGGAAAAAGCAAAAACGTTTTTAAGTTGGACTCAGGAATGGCATTTTCCTATCAAAAAATGCCAAGGCTTATTAAACGTTCAGAAATCAAAAAATGAAATTGAGAAGGAAAAAATTGAGGACTATTTAGGAATAAATATTCAATCAGAAATAGAGTATAATCAAAATCAAATTGAGTTACCGCTTAGCAAAACTTCCCAAGATGTGAAAATAAAGAAGTATTCCAAACAGGTATTAAATAGTATATCCGAAGAAAAATCTTTTGACTTTAAGCCTGGTATATCTAAGGGAGAGAATAAACTTAGTATTGATTATAATGCCATTAAAGAAGATATTCATAGAAAATTAATAGAGCGAATGAGCGAAAGCAAGATAAATTTAAATGAGTTATCCGACACGAAAAAAAATTCTGATATTTACGATAAGGTTAGGAAAACAATTCAAGAATTGGTTTCAAAAAATGATGACATCAAATCTAAAGAAGAAAGAAAAATATTAGTAGATGAGATGGTCAATGAGGCACTTGGTTTAGGATGTTTGGAAAAGCAGTTAAAAGATGCTTCGGTGACTGAAATAATGGTCAATGGACCGGATGATATATTTGTTGAAAAAAACGGGAAAATTTATAAAATTGATGAAAAGTTTGTATCAAAAGAACAGCTTTTAACAATAATTGATCGTATAGTTTCACCTATCGGGAGAAGAATTGATGAGTCATCTCCTATTGTGGATGCAAGACTTATGGACGGATCAAGAGTGAATGCTGTTATACCTCCCTTATCATTAACAGGTCCTACATTGACAATAAGGAAATTTTCTCAAAAAAAACTCACCGTTGAGGATCTTATTAATTTCGGAGCTCTTACGCCAAAAATAGCAAAATTCATAGAAGTATGCATCAAAATGCGAAAGAATACTATTATTTCCGGTGGTACAGGATCTGGTAAAACAACTTTATTAAATGTCCTTTCATCTTTTATACCTTCTGACGAGAGAATAGTGACAATAGAGGATTCTGCAGAGTTAAAATTGCCGCAAGAACATGTTGTAAGATTAGAATCTAGACCTCCTTCAATAGAAGGGAAAGGAGAGATTCCAATTAGACGACTTGTTATCAATGCTTTAAGAATGAGACCAGATAGAATTGTCGTAGGAGAATGTCGGGGCGGTGAAACATTGGATATGCTTCAGGCAATGAATACCGGACACGACGGATCCTTGACTACAATCCATGCGAATTCACCAAAAGACGGGATTTCTCGTATAACAACGATGGTAATTATGGCGGGAACTGAGCTTCCTGAAAAAGCAATTCGCGATCAAATCGTTTCTGCTGTTAATATAATAGTTCAGTTATCTAGGTTTTCAGATGGATCGAGAAAAATTACAGAAATTGCTGAAATTAGAGAAGGGAAAAATGATCAAATTGAAATAGTACCAATAATCGAATACGAACAGACCGGAATAAAAGATGGCAAAGTTGTAGGTAAATATGTGGCTACTGGCAATACTCCTCTATTTATTAAGGAAGCCAAACAAAAAGGTATTCAGGTGGATAAAAGTATTTTTAAGCAAGGAGAATTGGTTTAGTGGAATTAATTCAAAACATTTTTATACTTAAGATTTTAGGGGGAATATTTATTACTTGTTTTGCTATTTCTATAGTATTTTTACTATTTTCCCTAAAAAATAACAGTAAAAGACAGAGCTCATTAGATTTTAGTAAATTAAACTTTACTAAAAATTTAAAAACAATGTCGAAAAGTCAGGATATGAAGGAATTAGGTAAACTAAGAGTTATAATTTCGATAGTTGTTTTTGTTATATTTCTGTTTATTCTGGGGAACATTTTATTTTCAATATTAGCGGCTTTGGCCATATTTTTTGGCACAGACATGTATTTAAAGAGAAAAAATAAACTTCTGTTGGAATCATTTGATAATCAATTGATAGAAGCACTTGGTATGATCGCTAATTCTGTTAGGGCCGGGCAATCTCTATTACAGTCTCTGGAAGCTGTGGCAAAGGAAAATTTAGAGCCTATATCAAAAGAATTCGAAAATGTTGTAAAACAAATACACTTAGGGTCATCCATGAAAAAGGCTTTGTCCGAGATGACAATGATAAAAAGAAGTAAAAATCTTGAGATCGTGGTTAATTCAATAAATTTGGTGCAAGAAACCGGTGGAAATCTTGGTGAGATACTGATGAGAATAGCTGAGACCATACGAGAAAGGAAAAAAATAAAGGGGAAGATCGATAGTCTGACTGCTCAGGGGAAGACATCTGGTTTTGTTATAGGAGCTGTACCGTTTTTATTATTGGGAATACTATATTTCCTTGAGCCGGATATAATGGGTCTATTATTTACCACATTAGCCGGGAATATTATGCTTTTTGTTGCAATATGCATGATATTTATGGGTATGTTTTTTATAAATAAAATTGTTGATATCGATATATAAACATGGATAAAAATCAATTATTGGTTGCATTTATTATTTCAGTCTTAGTTGGAATCGCTGTTTTTTTATTAGTAAATTATTTATTAATAATAATTGGTAAGCTTAGTTATGAGAAGAGATTTAAGGAAAAAACAGATTCAAAACAAATTAAGTTGAAAATTAAATTGGCGGGCATATTTCTTTTTTTAGCAGAAAAAATAGGGGAATTCATAGGAAAAATTAAGTTAAAAAAGCTAGATTTTTATTGCAATAACATAAACAATAAACTGAATGTGTTAGGCTCTGAATATAAAAATATAAATCCTTACACTTTTATCGGAATACAGATATTAATGGCATTAGGCTCTATCATTGTATCTGCATTATTGCTTGAAATTTATGATATTTTAATTCTAGTAATTTTTTCAGCTGTTTCTTCATATTTGCCGATTCTTTTTATTGATGAGAAAGTAAAACTAAAGCATAAGGCAATTTTTAGACAAATACCGGATGTGTTAGACCGATTGACACTAATGGTAGATGCAGGCTTAGATTTTAATAATGCTTTTAATAAAGTACTGGCGGATGAGAAAGGAGAGTTAATACAGGAGTTTTTAATTGTCCAACAAGAGACAAAGCTTGGGAAATCGAGGATTGATGCACTTGTAAATATGGCGTCAAGAATAAACTACACACCGCTCAACACGGTTATCAATACAATAACAACTTCGATAAAGACGGGGGGAAGCATTGCCTCAGCATTGAAAACATTATCAGATCAGTTCAGAACAGAAAGGTCACAGCTTGCCGAAAAACTAGCCAGTCAGGCGCCAATAAAGCTTATGGGGCCGTTAATACTTCTTATATTTCCTACAATATTTATAATACTTTTTGGCCCTATCTTATTATCATTTTCCAGGTAAAATATTTTAGTTTACAATGAGGATTGTGCCGGCGATAGTTTTTTCTTTGTTTTCCACCGCAATTATTTCAATTCCATTACCATTAATAGTTTCGTTGTGGGTTTTAAACGGGCTGGATGCAGCAGTTTTGAAAAGACTTAAAAATTCGGATGGCGCATTTATGTCTAGGATATGCAATGTCTTGCCTTTAATATCATTTTGATTAAGGGACAAAAATTTTAGAGCTTTCTCATTAGCAGAAATGATTCGATTATCAAAGTTGAAAATTGCTATACCCTTGTTGAAATGTTTTGTAGCTTCTTGAAAAATACTAATAAGTGAATCAACCCCTGATTGCGAATGTTTATTGTCAGTGCCCCCTGACTCACTCAATATTTTATTAATAAGAGCTACTAGTTCTTCAAAATCTCTATTCTTATCAACTGATAATTTTCCGTTTTTGCTTAATAAAGCTGATTCTATCGAATTTTCAATTTTTATTAAAGGCAAAATAACTACATGATGCATAAGTAATGCGAAAATAAATCCTGTAACAAGAAGAATCAAAAGTGAGGCATAAAAATATGCTATCTTCATTCTGTAAGCTTCTTTGCTTATTTTTTCGGAAGACAAATTAATGCAGAGAGTGTAAGTTGAGTTAACTGGCCGTGAAAAAAGATAAGCTTTTTCGTCTTTGACGTACTGCATATAATACTTTTTTGTTTCAGCCGCTTTTTTAGATAGGGAATCGTCGTATATCTTGCCCCATTCCGCAGTGTTGTTGTGAGTTAAAACTTTTCCGTTCGTGTCAATTATATAAACATTGCTAACATCACTAATTTTTGCAATATTTTCAATATGACTTATCAAAGACAAATCATCAGTGTTTTTTATAGCCTGATTTATTTGATCTATGGATACATCAAAAATTGTTTTAGATTTTTCAATAGAAATGGCGCTTATTATTTTTTTTTGCTTGGGAATGTACTGAAACTGATACAGGTAAAAAATTAGAAAAGACAGAATAATCAATGAAAGGAAGACTAATTTTATATGTAAGCTCGTTAAATTTTTAAGCATGATAGCGTGTTTTATAACAAAAATTGATTGATTTGTCAAAAAAGCCTAAAAAGACCGCATGTTTTTTAGATTTGCTATTAAGTAAAAATTTTTGTAAAATCAACTGATATTTCAAATTGAAAGAGGCAAAAAGTTGATTCTAAATCTGTTTAAATCCATTTTTGGTTCGCAGAACGAACGAAATATGAAAAAGATCCAGCCTATCGTAGATTCTATTAATGCGATGGAGTCGGATCTTGAAAAATTGTCAGGCGATTCACTTAAGGCAAAAACTGATGAATTTAGATCTCGTTTGGATAAAGGTGAAAAACTGGATGATATACTTCCTGAAGCTTTTGCCTGCGTAAGGGAAGCTTCTAAACGGACAATAGGCTTACGACACTTTGATGTACAGCTTATCGGGGGTCATGTTTTACATAGCGGTAAAATTGCTGAAATGAAGACCGGTGAAGGTAAAACGCTTGCTGCGACATTAGCTGCGTATCTTAACACACTGGGAGGCAAAGGAGTACATATCGTAACTGTTAATGATTATCTTGCAGAGCGTGATATGAAATGGATGAGCCCTATCTATAATGCATTAGGACTTACAACAGGATGTGTATTGAATGATATGTCGCATGAAGAAAGAGTAGCAGGATATAGTTGTGATATTACTTACATAACAAATAATGAACTTGGATTTGATTATTTGCGTGATAATATGGTCACATCCAAGGATGAAAGAGTCTTAAGGGAACTAAATTTTGCTGTTGTTGACGAAGTTGACTCAATTTTAATAGATGAGGCCCGCACGCCTCTAATCATTTCAGGAGCAGCTGAAGAATCCACTGACAAATATCAGATATGTAACAGGGTTATTCCCAGCTTAAAGGGAAGAGCTATCACAGAAACAGAAGAAATAGCGGCGAAATATTCCGGGACCGATCTTTCCACAGGGTTTGACTATATTGTAGATGAAAAAAACCATTCCGCAGTTATGACCGAGCAAGGCTTGCAAAAATCAGAAAATATGCTCGGAGTAAAAAATATTTATGATGATTTACAGGCTGAATGGGTCCACCATTTGACCCAGGCTTTAAAAGCGCACAATCTTTTTAAAAGAGATGTGGATTATGTTGTAAAAGACGGGGAAGTTATTATTGTGGATGAATTCACGGGTCGTCTTATGCCCGGCAGACGCTGGTCGGAAGGGCTTCATCAGGCAGTTGAGGCAAAAGAAAATATTAAAGTTGCTCAAGAAAACCAGACGCTTGCCACCATAACTTTCCAGAATTTTTTCAGGATGTATAAAAAACTATCCGGCATGACAGGTACGGCTCTAACGGAAGCCGCCGAGTTTTGGGAAATATACAAGCTGGATACAATAGAAATTCCAACAAATATGCCAATGATCAGGGAAGACAATGCCGATCTGATTTACCGCACTGCCAAGGAAAAATATGATGCGATTACCGGTGAGATAGAAAATCTTTGGAAAAAAGGCCAACCTGTTTTAGTCGGAACGAAATCGATTGAGCAGTCGGAAAGGATTTCTTCTATCATAAGACGCAAAGGAGTCCCTCACCAGGTTCTAAATGCAAAATTCCACGAAATGGAAGCACAGATCATCGCTCAGGCAGGCAAAAAGAGCGCGGTTACAATTGCTACGAATATGGCCGGACGAGGTACGGACATAGTTTTGGGAGGAAATCCTTCTTCGTCTGATGAGGCAAGTTTTGTTAAAGAAAGCGGCGGACTGCACATATTGGGAACTGAAAGGAATGAATCCCGGCGAATAGACAACCAGCTTAGGGGCCGTTCCGGCCGTCAGGGAGACCCTGGGTCTTCAAGATTTTTTCTTTCACTGGAAGATGATTTGATGAGGTTATTCGGATCTGAAAGAATTTCCGGGCTTATGCAGAAAATGGGTATGCAGGATGGCGAGGAAATACAGCATCCCTGGATTTCAAAAGCAATAGAGAATGCCCAGAGAAAAGTAGAAGCGATGAACTTTGATATGCGTAAACACCTCCTTGATTATGATAATGTAATGAATAAGCAGAGATTATCTGTTTACAGATTACGCAATGAAATACTGGAAGGTGAAGATTTATCTCTGACCATTAAAGATATGTTGGATGAGTCCGTGGAAGAAAAGCTTGCCATGTGGGCTGATGAAAAAAAATATGCAGAAGAATGGGATTGGCCAAGCCTTCTTGCCTGGCTGACCCGTACATTTGAAATAAAACTAAAATTTAACGAAGAACAAATGCTTTACATGAAGCATGAAACTTTGAGAGATTTATTGAAAGAAGAAGTTGAATCTGCTTACAAAAAAAGAAAAGAACAATTAACAGGTCCGATGCTTCTTCATGTCCAACGCATGATACTTCTGCAGATGCTTGATACCGCCTGGAAAGATCACTTGTATGATCTTGATCAGATAAAAAAAGGTATAGGCCTAAGAGCCTACGGGCAAAAAGATCCTAAAATTGAGTATCAGAAAGAATCATTCAGACTTTTTGAACTTATGATGAACCGCATACGCGAAGGAACAGTGGAATACTTATTCAAAATAAAAATTACCCCAGAACCTGCAAGAAGGACCCAACCGATACAGTTGGGCAGAGGATCGGATAGTCAGGTCGTTGAAGGTTCCCCGGGGGACGTACCTTTGCAGAGCAGTCAACAGCCGAGCGCTGTCCAAACTATTAAAAAAATAGGGAGAAATGATCCTTGTCCATGCGGCAGCGGGAAAAAATATAAAAAGTGTTGCGGTAAATAGGAGCAAATGAGTGAAAAAAGCTGCTAAAGGCCAGACCATAAATTTAGAAGTAAAAATTTTATATAAAATTATCGAGATAATAGGCATCTCAAAAGACTTAGACAGTCTTTTGAACCAGATTGCGCATACATTGGCAGTAAATTTAAAAGGTGACAGTTGTTTTATATATCATGCAGATCACAATTCGCATACGTTGAAACTCTCCGGTGCGTGGCCTCCTCATCCTTATCACGTCGGCAAAATACATCTTGAAGAGGGGGAAGGAATAACGGGATGGGTTGCAAAACATAAGACTACAGTTTGTTTAAGTAAAAAAGCGTATAAAGATTTAAGATTTAAAATTTATCAGAATATCCCGGAAGATAAATTCGAAGCTTTTTTATCGACACCGATTATCTTGAAAAAAGAAGTTATCGGCGTAATAAATATTTTTAATAAAAAACCCAAAGCATTCAGTAAAAATGTTATTCAGCTGTTAAACAGTATTGCCAGTCAAATTTCCGGCGCCATTGAAAAAACCAAACTTGTTGAGACCACAGAAAAAAAAGCTAGACAACTGCAGACCATAGCCAAGCTTTCCAGCAGCATAGTTTCTAACGCTTACTTAAACGAAATATTACAGCTTATCGTTACAATGACAGCGCAAATGATGGATTCAAAGATTTGTTCGCTGATGCTTTTAGATGACAAGAAACAGGAATTAAAAATTGCCGCCACACAAAGCCTTTCTGATGAATACAAAAGGAAGCCCGCCATAAAATCGAACAGTTCCGTCTCTGGAGAAGCGTTAAACAGCAAAAAACCTGTTGTTGTTGTTGACGTGACGAAAGAGCCTAAGTACGGTTATCCCGAAATAGCTTCAAAAGAAGGACTAAAATCAATGATTGCGGTACCGATGTTAATAAAAGATAAACCGATCGGCGTAGTTAATTGCTATACAACGAAAGAACACATATTTAGTGAAGAAGAAATTAATTCACTTCAGACCATTGCAAACCAGTCCGCAATCGCAATTGAAAACACCAATCTTTTAGAAGAATCAAAGAATACAAAAGAAGCGCTTGAAACAAGGAAAATTGTTGAGCGGGCAAAAGGCGTGTTGATGAGAAGCAGGCACATCGGAGAAGACGAAGCTTTTAATTTTATTCAAAAACAGGCGATGGATTTGAGGCGTAATATGCGTGAAATATCTGAGGCCATCATACTGTCTGAAGGTATAAATAAAACGGGTCCCAAGTTGTGATTGCTGGTCCCTCCAAAATATTCTAAAGAATAGGTTTTTAATGTTAAAGAAAAAGTTATCAGGTTGTTTGATGTCGTTGTTAACCGGCCTTTTACTTATTTTGTCTTTTCCCTCGTCAAATCTATTTTTTCTAGCCTGGTTTGCTTTTATCCCGCTTCTTTTAGTGGTCGACAATGAAAACATCTCTAATTCACTGTTGTATGGATTTATTGCAGGTTTTGTTTCCAGTGTCGGCACACTGTATTGGATAGTTCCAATGGTGGAATTAAACACCGGCTCTTGGATCCAGGCGGGAGCCTGTTTGTTGATGCTCGGAATATATTTATCTCTTTTTGTTGTTCTTTGGGTTTTTCTAATAAAAATATTTAAGCCATTTGTTTCAGATTGGGTTTTTGTTATTTTTGTCGGAGCATCCTGGGTGAGCTTGGAATATATAAAGACCTATTTGTTTACCGGATTTCCTTGGCCCATATTGGGGTATTCTCAATGGAATTTTATTAGCTTTATCCAGCTAGCGGAATATACGGGTGTATTTGGGATATCATTTTTAGTAATAGTTGGAAATTTACTAATTTATGAATTCTTAAAGAGCAGAAAAATACTGTTTTACAGAGTCCTTATCGGTATCATTGTATTTATCAGTGTATTTGGGCTAATTTCAGTAAAAAAACCTCTTGAGCAGAGGCCTTCGGTTTTGGTGGGAGTCATACAGGGAAATATTGATCAGCATAAAAAATGGGATAAAGCTTATAGGGGCGAAATTACGCGTACTTACAGCAGTTTAGTGAGTAAAGTATCTGAAAAAAAACCGGGAATAATTATTTGGCCTGAGACGGCGATTCCGGGATATTTGCCGTGGGACAGGACATTACTTGAATGGACAGGTAATTTAGTAAAGAATACTCGTGCCTTCAATATCGTTGGAACACCTTATTATAACGGAAATGAAGTCTACCATAATGCATCAGCAGTGTTTGACCCGGGCGGGAAAATAACCCAATGGCACAAGAAAATCCATTTGGTTCCGTTCGGAGAATTTGTACCTTTAAGAAAAATATTTTCGCCTGTATTTGCCGTATTAAATACTCTGGGCGATTTTAGCAAGGGAAAAGAAATAAATGCATTGACCGTTGGACAGATAAAACTAGGCGTTACAATTTGTTCAGAAAACTTGTTCGGAAATTTAGTACGAAAATTTGTTAAAAACGGAGCAGAAATAATTGTAAATCAGACAAATGATGCCTGGTTTTTAAAGACCGCTGCACCAAGGCAGCATTTTATTTTTAATATTTTCAGAGCAATAGAAAATAGAAGATTTGTCGTGGTAAGCGCTAATACCGGAATTTCAGGGGTTATTGACCCTAGGGGTAAGATTATCAGGCAAACTCAAACTTTTAAGCAGGACTATTTTGTCGAAAAATTAATCCCGCAGAAAAGAATAACTTTTTATACATTATTCGGAGATGTTTTTGCTTACTTGTGCATATTATTTGTTTTTTTTATAATTGGTTTTAAAATAATTAAAATTAGCAGTAGTGGGAGAACCCTATGATTAAAGAATTAAAGGAAAAAGTAAATGCTTTAAGGAGGTCTCTTTGAAGTAGACCAGAAAAAAAGAGATATAACGAAGCTTGAAGGGGAAATTTCTAAAACTGATTTTTGGAATAATCAGAATAGCGCCAAAGCGGTAATGTCAAAATTGAACCGTCTAAAAACTTCTGTTAGACATTGGGAAAAACTAAACACAGATCTTGGGGATTGTGAAGCTCTGCAGCAGCTTGCAGAAGAAGAGCATGATGAAGGAGCAAAAAAAGACACTGACGAAGCAATAAAAAAAATATACACAGAAATACAGCAGTTGGAAGTAGAGACAAAGCTTTCCGGTGAATATGATATTAATAACGCCATATTGTCCATTCATGCCGGAGCAGGAGGAACAGAGTCCTGCGACTGGGCGGATATGCTCTTAAGAATGTATAACAGATGGGCCGAAAAAAAAGGTTTTAGAGTAGAAATTGTGGATTATTTAGCAGGAGATGAAGCAGGGGTAAAGAGTGTTACTTTTATTGTTAAGGGCGAATACGCCTTCGGTTATTTACAGGCTGAACTGGGTGTTCACAGGCTGGTTAGAATATCTCCATTTGATTCCAATAAAAGAAGACATACCTCGTTTTGTTCGGTAGATGTTTTACCCGAAATTGACGATGATTTCGACATAAAAGTTGAAGAAAAGGATCTGAGGATAGATACTTATAGGGCATCGGGCGCCGGAGGCCAGCATGTTAATACAACCGATTCTGCTGTTCGTATAACTCATACACCCTCAGGGATTGTTGTCCAGTCTCAAAGTGAGAGGTCCCAGATAAAAAACAGAGCGACGGCAATGAGAGTATTGAAGTCCAAGCTTCATGAGATTGAACAGGAGAAAAAAAGACGCTCAGTTGAAAAACACTACGATGAAAAGGGCGACATTGCATGGGGAAGCCAGATAAGGTCATACACTTTTATGCCGTATCAATTGGTGAAGGATCATAGGACCGGCCATGAAGTACCGCAGGTGGATTTGGTAATGGATGGCGAGATTGATTCATTAATTTCGGCCTATCTAACGTGGAAAGTGGAAAAATCGATTAAAAATGAGTAAAATATCCATTATTACGGTGTTTTTCCGGAAAGTATTGACAAAATTGAGAAAATCGTATATAACTTCAATGTGTTTTGATCTTTATATTTTGTACAAATGCGGGCGTAGTCTAATGGTAAAACCCTAGCTTCCCAAGCTGGTGACGTGGGTTCGATTCCCATCGCCCGCTCTTTTAATTTTAATTATAAAACAGCTCAATAAAGGATGCTACAGCATGCGTTTCTTTGATATTTTCAAAAAAACAAAAAGTGAAAAATCCATACCTAAAAAATTTGAACAAAATTCTAAAATAGCGCAAAATATTACTCCTTTCCACAACATCCCTGATTACGCGAGAAACAAAGAATCTGCATTATTTGCTGAAGAATTGTATGCGAAGGCCCTGTCCGAGATAAAGCTAATATCGAATAATACAATATCAAACATTTCCTGTGACAAGGAAATTTTTTCCATACCGGAAATTATAAAGCTTGTAAAAAACGGGAACAGCGATATTCTTGCCTTGGCCTATTTGTCCACTAAGTACGTCTATTTTTACGGACATTGCGTAAATGTGT
This sequence comes from Elusimicrobiota bacterium, assembly GCA_042562855.1. GTDB lineage: Bacteria > Elusimicrobiota > Endomicrobiia > Endomicrobiales > JAPLKN01 > JBHPNE01. Next base: position 69,381 of record JBHPNE010000002.1, read on the forward strand.
GTATATTTTCTATTTTTTTAGGCCATGGTTTGGGCCTCAGTGATGCAAAATTAGAGGTTCTGGGGCTGTGTGCTATGCTTCATGACATTGGAATGATAAAAGTTATGAACATTGCCCTTAAAAAAAGCAAGCTTAAGCAAAAGGAAAGGGAGGAACTTTCAAAACATAAACAATATGGGCAGGAGATATTAAAGAGTTTGCTCTTTATTCCCGACGAAACAAGAAAATTCCTAACCGATCTCATGGATGAAATAGAGCTGTACAAAAAAGATCCGACGCTGGTCAAATCTTCAAGACAGAGTGACTTATACAAGTTTTCAAGGATCATAGCCATATGCAATATATATGAAGCCATCACTCATCCCAGGGTATTTAGAGAACGTTTTTTGCCTTATCATGCTCTAAAAACGTGGCAGGTTACTACTCAATCGCAAATAGAAGATCAGAGTCTTTCTGCGCACAGCGCTTTGAGAAAGATGATTTCTTCCTCAAAACACGATTTTGATTCCGAAATAGTAAAAGTCTTTATAAATAAAATCTCCCTGTATCCTCCGGGTAGCTATGTCAGACTGAATACTGATGAAATAGCTAGAGTGATAGAAACCAATGCCGGAATGCCTACAAGGCCGATTGTCCGTTTAGTTTTAGACAAAAATTCCCAGCGGCCTCTGGATTTCAGAGTGGATGATTTATCAAATAATAAAATGCTTTTTATAAAAGAAGCAGTGGATGAGACCAATTTGAATGTTTCTGACAGCTGCATAATGCAGGAACTGTCAGAAAGCCGTTGGTGGAACAAAAATATCAACTAATTTAAGGAGTTTTTCTGGTGGATCAAAATGAACCGGATATTTATGATTTTCTAAAAGTTGTTAAAGAGAAAATATTTCTTATTTTGCTGGTAACGGCACTATCGTTAAGTGTCGTTGTTTTTTTTACTCAAAATCAAAAGCCGATGTATAAAGCAACGGCGACAGTAAACATAGAGCCCGATATTTTTTCTATGTTCAGGCTTTCCCCCATATATATCCCTACCAAAGAATTCAATACGGAAATAAAATTACTAAATAGCACGTTTTTTTGCAAAACAATTGCTGAGAAAATGAATCTTTTGAGCACTGATGTTTCAGACGAAGAAAACTCAAAAATCATTGAACGTATAAAACCTAAAATATCCGGAGCTTATGTAAAAGGAACAGGGTTAGTTAAAATTTCGGCAGTGTCTACTGATGCGGATCATGCGGCAGAACTTGCCAATGCTGCGGCTTCGGTTTACATTATAAATGGCACGGCAGGACGCCGTAAGCAGATAAAACAGGCTAGAAATTCGATAGAGGTTCGGATCGATGAAGCAAAACTGAATTTAACGGAATCTCAAAATAAACTAAGGGTTTATAATAGAAAATATAAAATTAGCACCCTTGGACAGCATTTAGTATCGGAGCTGGTTGATACAGAAAATAAGAAAGAGGAATTACTGACCAGGTACAGGGAAAGGCACCCTGAGGTTAAAAAACTTGATGCGAAAATCAAGAATATTGAACAGAAAGTAAAAAAACTGCCTGCTTCTGATATAGAATTCACCAAATTGACCAGAGAAGTTAAAACAAACGGTGAGATATTGTCTCTGCTTCTCAAAAGATATAAACATGCCCAAATGCTGGATTCTGAAAAAACTGTCTGGGCAACTATTGTGTCTCCTGCCGTTAAGCCTCAAGAACCAATAAGCCCTGATAAAGTATTTAATTATTCCGCGGGCGTTATTTTGGGTTTTTTCTTTGGAATATTGATCGCCATGATTGTCCAGCGCATGGATACAACTGTTAAAAACATTAAGCATGTAGAAAAGTATTTAGCTCTTCCGGTTCTCGGAATTATTCCGAAAATTATAACCGACAGTAAGCGAGGCCCATTAACTAAAACGGCATTTAAAAATAGACGTAACATTGGGCCTGAAAGGTCAAAATTATTGATTTATCACAAAGATAAATCGTTATTTGTTGAAGCTTTCCATAAAATGAGAGCTAGTTTAAACCTCGCTCATTTCAGCAAAGAAACAGAAAGGGGGAAAATTATTGCATTTACCAGCGCAGGAATCGGTGAAGGCAAATCATTAACGGCGGCAAATTTTGCATTGTCCTTTGCGCAAAGCGGAGCCAAAACATTGTTGATAGAAATGAATTTTCGCCATCCTTCCTTGCATGAAATGTTCGGGCAAAAAATAGATCCCGGCATTTCGTCATGCCTGGTCGGAATAAAAAAATGGACTGATGTTGTACGGGAAACGGCTGATCTCATGATGGGCGATCTCGTTGTTGATGAAACCATGTATCCTCAATGGATAGATAATATCAAAATACTGACCTCAGGAAATGTCCCTTCAATAAACCCTGTAAGCTTATTCAGCTCTCCTCTTTTGAGGGAAATGTTTTTAGAAATGACAAAAAAATTTGATATTGTTGTTTTAGATTGCCCTCCTGCTTTGCTGTTTGCGGATACTCTTCTGGTAGCCAATCTTATTTCTGGTGCAATTTTAGTATGCAAGGCCGGTAAAACAAAAAAATCATTTCTTAAAAGTGCAAAAGACCAATTATCAAATGTCAAAATGCCGGTTTTAGGAGTCGTATTAAACGATGTTACAGATAGGGAAGTAGATGCAGCACACAATTATAAAAAATCTTATGAGTATTATGATTAATATTTAGGAAGGCTTTATGGAGACCCTTTATAAAATTAAAGGGTTTTTAAAATAAGATGCTAATTAAATACAGCTTAAAAGAAAAGATATACAGATACCTGCCAAAATCAAGTTTAAAATTGCGCCTTGCAAGAGGAATGTTTTGGGCATTAACCGGGTCTGTTGTTGCTCAAGCCCTCGGAATGGTTTCGTCGATTATCGTTGCGAGATTATTGGGCAAAACCGGGCTTGGTGAATTTGGCATGATTTTAAGCACAATAGGAGTGTTGAGCGTTTTTGCAGGCTTAGGCCTGGGCGTAACGGCTACAAAAAGTGTTGCCGAATTAAGATTTCAGGATAAAGAAAGAGCCGGAAAGATTATCGGCATATGTAATTTAACCTCAATTATTTCAGGCGGGATTGCAGCATTCTTGCTGTATATAGTTGCCCCCATTTTGGCAGAAAAGTTTTTAAATGCGCCGCATTTAGTGCTTGGTATTCGTTTGGGTGCAGTTTATTTATTTTTTAATGCTATATATTCAGTTCAGATAGGAATTCTTTCCGGCCTTGAATCTTTCAAAACCATTGCTAAAATTACTTTTGCGAAAGGATGTGCAAATCTCCCCGTAATAATTATTTTTGTCTATTTCTTTGGCGTATTAGGTGCAATTAGTGCAATGATTTTAGTTTCTTTTATCGGATGCATTTTCTCTTTAAGATCTTCTAAAATTGATTGTATCAAAAATAATATAGTTCCGAGTTATGTCGATGTAAAACGTGAGTTACCGGTTCTTTGGAAATTTTCTCTTCCGGTTTTTTTAGGCAGTGTTATAATGGGGCCCGTTGTGTGGGCTGCCAATATTATGATTGTTAATCAGGCAGGCGGCTACGGTGCACTGGGCTTGTATAATGCAGCAAGACAATGGGACACATTTTTAAACTTTCTTCCTTCAATATTAGGCACAGTGCTAATCCCGGTTATTATTTCTAACTTAAAAAAGAAGAATGAAAAACTCGAAGTTGTTAATGCATTGTTAGGGTGGCTTTTTGTCGTTCTTTTAGCGTTACCTATAATAGCTTTTCCGGAAATAATAGCTTTACTTTACGGGAAAGATTATATGATCCAAGTTTATTATAAAACTTTAGCTTTAGTTGCTTTTATTTCTTGCCTAATAGTATATAAGTCAGGGCTGGGCAGAAAGATAGTAGTCAGAAATTTAATGTGGTGGGGATTTTTGAACAATTCGATATGGGGTGTATCGTTGTTAATTTCTGTTTATTTTCTGAAAACATTTGGAGCCATAGGTCTTGCAATGTCTTATCTAATAGCTTATCTCGTGAATACAACCATAATGATACCGTTATACATAAAGAAAAAAGTAGTCCCAAAATATATGTTAATATCCAAAAGCATTGCTGTTATTTGGATGGTACTCATAATACAAACCGTGTTAACAGTTATGAACACTGCAATTCATATAAGAATCGATGCTTTACTAGTGAATTTAGTTATAATAACGATTGCTTATATTAATATCTTCAAAAATTATAACAGGTAAAATTATGAAAAGAATATTAATTCTCATATTTGTATCAATAACTTTACATAATCCTGTTTTTGCTTTAGTAGCAGAAAAATTAAATTTTGAAAATCATGAAGTCACTAAATTGGAAAAAGATTTTTTTGATGATTTAGATGATGGAAAACTGGATAAATATACTTTAATCGATGCTTTTGTTATTGCATCCGGAATAACTAATGTTTCAGATTTTAATTTGTATAAAGCGCAATTGCAGGAGATTAAGAACAATGCAGTAAATAAAATAGTTTTTAATAAAGATCCGTATATTACGGCAAAGAGAATATTATTTTGGCTGCATGATAACGTTTTTGGTGAATATAGTTTTGGCTCAAGCTATGCTGATGATATAGTTAATGAGAAAAAATTTAACTGTGTTTCGGCAAGTATAATGTATGTGATCATCGCAAAAGATTTAGGGCTGGATGTGGTGGGAGTTATAGTGAAGGATCATGCATTTTGTATGCTAAAAGACAGACGGGGCAATAAGGATATTGAAACAACCATACGTTATGGTTTTGATCCGGGAACCAAGGAAATAGAAAAGCTGAAAGAAGTTACAAAATATGTTTATGTTCCTCCTAAGAATTATAAAAAAAGGCGAAATGTTAATGAATATCAGCTGATAGGTGTTTTATATTCAAATAGTATCCAAAAAATAGGCGAAAACTTAAAAGAAAGTAAAGAAGATTTGGCGAAATATAAAAAAGGATATTATTTTGACCCCAAATCCAAGCTGTTTGAAACAGATGTTATTGCATGTTTTAATAATCTTGCTATACAACAGATGGATAAGGGAGATTTTAATAGCGCATACGGGTTTATCAGACAAGGCAAGAAGTTTTTGACGAATTCTAAAAATTTTAACAAACTAGAGGCGCAATATTTTAACAAAAAGGCAGAACATGCCGCATCTAAGGAGAATTATCCGGAAGCTTTGGGATTTATCAGAATAGGCTTGAGCTTGAATCCGAAAGATAAAGTTTTAAAAAATAATTTGGGGTTTTATTTCTCGGAATGGGCCGGCACCTTTTTTAGAAACAAGGAGTATTCAAAGGCAATAGATATTTACTGGGCGGGCTTAAAAGAGCTGCCAAAGGATGAAGTTCTTTTAAAAAATCTCAGGACATCATATTATAATATGGCTATAGAGGAGTACAACGCACAGCATTTCAAGAATGTAATTGACATTGTTGATCAGGCTTTGGAATCGTTTCCAAATGATGAGGAATTATTGGAAATACAGCAGGCATCAAGAGATATGATGGAATAATCCATTATAATTTTGCATTGAAAAAGTAATTAATATTGTGTATAATCCAAAAAATAAATGACTGAACTTACTCGTCATGCACAGTGCCTACCTTATTATGGGATTATGTTTATTAATTTAAAAATTGTATTGATTGTTTTAATCCGAATACACCCTAATGGAGAACCAAAAAAATGAAGACTTTTGTACTAGATACTAATGTATTACTCCATGATCCGGAAGCCATATTTTCGTTTGAAGAAAACCGCGTAGTTATTCCAATGACCGTTATAGAAGAACTAGATACGTTTAAAAGGCTTGGCGATGAAAGAGGCAGAAGCGCAAGATTAATTTCAAGAAAGCTCGATTCTCTCCGTACACAAGGCAAACTCTCTGCCGGAGTAAAATTAAAAAACGGCGGCACGCTCGTAATCGAGCTTGACCATAATGTAAAAATGCCTGAAGAGTTTGTAATTACGAAGGCAGACCATCATATCCTCGGGATAGCGAGATTCCTGCAGAAAAACGGTGAAAAGGTAATTTTCATTACAAAAGATATTAACTTGAGGATTAAAGCAGAGGCCCTTGGCATCCAGACCCAGGATTATGAGAAAGCCAAGGTAAAAATTGAAGAACTATATACAGGTTGGCGGGAGATAAAGCTTAAATCCGCAGACATCGACGAATTTTACAAGAAAGGAAAAATAGTATCGGAAAACGGTTTCTCTCCTAATGAAGGAGTTATTATAAAAGATAAGGCAGGTACCGGTAAAAGTGCATTGGCAAAGTATGATTCAAAAAAGAAAACCTTGGTTCCGTTGGCACACGTTAATTCCACCCCATGGGGTTTGAAACCCTTAAATACCGAACAGCGCTTTGCAATGGAATTGTTATTATCCGATGAAATAAGCCTTGTTACTCTTATCGGCGTTCCTGGATCGGGAAAAACTTTGCTTTCGCTTGCTTGCGGTCTTCAAAAAACGGTTGAGGAAAAAGATTTCAGAAGGCTTTTTGTTGCAAGACCCATAATGCCTATTGGAAGAGATATAGGTTTTTTGCCCGGCTCAAAGGAAGAAAAACTTGAATCCTGGATGGGTGCCATCCATGACAATTTGGAATTTTTGGTAGACAGAAACCATTCGGATGAAAAGACTGAAGAGAAAATTCAGTATTTTTTTAATACAGGACAGATTGAAATTGAATCTCTCACCTTTATTCGCGGACGATCGTTGCCGAAGCAGTTTATGATAATAGACGATGCGCAAAATCTTACCCCCCATGAGGTAAAAACCATAATATCCAGGGCAGGAAGCGGGACAAAAATTGTGCTCACGGGAGATCCTTATCAGATAGACAATCCTTATATAGATGTAGCTTCAAATGGACTAACATATTTGGCCGAAAGGTTCAAAGGACAGGAGATATTTGGACACGTTTCGTTTACAAAAAGTGAGAGGAGCAATTTAGCGGCTCTTGCCTCAGAGCTTTTATAAAGGACAGGATTAAAAAGTAAATAATGGATGAGAAATATATAGATTTACATGTGCATACGAATTATTCTGATGGTTCGTTGAGCCCTCAGGAAGTGGTGCGTCTTGCAAAAAAATTGAAAATTTCGGCAATAAGCATCACGGACCATGATACCGTTGAAGGTATCCCATCGGCATTGGAAGAAGGGGAAAAACTAAATGTAGAAATTGTGCCGGGGATAGAATTATCCGCTGAATTAAACGCAGAAGAAACCTCAGAAATGCATATTCTGGGCTATTATATAGACTGGAAAAATAAAAAATTCAATGATTCGCTGAAAAAATTGAAACAATATAGAGAAGAACGGGCCCAAAAGATCCTGAAAAAACTGGGCAACTTGGGAATAAACTTAGATATGGAAGATGTAAAAAAAATAGCCGGTGAGGGTGTAGTAGGGCGGCTCCATTTTGCAAAAGCAATAGTCGAAGCAGGTGCGGCAAAAAGTATTCATGAAGTTTTCCAGAAATATTTAGGCTTGGGAAAGCCCGCCTGTGTATCAAAATACAAGCTGGCTCCGGAGGATGCAATAAGAATGATTCAGGATGTCGGCGGAATCCCTGTTTTGGCCCATCCTTATTATGGGCATTACAATAATCGTGAACTGATTAAAGATCTGGTAACGGCAGGATTACAGGGAATTGAGGTATGGCACAGCAGACACTCAAGTTCGGTGGTAAGCACTTTTAAACAGCTTGCTAATGACCTTCATCTAATTGTTACGGGCGGATCAGATTGCCACGGCCCATACGGTAACGATTCGGCAGTTATGGGAACGCAAAAAATTCCTTATTCGGTACTGGATGAAATAAAAAAACATAAGGAAAGAATAGATTCTAGAGGAAAATAGTTTGAGGGAGAGATTATGAGGTTGTTTTTTTTAATACTTGTCAGCTTTATCCTTCTATCTAACGTAAATATAATGTTTGGCGCTCAAGTCGATTTGTTAACCGACAGACTTGTAAAAAAGGGACTAATCAGTCAGTCTGAGGCCGACGATATAAAAAAAGAATCCGGCAGGACATTGAATATAAAAGGGGATTTGAGGCTTCGGCATCAAACTGATTGGAGTCCTGATACGGCTGCTGCTAGAAATAGAATGAGGATTAGACTTAGATTGGGTTTTGCTTCTCAAATGAATGATAAGTTTTTGGCAAAATTTGGCCTTGCAACTGGATCGGAAACTATTGGAACAGGAATAACAGTGTACGATAATGATCCAGCCTCAACAAACCATACTCTTAGTGGATTTGGTAAATCAGTGCTCATGGTAGATTATGTCTATATCGGATATCTTCCTATCAAAGAAGTAACCGTTTGTGCTGGAAAAATCAAGAATCCTATTTTTTCAACTACAGATTTACTTTGGGATACAGATATAAATCCTGATGGAGTAGCTATAAAATATCAATCTGAGATTAGTTCTAACGTAAAACTTTTTTTTACTCCTGCATGGTTTATAATTAGTGAAATAAAACCTTCTCTGACAGATAAAGGGGAAGATGCGGATGTATGTGTTTTTCAGCCCGGCTTAAGTGTAAAATTACCAAATTCAACTGATCTGAAAATAGGATTGGCTTATTATATGTTTAATGTTAAAAATAAAAGCCTTATCAATTTTGGAACTCCGACAATAGACTATAAATGTTTTGTGCAAAGTGTTAATCTTTCTTTCAAGAATTTTTATGGATTCAATTATTCTTTAGGTTTGTTCTGTGACATTGAAGAGAATTTGTCTGAAGATGTAAATGAAAACGGATCTGGCAGATCTTTTGGCGTAAAGTATGGAGATGATAAAATAGAGTCGTTTGGACAATGGCAGATCAAATATATTGATAGATTTTTAGGCGCAAATTCTTGGTTAGACGGATTGGGTGATTCGGATGCATACGACGGACAAGTGGATTCATACGGAAGAGAAATTGTTTTTAAATTTGGCCTTGATAAAGCCACAACTTTTGTAGTAGATTATTATCATATGGACACTTTTGGACGAAGAGGTTCAAGTATTGGTCCAAATGCAACAACATTAGTTCAGTGTGATGTTGTACACAAATTTAAATAAATCATGGTACCTTTAGCTTCTGAATCATTATTTGCAATAGGCAGTTTCAGGATTACCAATACATTTACGGCAATTCTTCTTACTGATGCTGTACTGATAGCGATAATCCTGATTGTAAGA
>JBHPNE010000020.1:0-17056 GCA_042562855.1 Elusimicrobiota bacterium
CTCTAATTCCTTTTTCTTAGCCATATATTCTTTTCTTTCTTCAGTTTTTAAAATGCGACGTTTGTATAGGTAATGTAATATATTTTGCCTGCTTTTAAAGTAGACATTATCTCGATCATCTTCTATTTCTTTTAGTTTTTCCTCTTCGCTTGTTGAAGCTATAAGAGCGAGCTTATCAGTTTCATATTCCATTTCTTTAATGCTTTTTTCTATATTTACAATTTTCGGTGTTAAAACTTCGCTGTATATGTCGCTATATTTTCCGGAAACCATACTACTAACATAGTCTGTAATAACACTTCTTAAAAACTGCTCGCTTAAACCATCAATTTTAAATACTTCATTAATAATTAATTGACAAATTTCTACTTGTCCATTTATCACACAAAATTTCATACTTTCATAAACTATATTTCTGAATATTTTCTCAGCAATGTATTGCTTATTTTCAGATTCACCATAATACCTTAGGTATTCGTACATATATCTTACCGATTCTGTTATTAATTGATTTTGCTGCAGAATGTCATATTCCCCTAATTTCTTTCGCTCAATAGCTATCTTTAACTCCGATACGAATTTATTTTCAAGTAAAATTCTTACATCTTTCTCTCTCAACTGCATTTCATTATCTTCTAAAATTGCACTTAAAACTGTTCTCATGCTTTCCGGATTATTTAATAGGGATTTATTTGATTTTTTAAGAATTATTTCCTCATCATAATCAGTCGGGATTCCAATCAAATATCTCAAAGACCAAGAGAAATTCTCTTTGCTTGAATTTATTTCTTCCAACACTTTAACAATAAGGGATATAGCCTGTTCTTCTGCTAAATTCCTATTTTCTCGGCCAATAAAACCTGATATCACATCTAAATACTTTTCTCTAAAGATTCTTCTTTTCCCTTCTATAAAACGTCCATATAAATCAACAAAATACATATTTGAATGTACTGTTTTAGCCTCATCCGTAATAATTTTAAACATCATCAGATTCAATGGATATTCTTCTTCTTGTACATTTTCATTAAAATAGTCGCTAATACCATTGTTTATAACACCTTCAATAAGTTCATTAATTGAATTCATTACTTCAGTAAAAGATTCTCCTTCATAAAGGAAAGTGGCATTACCAATCTTTTTCAATAAATTTCTGAATATAATTTTGCTTTCAGTAATCATTTCCCTTTTTAACTCAATATCAATAGGATAAGTCACATTATTTATAAGTTTTACAACTTCCTTTACTACGAATATTAAACCTTTTTCTGATTCTAATTTAATTATTTGGTTATAATCATTTTTTAGTTTTTCAATCGGTTCGCGTCTTAAAGCTTCTTTTTCTTCTTCTTTCGCAGCTTTCTCCTGTTGCGCCTCTTCCTTCATCCTTTCAAATTCCTTTTCTACTTTAAGAGCAAGTTGTTCGCTTTTATATAATTCGAAAAATGCTTTTTCCATCGATTTCATCACTTCAGCATAATTCTCTTCTTCGTAATTAACCATAGTTTCTTTAACTATACTTCTGAATAGTTCTGATGCTTTTTCAATCCCAATCCTATGTTTATGTTTCACAAGTTCCGCATATAAACCTTTTATTGCATCCGTTACTTCGGTTTCATCCATTTTTGACATTTTTAATTCTGCAGCGAATTTGCTTTTGAGTATCATTTTAAGATCTGCTTCGCGTCCTTCCCAATTTATATCTGCATTTAAAACCCCTTTTAAGACTTTTATTAAATTTTCCAGATTTTTTGTTAAAGCTTGCTTGGATATTTCAATAATCCTTGCTTCTACTTGATCTATTGGAGTTCCAGTTAAAAATCTTAATACCCAAGAAAGGCTATCTTTTCCAGCTTCAGTGCTTGACATACTACTTAGCACGTCAACAATTGAAGACAAAGCGAGCTCAGACAAATCTTTGTTTCCAACATAACCTGATATCGCGTCTAAATACATTTCTCTTACACTATATTTGCTGTTGTAAGACAAAGGTCTGTCGTCTTCCGGCGCTTGTTGCTCCGTAATTTGTGTGGCTTTAGCTGCATCTGCAATCCATTCAAGCATCATTAAATTTAATGAATCTTGCTCTGCCTGATTTTTATTATAATCGGTAAAACCATACTTAATAAGGACATTCAGTGCATTCACATTGTTTTTAATATTAATGTGGACTAATAATTCTTTGACCATTTTTTTACTTTTGCTGGTAACTTCGTCTTTGATCTCTCTTGAATAATTTGCATAATCCTCAAATCTGTTTAAAAATTCAACAAGTTTTTTTGCTACGTCAACTACAACTAAATCTTTGGATTTTAATCTCTCATTCATTTGTTCATAGTAGCTATTTAGCAATTCCAGCGGCGTGAAAAGCCCTGAAGCATCTTTGGGCACAGAATCTTCTTGTACTACAGATGGTGGAACAATAGGTGACGTGTACTCGACAAAAGTGGCCGAATCGGGATCCGTTTCGGTATCTATTGTTATGGTGTACAATTCCAGGTCCTTGCTAAGAATTGGCCATGCATGTAGCGCATCAAAAATTGATATAAAAAATTCATTTCTTTTTGGATGTCTGGCATGACGTATTTCATGTCCGAGGTAATTAGCCAGAACTTTAGAATAATTAGCTTTCAATAGATACCACATTGGTTTATATATTACTACTTGTCCCGTTTCTATATCCATCCATGTGAATGCTTTTTTCTTCAACGCTTCTGGCGATAAAGTATCAGAAAATCTGTAAGACGAAATTTCTTCATCTGTAACGGGATGTTTGATGGTTGATCGTATATATTTTTTGTTCCGGCGGGATAACAAGATCATAACACTATCTTTCCTATCTTCAGTATCCCATTCATAATTTTCACTTCTCTTTTTGATAACCTTAAGAAGCTCTTTTTTCTCTATTATGTTTCCATTTTCATCAATTTCAAAAAATAAGTCGTTCGTTTGATCTATTCCAGATATTTGTCTATTCATTACACGTATTATTCTGCTAATCAGAATTACTGGACCAAACAACACTACTGCCATCATGGCTGAGATAAACAGTGAAGTAACTGTAATTTCTGTCACCAATCTAATAATTATGGCAGATCCAATCACGGTTCTCCATGTTAAAATTATTTTTTTTAGCGTCTGTATGACTCCGACGCGCCCCTCAACTGACATATATTGCTTTTTTGCAGCATCTGCAACAACTTCCTGTTCCTGAACAACCTTTTCAAATAGTTTCTTCGCTTGTTCTAATTCCTTTTCTTCTGTAATAGACTCACCCTTCACATTAATTATTTCCGTTTTATCAAAATCCTTTACTGAAAGCTTATAATATCCTTCCCTCCCTATTACTTCCACTTGTTCTTTTATACCTACTTTTCTCAGCTCATTATGGAATAATTCTATGGCTTTGCTTACCGTTATGCCATCTAATTTGCTTACTTCTGACATCACACTCGGCATTATGGCGTCAAATAAAGCAGCTGCCTTTTCTTTAGACATTTGCAAAGAAAGCACAAGCAATGCAAAAGCCGACGACATCATCTTGCTTTGCTCCTTTGCTAGCCGTTTGTATGTTTCCATTGCAAATTTTGTATCCTGGGTAATTGTCGGCGTTATAACTAGATAAGAAATGTTTCTTTCTTCAAGCAGTTTTGTAATTCCTTCGCTATGGAACCCCCCGGTAACTACAACTTTTACATCTTTGGACTTTTCCATTGAATAAATGATTTTGTCTACTTCCTCTATATACGGATTTTCTTTGTCATCCTTGTTTGATACACTCGCTTCGTGCAGTCCTAAGGAATTTAAGAATATTTCGTTTCTTTTCCAGTTTGCACTATAAAAGGCTTTAAATAAGTCGAAGTACGGTTCCAACATTGAGTATTTGTAATCATTCACATATACGTTCCACAATATTTTAAACCTGTCTACGTTTGCATCAAAATATTCGTAATCTACGGCAGATATTTTGTTGCCGAAGTAATCATCAAAATACCTGAGAAAATCTACGGTAAATGTAACCTCTCTTTCGCTGTTGTTTTTAGCAAGACGCCTCTGCATTTCTGCTATAAGCCTTTTTTCTTCCTTTACAAGATCCAGGGGATTAATATTCTTACTTGCTTCGATATAACCAAAAAATACTTCCAAATCCGGAAAATTGTTTGACAAATCCAGCTTATATTCCCTCGTCAGCTTAATTAAATAATCGTATACGCTGTCGAGTTTCGAAAAATTGTCCGTTTTTGTAACAATGTATTTGTATGCGCCATAGGGGAGTTTTTGCTTCAAGATTCCTACAAATTCCTGCAACTGAGCAGCTACCCTTTTGTAGCGCACTTCTTTCTCTTTTGCCATGAGGTCAATATAGGCCGCGGTGTTTCTATAGCCATAAATGTCCATACCAAGTCTTTCTGAATATCTTTTCAGCAGGTAATAATACTTCCTTGCTTTTATTACGCCTTCCTTGTGCTTATTCACAATTGTTTCTAATTTTCGCTGTCTCCTGTTAAAATATCGGCCCTTTATGCGATTTACATCAATTTGCATGCTTTCCAAAATGCTGTAAATAGACGGTTGATTCTCAAGTATTTTTCCGAGCCTTATAAAATTCGCTTCATAAAGATCTTTATCCTCTATTCCTATGATCATTTTCGGCCTGCCGGTCATAACCGAATAATATTCCACTCCGGTTAACTTCCCCTGTTTCATCAAAGATTCAAGAGTTTCTTTTTTTACTTGTTTATTTTTAATTTGCGCAAGCCATGTAGTGTCTACCGGCCCGTAAGCACCTTCTAAGTACACATTTTTCAATTTAAATTCTTGGTCCAAAATGGAAAGGAGTTTGCTGATATTTTTCTGCACTTCCGCATGGCAATGGAGATCCTGAATATTTACCACAACCTGAGAACTCCCGGTATACTTTGCCTGCGTTATTCTGCCTGCAGTGTGAGGAATATTAAATTCATCAATTATCTGCGTAAATTTTTTGGCCTCAGTATTGCTTTGAGCTACAGCGGCCATTGCCTGGCCGGCGACTGAGGTAAATATAAAACAGCTGACAGTTAAAATTGCGACAATTTTTGTGGGATTGAGGCTTAATGTCCATCCATAGGTTCCCGTCACCAGACGGATAAACAATGCGAACAACCGGTCTCTTGCAAATTTTATTAGTTTCATTTTAGGTTCCTCCTATACAAATGAAAAACCCAACTTAGCGTTCTAAGTTGGGTGACAAGTTTATTGTTTTTTAAATATGTAATATATGCGTCATCAATACTGCTCCTAGGCAGCATAAAGAAGCACATCAGCAATAGTAACGCCATATATATCTGCCATATTTTAGGTAGCATTGGATTGCTTGAGGCAACAACTAAAATACCTGCCGTCATTTTTTCCAGCTCCCACTCCGTTCCCACTGTACGCTGGCTGCTATATTTCCAATTATTTACATTGTCTACCCCGAAAATTGAGAAATCTGATGATGCGTTAGTTCCGTTTCTACTTTTCTCTGTATTATTCTGATTTTTTGATGCTGTAAGGGTATTTTTGTCAGGAAACAGCTTATCTATAATTTTCATTGGGAGCGAATAAAGAGTAAAAAAATCCAAAACTGCCGATTCGCATTGGACAACCTTGCTTAAGAAATCAACTTGTGATGCTCCGATACTAAACCTGGGTACCAAAGCGTTAAATGCAATACAAAAAACAACCAAGCACGCCAAAAAACGCATCTTTCGCGCACGGGAAAAATTCCTATCGGCAATGGTCGATAAGGCTCCATTTTTCAACATATTTTCCTCACTATATTGATAGTGTAGAAATGGGTGTTTGTCAAGATTTATCTTAGGCAAGAATTGATTGATTTTTGAATGGTTTTTTAGTTTTTTTGGCAGGACTGTCACTATATTTGGAAAATAGGGACGGCACTCTGTGCCTTTACTAGCTGTTTGGACACTTTTCCTAAAACCTGGGACAGGCACTATTTCATCTTGACAAGATAATATGGGACAGACACTTTTCAAAACAGAAAAGTTTCTGTCCCTAATTATCTAATAATAAAACAGTGACTGACATAGCTGTCTGTCACTGTTTTTCTCTGTCCCTAGTAAAAAATACACCTACGAGGAAGCTTTTTAAAAGCCTCTTCGTAGATGTTTAGGGATATGGGCAATGCCATTGCTATTTAATCTGTTAAACCTGAGACAGCCATTATTTACTTTAGTC
Organism: Elusimicrobiota bacterium; assembly: GCA_042562855.1. GTDB lineage: Bacteria > Elusimicrobiota > Endomicrobiia > Endomicrobiales > JAPLKN01 > JBHPNE01. The sequence continues at coordinate 6,223 of JBHPNE010000020.1, forward strand.
CCTTTAGTCTTAACCTCAACCTTAACTTATCTTTCCCTGCCTCTAATCCTTATGCTGCACCCAACATATTCCTTAAACCTTCAAAATTTTTCTTTTCAGTTGTTTGTCGTATAATCTTTTCAAATTCTCCTTCTCTATCAGCAAATAAATCAAAAAATTCAATTATTTTTAATAATGCCCATCTTCTACTGGTGTTAGTACCGTCTTCGTCATTTTTAATAGTCATTATTTGCGGTATAGTTTTTTCTGCCAGTGCCGTAGCGAAGATAGGGTTCATAAGCTCTAAAACAAATTTCTCCTCCTTTATATCCGGCAGGCTTTTACCTTCATAACCTAGAACTTTTATCCATGCTTCAACATGTATAATTTTTTCCTCAGTATCTTTTGGTTTGAAATTTGTTAATATTTCTCTGTAATTTTTCGCATTTTTATTAAGTTCATCAATATTTTGGGCTTTTAATATTGGTTTTAAGTCCTTGGGCATTAAATCTTCGGGTAATTCTGGTATAATATCAGCTTTATTAACTTTAAATCTTTCTTCCATACTTATTTTATTACCAATACACAATGCTATTAAAACGGTATTTACTTCATTGTAAGGTCCAAGAAATTTTCCTAAATTGTTGTCTTTCATTGTCTTTTGCGAAAATTGTGATATTAGATTTCCAAAAATACCCTGCAAGAAACCCAGAAGTTTCACATCATAATAACTTTTCTGAATATTCTCATCTGCTTTCAGCTTTCTTCTTTCAAGCTCTTTTATATAATGCCATCCTCCAATCCATTCATTTCTATGAAGCCCGGGGGTGTTTTCCAAAATTTTGTAAGCACTTTCAAAAAGGTCAATGTTATCGGTATTTCCCAAAATATATTCATCCAATTGTCCGCTGAATTTCATGTAATTAATACTGAAATTAGCTTGTGTAATATTTATATCTTCAGGATTAATAGTTGTTATAAAGTATTTCTCCTCATTTGTTAGTTCTTCTTTTCCTACAAATCCGAAAATACCACTTATTGCGTTAAAATTTAAACGTGTTTCTACATTTGCAGTTTGCAAAGTGTTTTTATATTCAACTGGGAATTGTAAACCTGTTTCCAAGCCGGCCCTTTCAGCATCTACAGCACTTCTGTGTATGAGATCTGCAAATAAACTCATAAATCCTTTTGGCCCAAGTAATTCGTTATCTGGATCCCCTGTAGCTAACAAACGCTCTCCGAATCCTCCCACTGATACTACAACTTGCATATCTGTATTTTCCGCATGTTTTAGTTGTTCTTTTTTTGCAGCAGAAATCTGTAAAGAATGCATAACATCACCGATATGCATTTTGCCGTCTTCATAAATTCTTACCAATGTGCCATCAAATCTATTAATTGCAGGCTTACTTATTACTTCCTCAAAAGCTTTTTCAAGACTATCATAACCCTTATTATTTTCTGCATTAATAAGGAAAGTAGATGAAATATTTTTACTTTTAATAATCGTATTGAGCTTGCTAAGCTCATCTGCCGAAATATTTGCACCATCCTCAAATACAATATTATACCCGTTAAAACCTAATTTTGAGAGCCTATCAATGGTTTCATTTAGGGCTTTATCTACTGAAGATGTATGGACTACAGCAAGCATTCTTGTACCTTTAAGCTGCTCTTTCACAGATCTAATCTGCATTTCGCTTAACCATTGCGACATACAATAAACATCAAAATCAACTCCTTTAGCTACGTTATCAGCAGTATGAGATTCTTTCAATCTATCACCATTAGATTTTTTGTAATTATTGAATTCATCATATTCAGTAGGATTAGCGGATTGTAAATTATTTAATATTCTACCGCAATTTCTTAATACCGCTTCTTGGATTTCCTCAATCTTAGCTTTGCCAAAAACTAAATCTTTCTTAGCTTCCCCGTTAAATTTCACGCCAAGAGCTTTTGCTATTGGTTTTAAGTTGAGGTACGAGTAATTATAAGCATGATTAGCGTCTAACATTCCGTCAAATATTAGAGGTGTACCTAGTATAGATGACATATAATTAATAACGTAAGATATTACATCCGTCCACTGCCCAATACCGGGATCTTTCTCATTACGCATTAATGAACCTATGAAAAGTTTTATTGCAAAATTTTTCTGTTGTTCAGTAGATTTTGCGTCGATACGCGCAATATAAGGCAGGTAAATATTTGTTATGAACCATCTTACTTTTTTTGTATAATCTCCTTTGAAATCCTCAATTACATCAACATTGTATTTTTCTAACTTCTCTAACACACTTTGATCTGCAGAATGATCAACGAGAGTATGATCAGACAATTTAATACCATTCAAATCAACACTATCGGCAACAGGAATGGCACCGGCAACAGGAATAGCATGATATATTAAATTGGCACGTGTAAGAAGTTTTCCAGGTTCGCGAAGTTTATGACATTGTCGCATTGCACCGACTGCCTTATTACCGAAAAATTCAATAATACAGTTTTGAATACTCCACTTTGTTATGTTTTTTAGTTCAAATCCCTTTAACATTTTTTGTTCTTTAAAATCACCAGAAATCCTTTTTATCAGTTCACTAACAGCTAAACCATACGTTATTTCATCTTCAGCATATATGAACATCTTAACCGACTTCGCACCGCCTGCTTCCAAATATTTTCTTTTTATCCTTACTTCTGCATCCGTGGGGAATCCTGTTATCGGATGTTTCATCCGCATGTTAAAACAACTTATACCCTTTTTACTATCTTCTTTTTTGCCCGGCACAATATCTACCACCTGCATACCAGTGCTATTGAAATAAATTGATTCTTCATAGCTTCCAGGATTGTCCTCTCCCCATACTCTAAGGTTCACTTGCCCCTTAACGCCTTCGACAATCCCTGAATCCGCAAACAAGACTGAAACAACTTTCGCTAACACATTATGAATATCTTTTGTGCTCACTAAACCTTCTTTTGCTCGCTCGTAGGCCTCTTTTAGAGTAACCTCAATAGGTATTCCTTCTTTTACTATTTCTATTTTTATTTCCTCTAATCTCTTAATTTCCTCCGACGTGAATTCATCTTCAATTTTGTATTCCGGTACAATTTCTGGTTCTGGTAATACTTCCGGTGCAATTTCTGGTTCTGGTAATATTCCTTTTGGTTTACCCTTTTCCTTAATAAATTTGCCGAGAATTTCCGGATAAAGGTTAGTTCTTTTCATTGACTGAAGTGTTTCATTTATAGCCTTTGTTGAGACTTGGTCAATTGTTTTTATAGGAACAAAATGTATATCTCTATCAATGTATGCAAATATGCACGGGGCAATGCTTTTTACATCCTTGGCAATGTCTGTTTTATCCTTGCCAATGCCTGTTACATCACCATAAAATCTTTCCAACTGATAAGCTGGTATAAGTATTTCATAGAGATCTTTACCGGTTTCGGCAATACCCCCAGGTACAACTAAAACTTTTGCTAATTGTTCTCCAAACATGTCTTTTGCTTCTTGCTTGGTTAATGCTAAAAAGCGCTTAGTGTCCTTGATACTAACTGTTACGGGTATTTTTCTTGTAATGGAGTTAACTCTTTTTTCTATTTCCGTCCTGCTTAAACTATCAACATAGTGGTCAGGCAATTTAAACATTTTCAAAAGTCCATCTACATTGAATAGCATAGAAGCAGTATTAAAGTAGGGGAATATTTCAGCAAATTCTTTGGCTCCTAACTTTTTGGTCATTTTTTCTACTTCCTCAGTCAGTTGGGACCCTTCTACCAGTTGGATAACCTCTTCTGCACTGGTTCCATCACCGTATTGCACCCTAGCAACCAACCCTCCTTTTTCTCCTTTACTTGCGCCTACTAAAAACATTGCAACGGGTTCGGGCTCATCCTTATCTCTAGCTTCATCAATCTTTGCTTGAAAAGCACCTTTAAGCAAATTATTAAGTTGAGCGGAAGGATTATTTAAATTAGAATGGAAAATTATATTAATCCCTGACTGTTTTAACGTCCCCAATAATCCTGACAAAGATAAGTATCTTATCAGATCCCAATGTCCCGGAGGATTGTTTATATATTCCCCTTCTACAACTAGGGGATCACCTGCTTTCATTTTATGCATTTTAATATATTTCCCTCCACCAGCTACCCGTTTGCTATTTGTATGCTTCCCTAGATATTCTTCGAATTCCTCATCTCCCATTATAAGCCTGCTCTGAAGATCCTGCATAAATATTTTTATTGTTAGGCCATCTAAATTATATTCATAAAAACCATTAATTTGTATTTCTTCAATCAATTTTTTTAACTCTCTCTGACCTTCAGCTCCTTGCATATCCAAATTAAACAACGATCCTATTACTGCATCCATGCTCTGCCGACTAGCCAATATTAAAAAAGGCATATCAACATCCAATCCGTCAGCAATCTGGTCTGCTTTTGCTTTTCTTGCTTGCAATATTTTTATATCCATGAAACTTTTACCGCTGATAAACCCTAGTCCTTCGGGAAATATATAATCTGCCTTGAATAAACCGCCGGTTCTCGTAGAAAGTCCTCCCGCAGAAATAACAAACGCTGCTTTAACTTTACTACCAAGTTTTCGATATTTATCAAGTTCAGGTGGTTCAAATATCTTTCCTTCTTGAGACAAATCAACGCTTCCTTTTTTTACACCTTCTACCGAAATTTCATCTGTAAAAATACTGCCGGGAATTCTTTTTACAAAATCTCCTTTATGTATTCTATTGTGGTCTTTCAGAGAAAATTTTCCTTCCATTATCTTTTTGCTAAATAATTCTTTCGTGGGCTGGTTAATAGAAGTGACCACCCAATTTACATATTTTCCATATTCTCTTATATTATTCTTATGTTCAGCAAACTTAGTAAAACTTTCTGTGAATGTTTTTTCAATGAATCTTTTTCTTACATATTTCGAAAGAAGTTCCACAACAACTTCAATTATTTCAGGAGGAGCATAACTATACATTGTACTATAAAACCCTTTACTTAAACTAATTACATTGCCTGCTATGACATCAACTAAATCTGAAGTGTATCCAGGATCGCCCGGATTTACAATTTCAACTGTTGCCTGTTCGCCAAACTTTTCTTTTACCGCTTTAATGAATTCATCTTTTGCTATTTTCCCCACATCACTGACATAAGCAACTGGAGCAAGAACTGATAGCGTTTCAACGAGCTTCATTTTCTGTTTATCATTCAATTTAGCCGTGTCAACACTCACAACATCCTTTCCTAAAATATTTAGCCAATCAGGCGCCTTCCCCAGAGTAATTACGGAGCCTGAAGCATCAACTATTTTCTGCCAAACTTCTTTGGTCTTGGGCCCAACACCCAATATCTCACAACCCTCTACGATTACGGGTGAGTTTCTGTACGTAGTAACTATATATGTTTTACCATCCAAACCCTTAACCTCTAAATCCATGATATGTGTGTTCGCATAAACATCACCCCTAACCCCACCGATTTGTGCTTTCTTATTTTCTTTACCTAAAGTAGCAAATTTTCCTTTCTCAAATACGCTTACAGCCCGGCCAATATCTGATTCCATACCGGGTTTAAGTTGTTTTATTATTGCTCTTAATTTTTCTATATTTGATATGCCTGCTAGATCTTCTTCTTTTATAGCTGCTTCAATTGATTCTTTTCTTTTTCCATATTTTGTTTCCAAAGAGTCTGCATAAGCTTTTGCTATTTCTATAACAAGAAGAGTATTTCCTCCAGCCTCTTTTATTGTATTTTTAAGTGCTAATTCTACTGCTTTGGATAATACTTTCCCGTCGTTTATGGATGATACAAATATTTTCTCAAAATTCATCGTTAACTTATTTCGCTTCTCATCACCAATATCAATAATGCCGCTTGTAGGAACTTTGATACCTAAATCTTCAAGTGCGCTAATGCTAACACCAACCGCCTTTGGATGCCCGTCAAAGTAAAATTCGGCATATACTCCGGGAGGTCCTTTTAATGCTGTCACATTCATTTTCCCGGAATTTAAAAATGCAAGCACTATTTCCCAATTTTCAAGGAAGTCACCTGTCACTATCATTGTTGTTCTTCCATCAGATTTCATCATTTCTATAATTTTCTGTTCTTCAGCACCGCCCAACACCATAGGTACCTTTTCACCGAATAAATAATTCCATATAGTATGTGCGAAAATGTTACTTTTTTTAGCGAGTTTAGCTTTCAATGTTATTGCAGACCATGTTGTAGAAACAGCAACAAAGACAACAATATGTGTAATCAAATTTTCAATTCCAAATGTATAAATACTAAACAATAGTGCAAGGAAAGGCACAGCTATTACACTAGCTATCATGCTTGCCCAAACAAAAGCAATTCCCGCACGCAATCCCCAGCTTTTCTTTTCATGTCCTCTGAAAAATGCAAATGGCTCATGTATAATATTTTTGTATTCGGCTTTAGGAGCAACTTTTAGCTGTACTAATCTTTTTTCTGTTGCATACTCAAGTGTTCCTGTTCCGTCAAGTTTCTCAATCTTCCACCAGTTTAGAGGCAAATTGTGATCATCTCCGTATTTAGCGAATGTTCCTTTCAAAGTCAGGGCACCCTTTAGTTCCTTCTGATGGTCAGATGTGCCTTTAACAGCTGGTTTTATCACATTTATGGCGTCAATGAAATCATCAAGCCCCGGATATGGAAAATCAACAGGATCGTAATTCATGGTCTTATTTATCAAGGCAAATATCTCTATAATCGCGGCTTTGACATTGTCTGATGTTTTTTTACCTTTATATAACTTTAAAAGCTCAGCAATAAATCCCGGCCAATGAGAATCCTTATATTTCAACCAGTCCTCTTGATCCATGTTATATACATTTATTGACGCATGCTTCATTGCGAGCTCTGCTATCTTTTCTTTATTTGCCACATCAGCTTCGTCGCCATATAGCTTCTCTAGAATTTTCATTTCCTTAGCAATGTAATTTTTTATTTCACTGTAGATTTCGTCTTTCTTATAGCTAACTTCTGGAATAAAGTCATCCAGTGTGTCACCCACAGCCAGTGATTTAAGTGAAGTAATTTTCTCCTCTGTAACTTTCTCCATTTCCTTAATAGCCTTCTTAACTGCTTTAATATCTCCGTCAGCTCCGACATATTTAAGGAACGCACCTTTAAGATCTACGACGGTATTGTTTACTACATTTTTTATGAAAGTTGTTCGTTGGGCAGGTTTTTTGCCAATATAAAATACTGCAGCCTTTTTTAATCCCTCTGGAGTGGTACCAGTATATGTTTTCATACCTACAAGAGTCAATTTGATTTCTCCAGCCTCTCCTCTTACAATTGCAGGCAATGCAGCTTCTATTGAAGACTTCTCTTTTCTTGGAACAATATAGAATGTTGTTTGGCCTGGTTTCTTTGTGTTAAGAAGTTCTGCCAGAGCTTCTTTTACTCCATTGATCTTTTCCTGTTTTTGTGCATTGTCCGGAATCTTTGTTAAAGCCTCGTTGACTAACTTAACAAAAAACTCCTTTCGCGCCACTGGCGTATTAAACTCCAAATCCAAAAGAGTGCTGTTATTATAGACTGCCATAAAATATTCAACAAAAGCAGTCTTTGCGACCGCTTGAGAAGTTGCTTTTGTAACAAAAGTTGATACAAAAGAAGCTAACGTGTCTTCACCATCGCTATCGTCTTCTTCAGTTTTTCCCAGCTCATCCTGTATTTCTTTGAACATAGGATCCTTTTTTGCAAGTATATCCGATCGAATATTTGGATTCGTATTAATATCTTGTAAAAACTTGACTTTGGCAGATTCAGTATCAATTAAACTGAATACATACGCAATAACTTTTAAAATGGCCAGTTTATCGTTATAGTCTTCGACACCCAAAGCTTCCGCATATCTTTTCACTGCAAACTTTGCAAACGTATCGCCCAAACGTGCCAATTCTTCTTTACATTCTTTTTCAGTTCCTTTTTTTGGACGCGTAAGAGCGTAGAATCTTGCACCAAGATGCCTGAATATTCTGCTGAACATCATTTGGAAATCGGGGTCATAAGGCATAATTTCAGCAGTTGCTCCGGTTGCTCGTTCTAAAATAGTTTTTATCGCATCGTCGCTTGGCCTATATGAGGTTCCGAGATCAACTTTGATTAGAGGAGAAAGCTGTTCCCTTGCTTTCTTGACATTATCCATAACATCTATCTGATCACCACGCTCCTCACCTGTAAGTTTACGAACACCAGCATACATGACAAATAAAAAGTCATTTTTAAAACCATCTGCTTCGACATCATCAATCACATTTGAAATGTCTTCGCGAACAGCGGAATTAGACAACAAATAGGACCCGATGCTAGATATTATATACCCTCTGTCTCTCCAAAGATTTTCGGTTTCAATATCAATTCCCATATAATACTTCGCAATGGCTCCAATCACATATTTCCTTATTTCTGTTGTATTAGAAGAATTTAACGCAATCTTTATTGCACTTTCATACGCGGCATCTCTTTCAAGATCATTTTCAATTGCTTTTTCAATCATCAATCCAAAATTTTCTGCTGCTGTATCCATATCCTCTGTATTGTCGAATATTTTCGCTAGTTCCTTTTCAATTCCGTCTAATTTCGACGCAAGTTTACGAACCGGCTCAGCCTTGACGGGAGTTTCTTTAACGGGTGGAGTTTCTCTATCCGGGAATTCTTCTCGAACAATTTTCCTAACAAGATCAGGAAGTTTTGCTAGACTCTCTTGTATAGATTCTAACAAGCTCTTTTCCTTTTCCTTTTCTTCCTTCTTCTCTTCCTCTTTCTTTTTCTCTTCTTCGTCCTTCTTAGGCAGCTCATCTGCAACCTCTAAACCATCTACTATTCCCTTTAGCTCATACATCAATTCACCACTTTTAAGACTGTCTTTAAATGTAAACTTGAATACATCGCTGCCAAATACTTCTTTTAGCGCTTTTGCAATAGCCTGCGCTCTGTCTGCCAATTCAGCACTATCTTTAATTTCGTTATAATATTCAATCAATTTCGTCGCCAATTCAAACACCAAATCCTTATCTTCAGAATCCGCTGCCTTTAAAGCATACACTAATTGTACAACAAAATCAGTTTCATTGAGTTCAGTATATTTTTCAAAATCCTCTATTCTTTTCCATTCTTGGTAGTTCATCTGATACGCTCTAAAATATCCCTTAGCCATGTTAGCTACTAATTCTTTTTTATCTGTATTTTTTTCTTCATTGTATATTTCCAATAAATTGTTAAAATTTTCTGGATTCGTAGCAAAATATATAGCATATACAACTTTCAATGCATCTTCATAGTAAGTTCGCTTCATTCGTTTTTCAGCTTCACTTATTCTGTCTGCAAATTTGGCAATTGTACCATCACTCAATGTTTTTTCTATGGTTTCTTTAATTATATTTTGAGCATACAGCATACTGCCGCTTAAAACGTCTCCACCTATCATCGGTTTCCTGCCAAGAATTTTCGAAATCACATTAAATACAAAATGACCAAATACCAAACCTACATATATGTTTAAAAGAAGAATTAGCGGCAAGTAAATAAGGCTGAGTATGCCAAAAGTATAAGTCATTATAAGCCCAAATCTAATCCAATTCTTGTCCTTAACCCACTGTTCATCTATTGTATCAACAAGTCTGTGCCTTTTTAGGAATGACTTCTTTCCGAATATATGGAATATTTGCAAAGTAACAGTTTCCCAAAAAGGTGCGATAATAAAAGCAACAATTTTTGAAATTTTCCTAAACGTATCGGTATCAGTTTCTCTCCCAAATAACTTATAGACTAAAGACACTAAGAATTGAGCTATTTTTTTCGTTGAAGGAAGAATCAAAGTTCTATCATCTGCAGCACTTTTGACATAATCTTTTACTACCGGTGAAACTTCCAACCCATCTGGTACTTTTTTGTATCGCCCATACAGCAGTTTGGCTACTATTGTTATTTTCGATTCGGGTGTTTTATATATATCGCTTTCTAGAAATTCATTTATAATAGCTTGCATTTCCTCAGTCTCATTCTCTGAAATTTTCAAATTTTTCACATATTTAATAAATGCAGCAGCATAGTTTGTAACCGACATCCTATTGCTAGTTTTAAGTTTTCTCAACTCCGTCTTATAATCTGGTCTTTCCTTATCTTCCGGGTAAAGTTCATCTATAACAAGTCCTAAAAATTCATGAAATGCTATAAAGTGCTCGAATTTCTCAAGAATTTTGTTCATAATATCTTCAGATTTATCAGTTTTAGCAGCTAATCCTTGTATCTTTCCTTGATATTCTTCTTTTCCATCACTCAAGCGCTTTTTGCCATCAATGATCTCTGCACCCTTATCTGTAGTACTTTTGAACTTTGATATGTACGCAATCCCGCCAACCATAGCGATTAATTCAGTTACTTCATCATCATTCTTAGCTATAGAATAAAAGCTTTTTACAAGTACTATATTTATTTGGCTATTAAGCACTTTACGGTCTACAATGTAATCATCCTTTTTGAAGCCCTTTAATTCGGCTATTTTATTGAGAATTTTTTCAAGAAGTATATTCGCAAATATTTTTTGGCCCTCATCCAATTTTGCTTTCTTAAAGGCTCTCTCAATTTCTGCTGTTTCTTCTTCAAGTTTCTCTTTTGCCTTCTTTTTTGCTTTCTCTAATGCAGCTAACCTATCTTCTTCTTTTACTTTTTCTAATATTTCTTTAAATATTTCGTCATCAATATCCGTGCTATTTGCCTTCGCAAATGCATGCCTATATATTGTTTTATATTTGTCGTCCTCGTTATAATCATCGTAAAGTCCGATTGCTGTAAG
>JBHPNE010000021.1:0-15394 GCA_042562855.1 Elusimicrobiota bacterium
ATTTCATCAAAAAACAGTAAGAATTTAGTTATGCAGGGTCTTTCTGAAAATAGGATCATACTTACAAGAAACAAACATCTTGGGAACAAGCAGGGTATAAAAGTTTATTTTATCCAAGATGATAATGTGGACAAGCAGATCAAATCGTTGATAGAGGATGCTCATATAAGTCTTTCAAAAAGCAGACTTTTTACCAGGTGTACCGTTTGTAACTCCGAAATAGCGGAAGTTGTAGATAAAAACGAATTAAAAGAAAAAGTTCCTGAATATGTTTTTGAAACAAACGAACATTTTCATAAATGCTCCAAATGTGGCAAAATATACTGGAAAGGAACACACTTCGATCGCATATTGAACGATTTTAAGAAATTCGGCATAGTTGTTGAAGATTGAAAATGATTATTACAAAGATAGAACAACAGAAAAAGAAAAAAAATTACTATTCTGTATTTTTAGATGATAAATATGGTTTTTCTGTATCAGATGAAAACTTAATTAAGTTTAAACTTAGAGAAGACCTGGAAATAAACGAAGATATTATAGAAGATATTAACGGAGAAGAGATAAAGCAAAAAGCAATAAATTCAGTTTGGCGGCTATTAAGTATCAGGTCAAGAAGCAGAAAAGAATTAACAGAGCGTTTGAAAAGAAAAAAATTCAGTGATTCTGTGATTGACGGCGCTTTACTTCGTGCCCAAGAGTTAGGCTATATTAATGATGCAAAGTTCGCTCAGGAAAGATACAATTACTTAAGAGAAAAAGGGAAAGGCCCGATGCTGATAAAGATGGAGCTAAAGAAATATGGAATAGAAAAAGAAGTTATCGAAGAAATATTTACTAAAAGCAACTTTTCAAATGAAGATGAAATCGAGCAAATTGCAAATATAGCAAAAATTAAATTGAAAAAATTTGCCAAAAAAGATCCCGGAAAAAATAAAATGAATTTATTAGGTTTTTTGTCGCGCCGCGGGTTCACAATAGAAAATATCAAAGAAGCATTTAAAAAAATAAAAATATAAAGGAAGGAGAAAAATGGTAAAAATTAACAAAGCTTTAATCAGTGTTTCGGACAAGACAGGTTTAGTCGAATTTGCAGAGGAACTGAAAAATTTAGGAATAAATTTGATATCAAGCGGCGGTACGGCAAAAACCTTATCTCAGAATGCAATAAAGTGTGAGGAAATATCTGATGTTACAGGTTTTCCGGAAATACTTGACGGGCGTGTAAAAACGTTAAATCCTAAAATTCACGGCGGAATTCTTGCAGTGAGAGCAAAGAAAAGCCATTTAAGCCAAATGCAAAAACATTCAATCGAGTTGATCGATATAGTGGTTGCAAACCTTTACCCTTTTGAAGAAACCATCGCAAAACTAAAAGTAAGTTCAGAGAAGATTCCTCAAGATGCTATCGAAAATATTGATATTGGCGGAGTGGCGTTACTTAGAGCTGCAGCCAAAAATTTTAGCGACGTATTAGTTGTTTGTGATACATCGGACTATAAAACTGTTTTGGAAAAAATAAAGTCCAATTCGGTTTCGTATGATTTCAGACTAGAGCTTGCCTCAAAAGCATTTCGTCATACCGCTTATTATGATTCTTTGATTTCAGGATTTTTTACTAAGGAAAAATTTCCGTCACAGATGTCTTTACCATTGAAAAGAGTCTCCTCTTTAAGGTATGGGGAAAATCCACATCAGGATGCGGCGGTGTTTTCTCAAGGAGTTGGAAAAAGCTCTTCTATAATTTCTGCCAGACAGATCCAGGGAAAAGAACTTTCATACAACAACTACATGGATCTCGAATCTGCATGGCGTATTGTAAACGAATTTTCAAAAACAGCATGCGCAATAATAAAACATAATAATCCATGCGGTTGTGCTGAAGGCAGGTCTGTTATAGACGCATACAAAAAAGCATTATCATGCGATTCTGTGAGCGCTTTTGGCGGAATTGTCGCTGTAAACAAAGAGATTGATGAAAAAACAGCTATAGAAATAATAAAACTTTTTACGGAATGCATAATAGCTCCTTCATATAACAAGAAAGCTCTTAAAGTATTTGAATCCAAAAAGAACTTAAGAGTTTTGGTACAACCAAAAAAATATATTTTAAAAAAAGAAGAGCTCGAATACAGAGGTATTACTGACGGTATGCTTGTTCAGGTTAAAGATAATGCACTAAGCAATGCATTAAAAGTTGTTTCAAAACGAAAAACAACAAGCATTGAAAATGAATCTCTTATTTTTGCCTGGAAGATATGCAAGCATGTAAAATCAAATGCAATAATATTGGTTAGAGGCACTCAGGCAGTGGGGATTGGTGCCGGCCAGATGAGCAGGATTGATTCTTTAAAAATTGCTGTTCAAAAAATGAAAGAAGCAAAGATAGATATAAATGAAAAGAAATTTCCACTCGTATTGGCTTCGGACGCTTTTTTCCCATTCCCCGATGTTGTAAACGAGTCTGCCAAAATAGGAGTAAAAGCCATTATTCAACCGGGGGGATCAATTAAGGATAATCTTTCCATAGAAGCGTCAAACACGCATGATATAGCAATGGTTTTAACGGGAATGAGACACTTTAGACATTAATGAACCCTTACAAATAATTGATTTATTTTTCACATATTTTTTACTTATCGTTTGTTGACACTTACTTCTAATTCTTTATATAATGGACACATGATCAAGTTAATTAGGCAAAAAATAATTAGCGATAAATCGGGCTTAAGCTTAACTGAAATAATGGTCACGGTCGCGATAATTACTATTGCTTTTATGGCTCTTATGGGAGCCTTCTTATCAATAGCAAAATCCACTCAACAATCCAAGTTCAAATCTTTGGCTTCAAATCTAGCACAAGAAAAAATGCAGGTATTAAGACAAGTATCATATTACAGGCTTATGTCTACGATATCTCCGCTGTATAGTCCATTCTATCCTACAATAGCATACGACAATTTATATTATCCTCCCGAGCAGATTTATGAGGGAGGAGTGCGGTTTGAACGGTATGTATATGTACGCATGTTGAAGGAAAACCAGGCAACAAAAAAACTTGAAACCAGTACTACAGACAAAGGAATTAAAGAAATTCAGGTTGCTGTAGTCTGGACAAGTGAAGGTGAAAATAAACTGGTTGTAATAAGAAGCATTAAAGCCAATCCAGATACGGTTATGGCAAATGCATTTATCAATGGAACAGTTCGTGACGCCACAACAGCTAATCCGATTGAAGATGCAACAGTTACGCTGGCCGAAGATCAGGGTTCCATAACCAGTACTGATTCAAACGGTAAGTATGATTTGGACGGTTATCCTGGAAGCTATGTAATGTATTGTTATGCAAAAGGCTATTATTCTCAAAATACTGAAGTATCTGTTGCTGAAAATCAGACTATAACCCAGGATTTCAATTTATCACAGATAAGCTCAGGCACGGTTTTTGGAACTGTGTGGGTAAGCACCAATCCTCTAATTAGCCAGGTTGTTGCCAGCACTGTCTCTCCGACGGGAGCCGACCAGGAATATATCGAACTATACAATCCTACAACAAATTTTGTTCCTGTATCAGGAGGATTAGATATTGTATATCAGGAAGGTATTGCATTTCCGTCCGTACTGACTCTAAATTATGTTAATTCCGGTATTCCTGTAAACAGCTACTATTTAATAAGCAATACAAGCCCTGTAACCATAGCGGGATCAACAAAAGCCGCAGATGCTATTTATGACGCTTTGCAACCATCCGACACCATAAAGAGTAATAATTTTGGTTCTGTGGGAATCAGACTCCAAGGACAATCCGAATGGTTGGATTGTATAGGATGGAGGGATAATATTAGCGCAAATCCTTCATTTTATGAAAAAGTCATAGTCACTGATGCAGACGGTTTAGGCCCAGATGAACAATATGTTCGCAGAACAAGTACAGCTGGTGTAGTCTCAGGGTTTGGCAGGGCTTACGATTGCGGAAGTAATAATATTGACTTTATAGTTTCAACGCCCACCGTATATTTACCGAAAAATACTACTGATACAGAATTAGCAATAGCGGGAACCCCCGCTATCGGTGCGATAGTGAGTGGTTATGACGGTCTTTCAAGTTCTGTCAATGCGCTAGATCCCACTGGAGGGACTCTTCCTTATGCCGAATTTTACCTTAACGATGTTGCAACGGGAACATGGAATGTTTTAATTGCTAGCGGAATACACTCCGTTGTAGTAACCACCGTTACTTTGAATGCCAGCGGAGATATTGTTGGAATTCCTAATGACGTTACTGACCCTCTCTGGGTGTCTACAGGTTCATACTCATGCATATTATCGACAGTCGTTTACGGAGGATATATTGCCGGAACTGTAAAAAATGCCTTAGGTTTGCCAATTACTCCAGCCATAATTGTTAATGCTGCAACTGCTGAAGCGGTATATGCTAGTGAAAGTGACGGAAGTTATATTTTGTCATGCGGTACTGGAACGCTTTCTGTAGTTGCTAATGAAGGAAACGCTAATCCGCAATATATTAGCGTTACTATTCCAAGCATAACACTAGCTCAAGGGGAATTAGTAACCGGTGTGGATTTTATTTTGTCTGAGGGGGGAAGCGTCGAAGGATGGGTAACGAGGGATGGCACCAATCCTCAGCCGAATATTTCCCTGGCTCTTTTTGATAATAATGGCCAATTACTTGCCCAGGAAATAAGCAAAGCTGACGGGTTTTTTAAAATGGTTAATGTGGCTACCGGTACTCAAACGGTTGAGCCTATTCTTGATACAGGGGAGAGCTCTACTCCTGTAACTGCAAACGTCAATGTGATATCAGGTTCTACCGTATTTGTCGGCACTTTCACTGTTACAGGAGCATTTGGGTATATTACCGGTAGCTTAACCGATGGAGGAAAACCGATTTCATCCGGATTGTTACTTGTTGCATCGGCTAATACGATTTCTTCTTTACCGACAATTGATGTAAATTCTGCAACATTACCTGCTATTTATACAGCAAATAGTTATGAGGATGGTACTTATTCACTTGAAGTAAGGGGCAGCACATCGACTGCATATTATGTTTACGCCTATTATCCACAAGTATCCGGATCAGGTGTTACTGTTAGCACGGGAACGCAAACCGGCATCATGGTAGGAGCAGCACAAACGACTTCAGGGGTAGATTTTTCATGGTAAATAATATTATGAAATTAGGAAAAAAGGGTTTTACTTTAGTAGAATTAATGATTGTAATCGCAATATTAGGGATTATGTTCGTTATGGGGCCTCAGATTTTTGTACAGGCAAATAGATTTCTTATGATGAATCAAGCCAAAATAGAAATTCAGAGAGAAGCAAGAAGTGTTTTGTCGCTTTTTAACCGAAACTTAAGACAGGCATATGCCAGCACCATAACTATCGACAGCGCTGGCGGGCAGCCTCCATATTCAAGGATTAGTTTTCAAACAATCGATGGACTAACTTATACTTTTTATCAATCGGGGTCACAGCTTGTTATGGCTACGAGCAATACCACTAAAATTCTAACTGATAAAGTGAAATATATTTCATTTGCTCCTCCGAGCAGCGTTGATTTGACGATAATTTCTATTTCATTAACACTTGAAAAAGCAATTGGTGAGACAAAAACAAAGTCGCTCCATATGGCATCAGAAAAGGTAATGGTGATGAACTAATGCAGAGAGAAAAGGGACAAATATTGCCGATGGTATTAATTGTATTGGCTGTTTTGACCATTATGGTACCGGCAATGGTATTATGGGTCCAGAGCGAATCCCGAGCTACTGTTAAAAGCCGTAAAATGACAACCGCATTCAATCTTGCGGAGGCAGCAGTAGATAGAGGTTTATGGGAATTAAAAAAATCCACTACAACATGGAATACTGTCTATTCAGGAACACCTATTACAGGGTATAATTTTGATGTATCTTACGACGACATTGCCGGAGGCACTTACAGAATAAGGTACGGGAATTTGACTGGTAATCAAGTTGAAATTATCGGTGAGGGCCGTGATTCTACCACCGATGAAGTACGAGCTATTAGGGCGGTCTACAGAAATATGTCCGTTCCCGGTGTAATTATTTCCGGCGGAATGGTAAACATTGCAAATGCATTTGAAGCTCATTGGGGCCCGATAATGGCTCACGATAATATAAACATAACAGATGCAAGTGCCGCGCAGAATTATTTCCCTAGAAAGTATTCAAGGCAGGTTGTTACATGTAATTCCAAGGGCTATCAGAGAGACGGCAACGGTCTGGATCCTCCAAACACTGATGGTATTGAATGGTGGTCCGGATATGATGTGCCGGATTTACCTATGCTTGATTTTGCGACATTACGTTCCTCCGCAGCGGCCACAAATACGCTTAACGTTTATGGCTGTACAAATAAGGCATCTCCATGGGGATGCACTTGGTCAACTATTAAATGCAATTCTTACGGTAATAACCATGCAGAGCATTTTCTAAATACGTGGAATCATCCTAGCTCACAAAAGAATTATGTATGGTATTGGGATGGCGATGTTGAGCTGGTCGGCCCTGGCGGAAGCGGTGGCAGCGGGATATACGGCAACGTTATTGTCAGAGGGGATCTAACGCTGAATTCCGGGGATAATCTGAGTGTTCCCAATTATCCTGTTCCCGGCAGTGCATGGCAGGAATATGCAAAGATTACCAAAACAGTTGGTGATACCGCAACAAAAAATCAATATCCAGCAGACGACGGATACCAAACCATAAGACCGACATTTAATTTGGGGAGTGAGTCATGGTCCACCGGCCCTTCAAACGCTAATACTGACGTCGGAATTAGAGGCTTTATATATGTCGGCGGAGATTTAGATATAAACAGTATGATGGATATTGCCGGTGCTGTATGGGTTGTCGGAAATATCAGTAAAAATGTCGGCAGTGATATATGTTATTTATTCTTTGATGAGGGAATTAACCTTCCAACGCTAAATGTAGTATGTGTCAGACAATCCTGGGATGAGGTTACGCCCAGCTCTACTCCTTGGCCTTAAAGCTCATGATCAATAACAAAAACTTCTCTATATATTTTATTCTTATCAGTTTTTTCCTTTCAGGATTTGCAGCCCTTATTTATGAAACTCTATGGGTCCGGCTTTTTTCGTTGTATTTTGGACACACAACGATAGCTGTTTCTGCCGTTTTGGCTGCATTTATGGCAGGTCTTTGTATCGGAAGCCTAGTGTTTGGAAAAATATCCGACAGAATCAACCCCAAAAACCTTCTAAAATATTTTGCTTTTTTTGAAATTATTACTTTTATTTTGGCTTGGCTTTCATCTCCATTATTTTTATTTTTTCAAAACCAGCTTTTAAAAATAGGCATTACTGCTTTTTCAAATTTAACTCAAGCTTCTATTTGGTTTATAACAGCATTTGTTATATTAATAATACCTACAATGGCGATGGGGGCAACGCTTCCCGTTGTTTTAAAATGGATAAAAACTATTCACATTGATGAAAAACCGTCCAATATATTAGGCTTAATATATGGAATTAATACTATAGGAGCTGTATTCGGTGTAGTTTTTGCCGGCTTCTATTTGATACCGTCAATTGGAATAACAAATTGTTTTCTTTTTGCGGGCCTTTTTAATATCATAGCCGGACTGATTGCACTTGTGGTCAACAAAATAAATTATTTAAAGATTGCCTATAGCAAGCAGGTTAAGATATTATCGAATACAGTTTTTCCTAAGGGTTCAATAAAGTACTCAATCTATCTTTTTCTTACCGGCTTTGCTGCTATGGCTGCTGAGGTGGTTTGGACGCGCACGTTTTCACTGGTGCTCGGATCTTCGACATATTCGTTCACTATTATGCTGACTACTTTTTTATTGTGTTTTGCATTGGGGGCATTAAGTTTTTCATTGGTAAGGAAATATTTTAGTATTACGTTGGCCGGATTCAGCGTAATTTTAATTTTTATTTCTGTTTCAATGTTAGCCTATTTGCCCTTAATTAACTGGCTGCCGTATTATTTTATAAGGTTATTTCCGCTAACTATGCATTGGCCGTCGCTTATGCCTTTTATAAAACTTCTGCTCTGCTCGACTATAATGATTATCCCTACGTTTTTTACCGGCCTTCTTTTTCCATGGGCAATGGAATTGGTTGATCCTAAAAAAGATGAAGAAGGAAAGACCACAGGAATTCTTTATGCATCCAACACAATGGGGAATATTTTTGGATCATTAATTGCCGGGCTCATGCTGATACCAATTGTGGGAATAGAGTCTTCAATATTTATCATTGTGGCTGTATATTCTTTTACGGCGATTTTAACAATATTTTCAAATAAAAAATTCGGATTAATAAGAAAAAAGTTGTTTGTGGCGGGAATAACTGTAATAATCGTGTTGGGGATATTATTTAATCCGGGATTGAACAAATACGTATTATCTTCCGGAGCATTTATATATGCCCCGCAGTATATGGGTTTTAAAAATTACAAAGATTATTCAGAAAACTGCCGTTTTCATGAAATGCTTTTTTATAAGGATGGCATTTCGGCAACCATAACTGTCTATGAAACTCCATGGGAAGAGCGTTTCTTGAGAACCAACGGTAAAACCGATGCTTCAACCGGCAAGGATATGATTACTCAGCTGCTTCATGCTTATATCCCCATTTTATTTTCCTCAAAAAACCCAAAAAATACGCTGATTATAGGCCTTGGAAGTGGAATAACCGCAGGAGCCATGGCAACATGCAGGAGCATTGAGGAAATAGATTGTGTTGAAATTGAACCTGCTGTAGCTGATGCTGCAAAATATTTTTCAAAATTTAACAAACATATAATGTACAGTGATAAACTGAAGCTTATATTTACGGACGGGAGAAACTATTTAAATTCAACCGATAAAAAATACGATATAATCGCTTCAGAACCTTCCAATCCATGGATTTCAGGCATTTCAAGCTTGTTTACAAAAGAAGCTTTTGAGCTCAGCAAAAACGCTTTGTCGGAAAACGGTATATTCTGCCAGTGGTTTTACAGCTACTCAATGAGCGAAAAAGATTTTAAAATGGTAATGAATACTTTTGCGTCCGTATTTCCTTATACAATGCTGACAACTACAACATCGAATGATTATTTTCTTATCGGGTCTCTTAATCCCATAATAATAGATTATAAAAAAGTTCATGAAATATTCGAAACTAATACCGAAATGTATAAAGATTTAATAATGATTGAATTGGGACACCCTTTTAAGCTTATTGCAAAAACGTATATGCTTAATGATGAAGAATTCAGAGAATACTCGCGTGATGCAGAAATGCATATTGACGATTTGCCGACACTGGAGTTTTCTGCTCCGCTTTATCTGTACAAAGGGGAACATATTCAAATTTATAAAAATCTTCTAGAGATGAGAAAAAATTTTCTGCTTGATAATATTGTTGGATTGGAGGTTTCGGATATTGAAAAAGAACATTTATATAATATCTCTGGCGAATCATTTATGAGATCAAAAAATTTAATTCAGGCAAATATGTTTTTTGAAAAAGCATTCGATTTAAATCAAAATAATCCGAGAACTCTTTCGAATATGGGAAGAATCTTTAACCTTCAAAATAAACATCTGCAGTCCGTGCAGTATTTTAAAAAAGCGTTGGAGTTAGATCCAAACTATGCTTTGGCAATGTTCCATTTAGGCATGCTTTATATTCAGCAAGGTTTTGATGCAAAAGGATTAGAAATGTTAGAGAAGGGGTTAGATATCGAGCCATATGACCCTATGGGATGTTTACAGGCAAGTTTGATATATGTAAAAAATAATGAGCATATGAAAGCAAAAGACACTATTACCAGGGCTTTGTCAAAACCTATACCAAATCAGGATATTCAAACAAATCTAATGTTAACATTAAACAAGATTAATATGGCGCTATCCGAAAAATAGAATACATTAAAATTTGCAGCATTTGGGCTATTATGATGGCAAAAACTAAAAATATTAATAAGAAAAGAATTAATCTAAGCAAAGTCACAAAACTAAAAAAAATATTAAACAATTCCGAACTGCACACAGTTTGCGAAAGCGCAAGATGCCCAAACATTGGAGAATGTTTTTCAAAAGGCACAGCAACATTTTTGATTTGCGGTAATGTATGCACCAGAAACTGCAGTTTTTGCGGCGTTAAAAAGGGAAAAACTCTGTCTTTGAACAGTAAAGAACCTTCAAAAATAGCACAAATTGTCAGGGATTTAAAACTAGACCACGTTGTAATAACATCAGTAACCAGAGATGACTTGGCAGACGGCGGAGCAAAACACTATGCAAATACCCTGGATGAAATAAAAAAACACTCTCCGAATGTAAGGACAGAGATACTTGTACCCGATTTTTTAGGTAATCAAATATCAATTGATACGGTATTAGCATCAAAACCAGACGTATTTGCTCATAATTTAGAGACTGTACCGAATTTGTATCCTGAGGTAAGAAATGGATCCGATTATAACAGATCAATGAAAGTATTAAAATATGCGAAGCAAAAGGGATTTCGTACAAAATCCGGACTTATGCTTGGTTTAGGCGAAACAAAAAGCCAAGTTTACAAAGTCATGGAGGATTTGAGACGTATTAATTGCGATATTTTGACTCTCGGCCAGTATTTATCGCCTTCAAAAAGCCATTATTCCGTAAAAGAAAATATAAGTGATGATTTATTCGATAGATATAGGGATATTGCCATTCAAAAAGGTTTTAAACACTGTTTAAGCGGAACATATGTAAGAAGCTCATATATGGCAGATAGGGCTTACAAGGAATACTCAATATGATACATTTTGAGACCATAAATTTAAAAACCAAAGGATTTAACGATATTGTTGATATAACTAAAAGATTAAATGGCATTCTTGAAAAAAGCGGCATATCTAACGGCCTTCTTACCGTATCTGTTCCTGGTTCTACAGCGGGTATAACATCAATTGAATATGAGCCCGGGCTCATATTCGATATGAAAAAGGTATTTGAAAAAATAGCTCCTGAAAACGGCAATTACAAACATAATGAAACATGGGGAGACGGAAACGGCTTTTCTCACGTTCGAGCAGCGATTACAGGTTTTTCACGGTCTGTCCCGGTAAGGAACAGTGAACTCGTACTTGGAACCTGGCAGCAAATAATCCTAATGGATTTTGATAATAAATCTAGAAATAGGGCCGTATCGGTGCAAATTATAGGGGAGTAATTATTCGTAAATATTTTGATTTTCCAACCTTTTTTTGATAAAATCCCTAATTATGAAAACCTCGAAAGAAATACGAAAACATTTTCTAAAATATTTTGAATTAAAGGACCATAAAGTAGTAAAATCCGATTCTTTAATACCTTCAGGTGACCCATCGCTGCTTTTCACATCAGCGGGTATGGTGCAATTCAAAAATAACTTCCTCGGCCAGACCAAAGATGATTTTAAAAGGGCGGCTTCAAGCCAAAAGTGTTTCAGAACATCCGATATAGACCAGGTAGGCAAGACTAATAGACACTTAACCTTTTTTGAAATGTTGGGGAATTTTTCTTTTGGTGATTATTTTAAAAAAGAGGCAATACCTTGGGGTTGGGATTTTTTAACAAAAGAAATAGGACTTCCAAAAGATAAACTTTTCGTTACAATTTTCAAAGATGATGATGAAGCGTTTAAATTATGGAAAAAAATTATTCCTGACTCAAAAATAATTCGTATGGGTGAGGAAACAAACTTCTGGAATATGGGAATAACCGGTCCCTGCGGGCCGTGTTCTGAAATTCTTATGGACCTTGGGCCTGAAATGAGCTGCGGAAAGCCTGATTGCGGCCCTCATTGTGATTGCGACAGATATCTGGAAGTCTGGAATTTGGTTTTTACACAATTTGACAGGCAGGAAAACCAGGAGCTTATAAATCTTCCAAGAAAAAACATTGACACAGGGATGGGTCTTGAGCGTTTGGTAGCTGTTGCAAACGGAAAAAACAATGTATTTGAAACTGATCTTTTCATGCCTATAATAAATGAAATTTCTGATCTTCTAAATATAAAGGCAAAAGACAACACACCACAGGTTAGAATGATAGCAGATCATATACGGGCTGTTACAATGCTTATTGCCGACGGTATACTTCCTTCAAATGAAGGCAGAGGATATGTTTTAAGAAGAATACTGCGAAGAGCTCTTCGCCAGGGGAAATTATTTGGTGCAAAAAAACCGTTTTTGTATAAAATGACCGCTCACGTTGCAGATATTATGAAGACAGCCTACCCAGAGCTGGATAAAAGAAGGGAAAATATTTCATCGATAACAAAAATGGAAGAAGAAAATTTTCTTGAAACTCTGGAATCGGGAACCAAAATACTTGATGAAATAATTCAGAAATATAAAAATAAAAAGATTAAAACTATTTCAGGCGAAGATGTATTTAAGCTTTATGATACTTACGGTTTTCCTCAAGACCTCACGAATGAAATAGCGCAGGAAAACGATTTGTCAATTGATATTAACGGTTTTGAAAAAGCTCAAAAAATCGCGCAGCAGAAATCTCGCTCGGCATGGACAGGTTCGGGCGAGAAAGACATAACATTATATATTAAGCTTCATAAAGAAATCGGCGATTCAAAATTCATGGGCTATGAGCAAGATAAATCATTACCTTCGGTAAAATCTATTCTAAAAGACGGAAAGAAAATTGATTCTTTAAAAGCTGATGAGACTGGAGAGATAATTCTAACTGATACCCCGTTTTACGCAGAATCAGGCGGTCAGATAGCCGATACCGGAATAATATCGGATAACAAAAATGTTGCCGAAGTTTTGAATGTGATCAAACCTGTAGACGGTTTGATAGTTCACAAGGTAAAAGTAACAAAAGGGGTAATTTCTGTAGATTCAAAGGTTGAAGCAAAGATTGATTTGCAAAGAAGAAAAAATATAATGCGTCACCACACCGCAACACATTTGCTTCATAAAGCTCTAAGACAGGTTTTGGGAACCCATGTAACACAATCAGGCTCATTAGTAGCGCCTGATTCTTTGCGATTTGATTTTGCGCACCTATCGGGCTTAAGAAAAGAGGAAATTGAAAGAGTTGAAGATATTGTGAATTCGTCCATAAGGAAAAATTATCCGGTTGTTATAGAAGAAATGGAAATTGATCAGGCTAGAAAAGCAGGTGCTATGGCTCTCTTCGGAGAAAAATACGGTAATCGAGTAAGAGCGATAACGATTAAAAATGAATCTGATAAAGATGCTTTTTCCATGGAGTTGTGCGGAGGTACACATGTTTCACGTACCGGTGATATTGGATTTTTCAAAATAAAGTCGGAGAGCTCTGTTGCTGCAGGAACCAGAAGAATTGAAGCGGTAGTCGGCGATTCTGCGGAGAGATTGGTGAGAAAGACAGACAGGCTGGTTGAGGATATAGGTTTTAAGCTTAAAGTACCAAAAAATGAATTACTTAACCGTATTGACAGGTTATTGGTAAGGGAAAAAGAACTTGATAAAGAATTAGAAAAACATAAATCTCAAGAGGCTTCAGTAAGTGCGAAGGAATTAATAAAGGATACAAAAGAAATTGACGGAGCAAAATTTCTGGCTACAAAAGTAGAAAAAATGGATATAAGATCTTTGAGAGATTTTAGCGATAAGGTAAGAGGAAAGCTTGGTAACGGTATAATTTTGATTGTTAATGTTGATGATAATGTTTCATTCATTGTCAGCGTTTCAAAGGATCTGGTTGAAAAAAAATACAATGCCGGAAAAATTGCCAAAAATTTCGCTGCTTTAATAGCGGGGTCAGGCGGCGGAAAACCCGACTTTGCGCAAGGCGGCGGAAAAGATGCTTCCAAAGTTGATTCGGCTTTGGAAAAAATATCAGAAAAACTAAATTACAGGACTTTATGATTACACACATTGCGATTACTGCGCTGGGAAGTGACAGACCTGGAATCGTAGCATCTCTTTCAAAAGTACTATATAAGACTGATTGCAACATAGAAGACTCTTCAATGACATTGATTGGGGGCGAATTTGCCATTATTATGATCGTTGCTGTTGGAAAAACAAGCCTTAATACTCTTAAATCAAAACTGAATAGTTTGGGCAAGAGGATTGGATTAACATTATCTATAAGGGAATTGTCAAATAAGGAAATCAAAAGGAAAGATACTAAAAATAATTATATATTTTCAATTTATGGAGCTGATAAACCGGGGATTGTTTACAAAGTAAGCGATTTCCTTGCAAAAAATAAAATAAATATCACGGATGTTCAGACAAATATGTCCGGATCAGGCAAAAACGCAACTTACATAATGTTTCTTGAAACGTCAATTCCTGATCCTGACAAGTTAGATAAAATAAAAGCAGACATCAGTAAAACTGCTAAAGAACTAAAAATCAAAGTCAGTATAAATCCGGTTGAATCTTCTCAACTTTAATGTCAAAACTAAAGATATTAACTGTTCCAAATCCTATTCTTAACAAAAAATCTGTCTCTCTTCAAAATATTAACAGTAATATTAAGGAATATGTATCGGATCTGAAAGAAACAATGAATTATTACAGCCATTGTGTCGGGTTGGCCGCGCCGCAAACAGGCGAAAACTTGCGCATAGTAATAATTGATGCTTCTAAATATTCAAAACCATGCGAAAACCACGGGGAAATGGTTTTAATAAATCCAGTAATAAGATCATTAGATGAAAAAAAGGTTGGTAGGGAAGGATGCTTAAGCATTCCGGATTTAACAGCAAATATTTCAAGAGCAACTGAAGTTGAAATTGAGGCTGTAAATTTTGATGAAAATTATATAAAATTTAAAGCAGAAGGATTTGAAGCAATAGTATTACAACATGAAATTGATCATCTGGACGGAATTCTTTTTTTGGACAGAGTGTCGTCGGTTAAAACAGATGTTTTTAGAAGAAAAAAATACTGATGCGTTCGTAGCTCAACTGGATAGAGCACAGGCCTCCGGAGCTTGTTATCCCGGTTCAAATCCGGGCGAGCGCAAAAAAATACAGAAAGGGGTAAACAATGAGCAATTCTACCGTAAAAAAAGTAATCAATAGTATTCTAAAAGTGTTGAGCGATAAAGCGAAAGACATATCCTTTGAAGTTGGTTTTTGGGATGGAGTAACCGAAAAGTATGGGGCAGGAAATCCTATGTTTAAGTTTATTTTTAAAACAGAAGAATCAGCAAAAAGATTTTTAAAGTCTGCTATACTTAGTTTTGGTGAAGATTATATGTCGGGCAGTATAGAAGTTGAGGGATCTTTTGAAAAGCTATTTCAATTAGGTTCAGATCCTTATTTTCAGAACTTAAAGCTTTCATTTCGGACAAAAATTGAAATACTACT
>JBHPNE010000022.1:0-14119 GCA_042562855.1 Elusimicrobiota bacterium
ATGCTGTTGATGCTGTAAGAGCAGCCGCAAAGCTCCTAGGCTCAAAATGATTGATTTTTGTTGACAAAAGTGTTTGAAATCATATAAAATAGTGTACTTATGAGTAACGATGTACTTGTGCTGAACCGAAATTTTTATGCTGTACAAATTACATCATGGCAAAGAGCTGTAACTTTGGTTTACACCGGACATGCTTCAGTAGTGGACCAGGAATACAGGACATATTCTTTTCATGACTGGAAAGAGCTTTCTGCCGAAATCGAACACCACCCTTCAGGCTGCATAAACACACCGAATTTTAAATTTGCAATTCCGGAAATTATTGCTTTAAAGCTTTACGATAAACTCCCGGTTTCTGAAGTAAGATTTACACGCAGAAATATTTATGAGCACTATAAATATACCTGCTGTTACTGCGGCAGTAAATTTCCTTCATCTTCTTTAAATTTGGAACATATTATCCCTAGAAGCAGAGGCGGAAAAACATGCTGGGACAATATTGTAACCTCATGTATTCCCTGTAACGTTAGAAAAGCAAATAAACTCCCCAAAGAAGCCGGAATGAAACTCCTAATAAAACCTTCAAAACCAAAGTGGAGAGGACATCTTGCGGTTTTGTTCTCGTCACCTATCAAAATACGCTCATCTTGGCAACGCTTCATTGATAATGCCTACTGGAACCAAGAACTAGAAAAGGAATAATTATAGCACAGGGAGGTTCTTATGGACGACACGAAAATCCTATTGTCCGAAAAAGATTTGCCGACCAAATGGTACAATATTCAGGCCGATTTAAAAGAACCTCTGCCCCCTGTTATCCACCCTGGAACAAAACAGCCCATTGGCCCGCAGGATCTTGCTCCACTTTTTCCAATGGAGTTAATAAAACAGGAAGTAAGCACCGAAAGGTGGATAGAAATCCCGGAAGAAATCCGAGAAATATACAAACTGTGGAGACCCTCTCCCCTGCATAGAGCAAAAAGATTGGAAAAAGCCCTTGATACGCCGGCAAAAATCTACTACAAATACGAAGGCGTGAGCCCATCGGGTAGCCATAAATCGAATACGGCTATTGCTCAAGCTTATTATAATAAACAAGAGGGCGCAAAAAATATCACAACCGAAACAGGCGCAGGGCAATGGGGCTCAGCCTTATCTTTGGCATGTAATATTTTCGGACTTAAATGCACGGTATATATGGTCCGAGTTTCTTATGATCAAAAACCGTACAGAAAAAATTTAATGCAAGTGTTTGGCGCAGATGTCTATCCGAGCCCATCCAACAGAACCAATGCTGGTAAACAAATTTTAGAAAAAGATCCCGCCTCTTCAGGCTCTTTAGGCATAGCTATATCAGAAGCTGTTGAAGAAGCTGCGGGAAATAACGATACAAAATATTCTTTGGGAAGCGTTTTAAACCATGTCCTTCTTCATCAAAGTATCGTTGGTCTTGAAGCAAAAAAGCAGATGGAAAAAGCAGGAGATTATCCGGATGTAGTAATCGGATGTGTCGGTGGAGGGTCAAACTTTGCGGGGATTGTGTCTCCTTTTCTTATGGATAAACTTCAAGGGAAAAAGAAAAATTTAAGAGCTATTGGAGTAGAACCTTCAGCTTGCCCAACTTTAACAAAAGGACCGTATGCATACGACTTCGGCGATACAGCAGGCCTCACACCTTTAATAAAAATGTATACTCTTGGCCACACATTTGTTCCGCCCGGAATTCATGCCGGCGGACTGCGCTACCACGGAGTGTCTGCTATACTCTCGCAATTGGCTGAACAAAAAATTATTGAAGCTGTTTCATATATGCAAAACCCTGTTTTTGAAGCCTCTGTTACTTTTGCAAGGTCTGAAGGCATTCTCCCCGCCCCAGAATCGGGCCATGCTATAAGAGCAGCTATTGATGAGGCTTTAAAAGCAAAGAAGTCTGGAGAAAAGAAGGTAATTTTATTTAATTTATCCGGCCACGGACACTTTGATATGAGCGCCTACGATAATTATCTTTCGGGAAAGCTTGTTGATTTTGAACATTCTTCAGAAAAAGTTAAGGAAGCATTAACGCATTTACCCAAAGTATAATTGAAACTGCGTGGTAATTAATTTAAAAAGTATCCATTAAATCCAGGATTAATTTTTCGGACTCTTTCCATCCAAGGCACGGATCAGTAATAGACTTGCCGTATGTTTTTTCGCCGATCTTCTGGCAGCCTTCTTCAATATAACTTTCTATCATTAATCCTTTAACCATGTCTTGCAGCAAGGTTGATTTTCTAATACTATGCATTACTTCTTTTGCAATTCTAGGCTGTTCGGAATACTTTTTAGCAGAGTTTGCATGGTTTATGTCTACAACAATAGTTCTGTTTTCTAAGTCCCGTTTCTGATAAAGCTCTGCCAGCCGCATCATATCCTCATAATGATAATTAGGGATACACTGGCCATGCTGATTCATAGCACCCCGCAAAATACAATGGCTATAGGGATTGCCCGATGTCCGCACAGCTGCTTTGCTATAAATAAAAACATGAGAAAGCTGGGCCGCCTGTACAGAGTTTAGCATCACGTTAAGGTCTCCGCTGGTGGGATTTTTTAAGCCAACGGGAATATCTAAACCGCTTACGGTGAGCCTGTGCTGCTGGTTTTCAACTGAACGGGCCCCAATAGCAACATAACTCAAAATATCCTCTAAATACGGGTAGTTTTCAGGATAAAGCATTTCATCCGCTGATGTTAGCCCGGATTCTTTTAAAGCCCTCAAGTGCATTTTCCTTATCGCTTTTAAGCCCGCAACGATATTCGGTTTCTCGGTCGGGTCCGGCTGGTGCATCATCCCTTTATAGCCCTCACCAGTTGTACGCGGTTTATTTGTGTATATTCTTGGCATGAGGATGATTTTTTCTTTTACCTTGTCCTGCAATTTGCTAAGCCTTGAAACATAATCACATAAAGCATCTTCATTGTCAGCTGAGCACGGTCCGATAATAATAAGGAACTTATTGCTTTTTTTAGTTATAACCTCTATTATTTCTTTGTCTCTGTCCTTTTTGATAGCCACCAATTCTTTAGTCAGAGGCATTTCCTTAATGATTTCTTTTGCGCTTGGAATGTCCTCGATGTAGGTAAAACTCATAATATTTCTCCTTCATTATTGAATTTAGATGATTATACGAAATGCAAAGATGTTTTTCTAGCCCTTATGGATGCTTTTGGCTGTTTGACAAGACCATTGGTAAAAAATATAATGTATGGTCTAGGTTGTAGACAGTGTAAAACCTGTTAAATTATAAACAACTTTTTAAGGAGACCTATAATGAAAAAACTAATATCAACCTCATTTTTGTCAATAGTGCTTTTGCCTGCATTCTTGTTCTCGGCAAGCGAAATGAAGAGGGTAACAACCATACTTGGAGAGCTTGAGCCTACCAAAGAATACGTATTCTATGTTGACGGTGTTGTTGTTGCCAAAATGGCAGAAGATGCTCAAGGAAACAAGGAAGTTTTTAAGGACAAAATTCCTGATGAGGTATTTAATGAGTATTATGAAGACGGTATCTTAAAAATTACGGGCAAATATAAAGCCAATAAGCTTGAGGGCGTTGTAAAACAATACTATCCCAGCAGTGTTTTAGAATTTGAATTTAAGTACAAGAAGGACAAAAAAGAAGGAATCACCAAGCAGTATTTGGATAACGGCGATCTATCCGTAGAATGGAATTATAAAAATGATAAATTGGAAGGCATAAGCAAGCAATATTATCCTAGCGGAAAGGTGAAATTTGAAGCCCTTTACAAAAACGACAAAAGAAACGGAATCAGCAAACAGTTTTACGAATCGGGAGAACTGCAGGCTGAGTGGAATTATAAGAACGGCCAGCTTGACGGTATAAGCAAACAATACTATAAGAAAGATAAAAATCCTGAGCTTGAATTTGAATGGAACTATAAGGACGGAAAACTGGAGGCTTTGAGTAAACAGTATTATAAAAACGGACAAATAATGACCGAAAGAAATTATACAGACGGAAAATTAGACGGCACAACAAAAGAGTACAGCGAGTCCGGGATATTGACAACCGAAAAGACTTATATTGAAGGAAGGGTGGACGGAGTTTATAAGCAGTTCTACCAGACCGGAGAAATGAAGGTTGAGTGGTTGTACACAAACGGCCGTCTTGATGGAATAAGCAAACAGTATTTTAAAAGCGGAGCTGTTGAAGTCGAAATGGCTTACGAAAACAGCAAACTAAACGGACTAACAAGGCGTTTTACGGAAGAAAACCAGGTAACGCCATCCGCCGTTGATACATACAAAAACGGGCAAATGATCAACCGTAAAGCCTACACACCTGAAGGGCAAATTAAATTTAACCAGGATTATCCTTACAGAGAAGAATAATTTTGTGTATTTTTGCGACATTCGTAAGATGTCTGCAAAAACAGATATATGGCAAAAATAAAAATTGACTTAAACTCATTGAGCGATGAAGATCTCTTAAAAATACGTCTTTGCGATTTCACTCTCCAAATTAAAGGCACCTGGCTTGAGAACTGCATTAGTAAACTATACAACGAATTAAACGATAAAGGCATTAAATTTCATCCTACATGTTATTTAGCCGATGAGTGGCTTGCCCCCGAGCATGAACCTGTTGTCGGTATTGCTTTCTATCTTGCCCACCCTAAATTAATACAAATTGAAAATCGGATGATGCGCGAAGTAGAAGGAGGAAATGAAGACTCCTGTATGCGTTTACTTCGCCATGAAACAGGGCACGCCATTAACTATGCATACCAATTTTATAAAAAGAAGTTCTGGCGGCAATTATTCGGCCATTTTTCAAGTGAATATCCCGACAGATATAAATACAGGCCATACAGCAAAAGTTTTGTAATACATTTGGGAGATTACTATGCGCAATATCACCCTGATGAGGATTTTGCAGAAACATTCGCAGTCTGGCTGGACCCGAATTCAGACTGGGCGAATAAATACCAAAATTGGAAAGCGCTGGAAAAATTGAACTATGTAGACAAGCTCATGAAAGATGTTGCCTCAAAAGATCCGAAACAAAAGACCGGAAAAAAGTATTGGAACGTTTCTAAAATAAAAACAAGCCTTGAAAATCACTATAAGAAAAAAATTGACTTTTATGCAGAAGAATCTCCCGACTTTCATGATTCTCATTTAAAAAAAATATTCTCTAACACCTCCGGCGAAACAATTGATGCTCATAAGGCAATACATAAACACAAAAAAGACATATTAGCGAATGTTTCGTTCTGGACCGGTGAAAAAAAGTACTTTATAAACCGGCTCTTGAAGTCAATCGTAAAAAGATCAAGAGAGCTTCAGCTTAAAAATTCCACTAAAGACACCAGTTATATCTTAAAACTGACAACTTACATAACTGCATCAATAATGAATTATGCATATACAGGGAGTTTTAAAAGAAAAAAATGAACAAATTAAACGTCCTTCTTCTTTTTGACGGCGAAACACCTTTCCCCAGCAAGGAAGAACTCGAAGAGGCAAAAAAATCTTCCGACTGGAATAGCGAGATATCCGTTTATGAGGCCTTAAAAAAGCTGAGGCATAATGTAGAGTGCTTTAATTTTGGTACAGACATCAATAGAATTGTAAACAAAATAAAGGAATTTTCTCCACATGTTATTTTTAATCTTGTTGAATCTTCACTTGGGGAATACTCATACGACAGAAACGTACCTGCGATACTTGAGCTATTGCAGGTCCAGTATACTGGATGCAGCCCAGCTGGAATGATGTTATGTAACAATAAAGAACTGGCAAAAGAAATATTGTCTTTCCATAGGATCAGCGTTCCAAATTTTAGAGTCTACCATAGGAAGAGAAAAATTGATTTTTCAAAAAAAATTGAGTTCCCTCTTTTTATAAAGCCTATAAACGAGGAAGCTTCTGCAGGAATTTCTCAAAGTTCCATTGCACGTAACGAAAAAGACGCAATAGACAGAATAAACTTTATCCATAACAATCTAGGGAAAAACGCTCTTGTTGAAGAGTTTATTGACGGCAGAGAGCTATATGTCGGAGCCATGGGAAACGGGCGCTTAAGGATATTTCCAATATGGGAAATGAAATTCACCCAAGTCCCTGATGATGAGCCGAAAATTGCAACATATACAGCAAAATGGAACGATCAGTATAGAAAAAAATGGGGTATTAAAAACGAAAGGGCTGATAAGATTGACGAAGCAATTGTGGAGCATATAAATAGCATCTGCAAAAGAGCATATAAATCATTAAACCTTGACGGCTATGCAAGGTTCGACCTGCGCCTTACACCTGAGGGAGAAGTGTATATTATTGAAGTTAATGCAAACCCGGAACTTGCTGAGGGCGAAGATTTTGCAGCTTCTGCAAAAAACGCAGGAATTAATTATACCGACCTTATACAAAAAATCGTAAATATTGCCTTAAAAAGCTAAAAAAATAAGGATCAGACTCACGTATAGCGTAAGCCTGATCCTTATTTTTATTCCGAGATATTATTTGCCGCGACCCATTTCTTTACCTTTTTTGCCCTTCTTGCTTTTCTTCATTTTGCCTTTATGTTTTTTCTTCCCTTCGTCCTTTAACAAAGACAGCTTCCTATATTGCTCAGTTGTCAGAATGCTTTTCTTTTCGAGCACCCCTTTAAGCCTCAAGTCAATAATCTGAGAAGTCAGATCCTTGGTTTCTTTTGTAATCTTATCCAATATTTTTTGGTCTGATGCCTCTTTGTCCAGTTCTTGCCTCAATTCCGCTCTGTTGGCTTTCAGCTTTGTAACTAATACTTCCATTTCATTCCCATGCTTTACTTTGTGCTCATCCATCTTTTTTTTCTGTTCACTGCTAAGATCAAGCTGTGCCAAGTGCTTTTCCATCATTTTACCGCGCATTTCGCGTTTTGTGCCATGCGAACTTCCTCCATACCACGCAAAAGAATAAACACTAAATATTGATACTAAAAATGCAGCCGTAATAAACAAACTAGATACTTTTTCTACTTTCATGATTTTCCTCCGTGTTTCGAATTTTTTTCTTTCGCTTCTGTAAGTTAGACAACTTAATACATTCAAAAGTTCCGTTAAAAGAAATAATCTTCTATTGTAGACCCAAACCCAATGTAGCTTTCCTTTTCATAGTTTTCTTTTTCGTCTTCCAGATAAGAAAGCGCCAATATTGCCGGTTCACCGTTTGCTGAATAACCATTACCATCTCTGCTTACAATGACGTATGAAGAAACTGCAATGATCAGCAGCGCGGCAAACGAAACAGCTAATTTTGGGATGCTTGTAATACTGAATATATTTTTTAACTTACCAAACATGCCGACCTTTCTTTCTTTTTCAATATTTTCTTTTATAGAGGGCCATAAGTCTGAAGGGATATTTTCTCTAGACACATTTCTTAACCCTTGCACAGCAAACTGGTTAACTTTTTTTAAATAAGCGGAACACTCCCTGCAAACCTTTATGTGAGATTCGATTTCTTTCTTCATGTCCACATTTAACTCATTATCAATAAGATCCGTAATTATAAGTTTTTGAATATTATTGCATTTCATTTACTTGTCCTCCTTATTGAATTCATCAAGCAGAGCCTCTCTTGCTCTTTTCAGCCTTGAACGCACCGTATTTATATTAATCCTTAAAACTTTTGCTATTTCATCATAGCTCAAACCTTCCATATCTCTTAAGACTACACACGCCTTTTGTTTTGGGTTAAGAATTTCAAGCATTTCATGAACCTTATGCTTTATTTCATTTGATTCAAAGCTATTTTCAGTTGAATTTGGTCCGTTAAAATTATCGTTTTCAAAATATCTTTCTTTCCTATATTTTTTATATCTGTTTATCGACTCGTTAACCGTGATTCTATATATCCAAGTTTTCAATGAAGACCTGTAATTAAACTTTGATAAAGATCTGTGTATTTTGATAAACACTTCTTGCGTCACATCTAAAGCGTCGTTCTGGTTTTTTACTATTCTTAATGCTACGTTATAAACAAAACCTGAAGAGATTCTGTATATATCTTCATACGCTTCAATTGAGCCGCTGGCTGCCTGCTCAACGAGTTCGTCTGGAATGTTTTCCAACCCTGCAATCATTCAGCCTTCCGTTTTGTTCATATTTTAGACAAATATATATCGATAAAAGTTCCGTTCTAGTGCCTGGAAACTGTGTTTTTTTGTTTTCTTTTATTTGCAAGATTTTTTTCAACAAATATTGGCCTATTAATAAATGGGTTTTTCTCTGTATGATACATAAGAGCAGAATAAGTAGATGGGAGAGGGGTAAAAATTTGAACCTGCTCCGGACTGCACTTAAGTTTTGTCCTAAAAAAGCTTTTCATTTTAGACATTTCTTTCGGGCCGCATCCTGGATGAGCCGCAATAAAATAATATGTCAAATACTGGTTGAATTTCCTGTTAATTTTATCAAATTGTTCCTTAAACTTAAGAAGTAGTTCATTTTTAGGCTTACCCATAAGAGACAATACGGTGTTTTCTGTATGTTCAGGCGCTATTTTAAGCTGGCCTGAAATATTTGCCGATGAAATAGACTCAAGGAATTTCCGTCCCATTTTCTTATCAGCCAAGACCATATCATGTCTTATGCCTGACGCCACAAAAACTTTTTTTACTTCTTTTATTTCAGATATTTTTCTTAACAGTTCTATTTGTTTTTTGTGGTTGATGCTTAATGAATCGCACGCTTGAGGAAATACACATCTTTTGTTTTTACATGCGCCGTCTTTTAGTTTTTTTGGACACTCTATCTCATACATATTTGCGGTAGGTCCGCCGACATCGGTAATATATCCTTTAAATCCCTTTAGTTTGGCAATTCTTTCTGCTTCGCGGACAATTGATTTTTGGCTACGAGAGACTACGGTTGTACCTTGATGGACGGATATCGAGCAAAAGTTACACTCCCCATAGCAACCTCTATGCGAAGTTATGGCAAATTTTATCGTAGCTTGAGCTTTTACATTACCCAGTTTAGCATAATATGGATGGATCTCTCTGGTATAATTAATATCGTATATATGGTCCAGCTCAGACGAAAGAAGTGTTTCAGCAGGGGGATTGCAAACTAAAAACCGGTTATCATGCTTTTGGTACAGCCCTTTCGCTGTTTTTGGGTCGCTATTATCATAAAACGTCTTAAACATCTCGGAGAACAGATTCTTGTTTTTAGAAACTTCGTCGTATGCAGGAATCTCAAGAAAATCTTTGGCAGGGGCATTTGATATATAACATATCCCTCTGACGTCCTGATAACTGGTATTTTTTGCCACCCTGTCAGCAAGCTCTGCGATACTTTTTTCTGCCATACCATATACAAGAACATCCGCCTTAGAATCAAAAAGAATGGATTTCCGTATTTTATCGCTCCAGTAGTCATAGTGAGCGATTCTGCGTAAACTCGCTTCTATTCCCCCTAAGACAATTGGTTTTTTGTCGTTAGCATACCGCTTGATCAGATTTGTATATACAATGCTTGCTCTATCAGGCCTTTTGTTGTTGATCCCTCCCGGCGTATAGTCATCATTCTGTCTTTTCTTCATTAAGGCCGTATAGTTTGCAACCATAGAATCAACAGACCCTGCAGTAACACCCCAAAACAGAGACGGTTCTCCAAGCCTCATAATATCAACTTCGCTTTGAATATCGGGCTGTGCAATAATCCCCACCTTATACCCCTTCTCCGCTAAAACACTTCCGATAACCGAGACTCCTATGTAGGGGCTGTCTATATAGGTATCACCTGTAACCAGAATAATATCTAGCTTATTCCATCCCAAACCCTGCATCTCGTCTTTGGTAACCGGCAGTAACATTTTCCCCTCAATTTAAAGAGTGACAGACACTATATAATCCACAAAACAACAAAAGCTCACGCAAATACGCTACAATACCTTTTAACTTTATGCTAAATTAAATGGTGTCTGTCCCTAATAAATAAAATTTATTAAGTAGCCAACAAGTATGATGCTTATAACTACAATGACAAAAAATATACCTATTAGTTTTAGATTCATGACTCGTCTTAATATTACTGCTTCTGGTAGGCTAAGCGCTGAAGTGGCCATCATAAAGGCGAGAGCTGTTCCTAGTGGAATTCCTTTCTGAAACAATACTACTGCAATCGGAACTATTGCGGCACAGCTTCCGTACATAGGTGTGCCCAATAGAACTGCTAAAGGAACTGAGAACACGCCTGTTTTGCTTATAATTGCCTGTATTGTCTCCTGTGGCACATAATTATGAATAACTGCCCCTATCCCTACTCCTATCAAAATCCATATCCATAATTTCTTCAGGATATTTAGCGCCTCATTCATGCCCCAGGTGATTCTACTTTTTAAGTTTATATGCTCAATTTCATCATTATCAGATAGTGTTCTCGAAATCAAATCTTTTACCAAATTCTTCTCCAGCTTCATTTTCCCCAAGATTAACCCGCTTGTAATACCTATAACAACGCCAAATAATACATATAAAACAGTAATTTTCCACCCGAAAAAACCAAACATCAAAACAACAAGATATTCGTTTACCAACGGAGAAGTTACTAAAAATGAAAACAGTATTCCGAGAGGAACCCCGGCTTCTAAAAACCCGATGAAAATAGGTATTGAAGAACAGGAGCAGAAAGGAGTCAATGCGCCAAACAATGCAGCAAAGATATAACTAAGAAATCCTTTTCCAATAAGCCATTTTTTTGTTTTTTCCTGAGACATATAGGTTCTTAAAAAACCCATAACTGAAATCATTACGAAAAGAAGTATAATGATCTTTATTGAGTCGTATATAAAAAAATTAATAACCGGCCCGATATTAGAGCTTTTATTAAAACCAAACAATGAATAGACCAGCCAATCAACGGTTACTTGCAGCATGAATTATCTTTTTTATTATCCTTACAGCAACATTGTTTATTTTTTGATTTTTCTTCCAGCTTTTTATCCAACTTTTCGAAAAACTCTTTAATTTTTTTAAAAATACTCTTTTTTTCCTTTTCCATGGAACCCCCTGCTCATTATTAGAGAAAACAAGAATAAACCCACTTCAACCAGATGAAGAGAGTTTTGCCTTCCAAATTCTTTTGCAATGGAGGCTGCTTAACTTATGTTAAACAGCCTCCATCATTATAGCTGCTTACTTTTTCTTTTTCTTTGCCTTTTTCTTTGCTTTTTTCTTCTTAGCCATTCTTTTCCTCCTTCTTCATCCGCCTATTGGATGAAGGAAATTTAAATTCTCGAGCCTTTTCAAGCTCAAGCGAGGTGTTTACTTTTTCTTTTTCTTAGCTTTCTTCTTTGCTTTTTTCTTTTTTGCCATTCTTTTCCTCCTTCTTCATCCTCCTATTGGATGAAGGAAATTTGTTCCGGGCTTAGAAAATTTCTGCCAACATTTTTTAGCTAATACAAAAACCCGGGGACTGCTATAGCATTATTTCTTCTTTTTCTTAGCTTTCTTCTTTGCTTTTTTCTTGCATGCCATTTTTGTCGCCTCCTTACAGCTCAAAGCTATCTTAAATCAGCTGGACTCGCGCGCGGTGGAAGCTGTATCCCCCGCAATTCTACCAATCCCGCGATTATAGCTCCGATGAAATATATAACCCAAAGATATGTGTAATACTGTCCAAAAAACGCTGCTAAACCCGCAATAATCATCGAGACGGGGAAAATAATAAGTCCGGCTTCAAGATATCTCCATTTAGTGGGCATTTGATTATATATTGCTTTCATCGTGTAAGTATGTCTTTTGTGTCTGACAAATCCGGCTGCAAGAAGAATAATTCCCACTGGAGAAATAAATTGTGATATCAAATGAATAAATATCAATGTCATTCCTGTATTACCGTAGGCAAACCAAACAGGGTCATAAATTTTCAAATTTCCTATAGAAGCAACTATCCTCGAGCCGCTTATGCCCACAAAATTGATAAGTATGAATATTAGGGCCATGAAAAATCCTACCGCATATGCAGCAAACATTGTCGCCTTTGAAGGAGGAGATTTTTTATCGGGGATCCAGTGGAATATCCCTACTAAAATTGCCGGGGCAATTACCGCCATTAAAAAAAATTGTCTGAGAGAATTTATTATCATCGGCCAAGGATGAGGTCCGATAATATTTTGCAAAGGCCTTGTTACCAAATATATGCCTAAAAGAAGAAATGCGAGAAACATCTTGTTGTATCCAATTTCACCAAACATAATTTTTCTTATCTTTTTTACTCTGTGAACTTCTAATATCAATATCAAATATATCAGCCCGGCGAGTATTGGTACTATTATGTTTACCCAAAATGCCACATTCATTTTTTTATACTCTCGCTTGCTAAGATTGTGTTATGCATAAGCATTGTGATTGTCATCGGCCCAACGCCCTTAGGCACGGGTGAAAGATAACCAGCAACATCTCTTACCGAATCTGCGTCCACATCTCCGCAAAGACCGGCATCAGTTCTATTTATCCCTACATCAATAATTGCTGCTCCCTGTTTAACAAAATCTTTATTAACAAATTTTTCTTTTCCTATCGCAGCAACAATAATGTCTGCTTGTTTGCAAATATTTGCAATATTTTTTGTCTTTGAATGCACCATAGTAACTGAAGCATCATTAGACAACAACAACATTGCAATGGGTTTGCCTACAAGATTTGAACGCCCTATAACAACGGCGTTTTTTCCCGACATTTCTATTTTTGTTTTTTTAAGCAGGTAAATTACTCCCAAAGGAGTGCAGGGGACGAAAAGTCGGTTTTTTTCAACCTCATCCCAGCTTTTAATTGAGAATAGTTTTCCAAGGTTATAGGCCGTTAGGCCGTCAACGTCTTTTTCGTGTGAAATAGCATTGACACATTTATTGGCATTTAATCCTTGAGGAAGAGGTAGTTGCAGCAGAATACCACTGACTTTTGAATCATTATTTAGTTTATTTATTAGATTGATTATTTCTTTTTCGTTTGCTGATGATGGAAGTTGATGATGGAAAGACTTAATATCGAGGGCTTCACAGGCCTTGATCTTCGAATTAACGTATACTTGGCTGGCAGGGTCGCTTCCTACTAAAATAGTAGCCAGACCAGGTTCTATTCCTTTTTTCTTTAGAACAGACACCTTTTCCTTTAACTCTGCCCTTACGTCAGATGAAATTTTTGTTCCGTCTATTTTTTGCATTGAGCAAACAGTTTTTGTTTCGCTTAAACTATTCATCCTTTGTAACCCGTATTGGATTTGAATAGATCCAAGGTTTATTTTTCCCAAAAACTTTTTTTAAAACCTCTACTCTATACACTCCTGGGTCCTTAATCTCCGAACAAAAATACTGTTTATTTTTATATTCCCCCAAAACATTACCGTTTCGAATAAGTTTTATCATGCCTTTTTTGGGAATTGCTACTTCGATTTTTGTCGTATCTTTCCCAAGCTTAAAGGTATCCCCCGAAACTGCTTTAATATTTTGATCATAAACACTAAAACTAAAACCGTGAGCCCTATTCCATGTCTCTTGAGCAACATATGCCCTGGACTGTCTTAAAGCTTCAACAATCTGCTTTTTTGCCGAAGCGCAGTCTTTGCTGAGCTCACTATTTAGCAAAACATGCGTTCTGATTGTTGAGAAAGAATAATCAAACGGAAATATTTCTGTTTTAAAACCGTAAAAAGTTTTTTTGAAATTATGGCAATCAATTTCACCAAAACCCAGTATTCTCTTCGTCTGATTTAATTCATCCCACCGCTTCAGCGTTTCAGTTTTAGGGCCGCTCAAAGACCAAGACGGAAAAACATAAGACAACAGCGCTCTGGGCACAGAAACTAGCTTTTCCTGCCAGTCGGTCTGAAAATCCCATATACTTATTCCCTGATATCCGCTAACAGACCAGTCTGTCCATGGATAATCTTTTCCCTTAAATCTTTTCGGCCCCTTATGATCGGGATGCGAAATCAACCCAACTCCACCCTGCCGATTAACCTCATCGATGCACTTTTGAGGTTTATCGCCTATTTCGGACTCCTTGATATCTTTTTCAATTCCTACAGCAAGGTAGTGGTTGTATCGCGGAGAAAATTCCTC
>JBHPNE010000023.1:0-14081 GCA_042562855.1 Elusimicrobiota bacterium
GTTAAGAGACGAAAATACGTTACATTTGCAAAAGCCGTAAAGATGTTAGGAAAACCTAGAGATGGGTATATTGATGCTTTTTGGAAAGGAGTATTAGTTGTTGAACATAAATCGGAGGGAAAAAATCTTAATAAAGCAGAAGATCAAGCATTTGATTATTTATCAGGATTGAAACAAGAGGAACTGCCTAGATACGTTATAACTTCAGATTTCACACATTTCAGAGTAAAAGATTTAGATGAAGATAAGGTATATATATTTAGTTTAAAAGATTTGGATAAATACGTTGATTTGCTTAGCTTTATTTCAGGATATACAAAGACGAAACAAATAGAAGAGGACCCAGTTAATATAAAAGCTGCTGAGCTTATGGGAGAATTACATGACAATCTGAGGAAGGGTGGATATGATGGACACGAGCTTGAACTTCTGCTAGTACGACTTCTCTTCTGTCTTTTCGCTGATGATTCAAAAATATTTGAAGAAAGTGGTGTTTTTAAACGTTTTATTATAGAAAAAACTAGGGAAGATGGCAGTGATCTTGGCTTAATGCTTGCAAATGTTTTCCAAGCCCTAAATACTCCTAAAAATGAAAGATCGAAAAATCTTGACGAAGAGTTCAATCTTTTAACTTATATCAATGGTCAATTGTTTAATGAAAAGCTTTCTTTGGCTTTCTTCGATAGTGATATGAGAAGGGCGTTAATTAAATGTTCAGATTTTGATTGGAGTAGAATATCTCCTGCAATATTTGGCTCATTATACCAACATGTTATGGACCCAGCAAAAAGAGATAATATAAAAGCTCATTATACTTCCGAGGGAAATATAATGAAACTTATTAAGCCGTTATTTCTCGATGATTTGTATAATGAGTTTAGAAGAACAAAGGGTAATAAAAGGGATCTTGTAAAGTTTCATGAAAAATTGGCGAAATTAAAATTTCTGGATCCAGCATGTGGTTGTGGAAACTTTTTAGTTATTAGTTATAGGGAACTAAGATTACTAGAAATGGAAGTATTAAAAGTTTTAATAAAACAACCTAATAAGCAATTTCAGCAGGAATTAGATATAAGTATTATTACAAAAATTGATGTTGACTGTATGTATGGGATCGAGATTGAGGAATCTTCCTCAAAAATAGCTGAAGTTGCGCTATGGTTAATGGACCATCAGATGAACAGAAAAATATCTTCCGAGTTTGGTCAGTCTATTATTCGTATTCCTCTAAAAAAGTCTGCAACAATATTGCAGAGTAATGCGCTAAGAATTGATTGGAAAAAAATAATAGAGCCGGAAAACCTTTCATATATTTTGGGTAACCCACCATTTGCTGGCTCTAAATTATTAAGCACTGAACAAAGTCAGGATATGTCTTTAATCTTCAATGATGTTAATGGTGCGGGAATTTTGGATTATGTTACCGCGTGGTATATAAAAGCAGCAAACTATATCCAAGGTACAAATATTAAAGCATCTTTCGTTTCAACTAACTCCATTTCACAAGGCGAACAGGTAGGTGTTCTCTGGAATGAATTATTTAGTAAATATAAGGTAAAAATACATTTTGCTCATAGGACATTTGCATGGGATAACGAAGCAAGAGGCAAGGCACATGTCCATGTTGTTATTTTAGGATTCGGAATATATGATACTCCAATTAAAAGATTGTTCGATTATGAGGATATAAAAGGGGAGCCCCATGAAGCCAAGGTAAAAAATATTAACCCTTATTTGTTGGAAGGTAATGATATGGTTATTGTAGCGAGAAGCAAGCCTATTTGTAATGTAAAAAAGATGAATTTTGGCAATATGCCGTTAGATGGTAACAATTTGATATTATCAGATGAAGAGAAAGAAGAAATATTAAGAAAAGAGCCGAGATCGTCAGAATTTATAAGACCATTTATAGGCGCAAAGGAATTTCTAAATGCCGGGAAGAGATGGTGCTTATGGTTAGTAGATATCAATCCCTCAGAATTAAGAGAGATGCCTTTGGTTCTTGAAAGAATTCAAAGGGTAAGAGAGTTTAGGGAGCAAAGCAAAGCGTCTACGACAAGGAAAATAGCGAATACGCCGACATTGTTTAGAGATAGGAACAATCCTGCAAGCTTTATTGTGGTTCCTAGGGTATCATCTGAAAGAAGAAAATATGTGCCGATGGGTTTCTTTGGCAAAGAGTATATTGCAGGAGATACTTGTATGATTATTGCTGATGCAACAATTTATGATTTTGGAATATTAACTTCCGAGATGCATATGATTTGGATGAAGTATGTTTGTGGTAGACTTAAATCAGATTATAGATATTCAAAGGATATTGTTTACAATAACTTTTCTTGGCCGGAAAACCCAAGCGAATCTCAAATAAAAAGTGTTAAAGAAAAAGCAAAGGATATTTTGGAAGTTCGGAAAGAATTTACAGGTAACTCTTTGGCGGATTTGTATGATCCAAACACTATGCCACCAGAGCTCGTTAAGGCTCACTCGGCTCTCGATAAAGCAGTAGAT
Source organism: Elusimicrobiota bacterium (assembly GCA_042562855.1). Taxonomy (GTDB): domain Bacteria; phylum Elusimicrobiota; class Endomicrobiia; order Endomicrobiales; family JAPLKN01; genus JBHPNE01. Next base: position 2,512 of record JBHPNE010000023.1, read on the forward strand.
AAATGCTACGGCAAACAAGCCTTTCAATCGGAGCGTTCCCGCATTGAATACTTGTTTACCTTGTATAACAAATATATCCAGCCGTTAATAAATGTGAAAAAGACAGAAAGAAATAAATACTGTTGAAGATTCGTTCCCTGCTGGTTGACAGCGAACCAAAATTGTAGGGGCAAGTGAAAAAGGAGAGTAAAATGGCGAAAATTAGCAATGAGCGTACTGGCGAATTCTTGAAAGAAGCGTTGCTCGTTCTAAAAGATAAAGGAGGAGAATTCCCCTCAGGCGAGCTAATTAAAGAAATGGGAAAGAGGCTCACGCTTAATTCATATGAAAAAAGTATTAATAATTCAGGACAATATCGTTGGATAACAAATTTTCGGTTTTATTCTATCGGACTTGTAAAAGCGGGATGGGTAAAGAAAAGCGGACGAACATGGAAATTAGCTGATACAGCAAAGAATATTGAATCACTTTCACCGATAGAAGTATTCAACTTTGTAGTTGAATCTTATGATAAATGGAATGCTGAGCGTGCGGGAACAAATATTGCTGATGAGTCAATAATTGAAGAAAATGAAGAACCTGAATTATTGATGCAAGTTAAACCAGATGATATTGATTTTAGAAGTCTAATAGATGGTGTCAGTGCTTGTAAAATACAAATTCCACCGTTCCAACGTTCTTTTATTTGGAAATCCTCAGACATTCGATACTTGCTTGATAGTATTTATCGGGGGTATCCAGTAGGTAGTTTTATATTTTGGAAAACCACGCGCAAATTGCCAAGAACAAGGACTATTGGAAGCATTGTGCTGGAATACAAAGATGTTATTGCAGGAACGGAGATTTCATATGTGCTTGATGGACAACAAAGAATCACTTCTTTGTTTGCGGCAGTAAAAGGATCAACAATCGATGAAGAATGTTTCCGTTTTTTGTTTGATCTGAAAAGCAAAACATTTATTGTTAGCAGAGTAGAAAACCTAGAGGAATTGGATAAAAAGGACAAAGATAATTTACAAATATCTATTGAGAAAATATTTACAGAAAGTCGAGCGACATACCGTCAGATAATACGTGAATATCCAGTTGAGTATGAAGGAATTTTAGATACTCTTTATGATAGATTTGTAAGCTATAGGTTTTCTTTAATTCAAGTTATCGACCAAGAACCAAAGGGTGATGAAGAGCGTAGTGAGGGTGTCCGTCAAGTCGTGCGGATGTTTTCTAGGATAAATGAAACTGGCCGCAAGCTTACTATTGTGGCGAAAATGGTTGCACGTTGCTGGGGCGAAGGTTTTGATTTGCGCGAAGAGCTCGATGAATTTTATAACCGGGAAAAGGAACTTGAAACGATTCGAGAGGAGATCATTTTACAAGCAGCCTCTGTCATTTTAAATTACAGGAAATCACGTTCCCCCTATATTTTAGAAACCAGTATAAGGAAATTAGAAGCCGAATGGGATGTAATAATCGATTGCTTTTTGCTAGCTGTTGAATTTGTTAAGACAAAGCTAAGAATAAAAATTTTAAAATATCTTCCATTTGACGTAATTCTCGTTCCTTTAACGTATCTTTTTTATAAAAAGAGAGATCTCGATAGTGAACAGACGAAGCTAGTTGAAAAGTGGTTTTGGCGTGCTTGTTTGTCGAACAGATATGACTCAACGGTAGAGGCTCGAAGTGAAGAAGATTGTATTGCTTTTGATGATTTGCTTGCAGGCAAATCTCCAGAATTTAATTTCCTTATAGATTGGAAAACATTAAAAAACCGCCTCATTAGCCAGAGATATAATCTAAGAAATGCGTTTGTAAAAACCATACTTTCTTTATATTCGTTTGCTGAACCCAAAAATCTGCTTGATGGACGAAACGTGCATTTTGAAAACGTTTTTTCAGGTTACTATAAGCACAACCTTCATCATATATTTCCGCAAGCTTATCTTAGGGTAAATGAAGCTGAAAAGAAAGAAATATTCGATAGCATTGTAAATATAATGTTTATCCCTAAGATTACAAATACTGATATATTAGATAAGGCTCCGAGCAAATATTTCTCAGAATTTCAGAAAGGAAATAGTTCTTTTCAAGAAATTATAAAATGTCATTACATCCCGGACCTTAACCAATCGGGCATCCCGGATGACAATTATTTAAAATTCTTAGATTACAGGGCTAATCAGATAGTTCAGGCATTTAGGATACGAACAGGAATGACTTCTCAGTCTGAAGAATATTTTGAAGATAATCCAACCAAACCAATAGATATATTGGAAACACAAATTCGAGGCTTTATTCACGACTTACTAAAGAAGCAAACAGAAGATTTTTACTGGGGTCAATATATTCCTATAGATGTCCAAAGAAATGTTGATAGTATGATTAAGGAAGATATTAAAAGACACCCATATAAGAGTGAAGAATACGAGCGAGATGAAGCAAAGATCGATTTTCTTGATGTGATGGATTACTCCAAAGTAGTTCTCTCAAATTGGGAAGTATTTGGGATTTATTTTGGGAGTAAGGGCGAAACAGAAAAACATTTTCTTGCGCTTAAGCACTATCGAAATGCTGTAAAACATGGAAGAAATTTGAACGAAATTGACAAAAAGAACGGCGAAGCTGCGGTATTATGGTTGGAAAATATCTTAGAAAAACCTATTGATGATTAGATAATCCGGAATCAGTACCAAAAACAAATGGGTCAGGTCTTGAAATATAAGTTTTATATTTCGTAGTTGAAGATTCCCCGCCCCAGGCGGACAGGGATGAAAAAGGAGAAAAAATGAAAATTCAAAAATGTAAGTTGAGTTTCTTGTTCGCATTAGCTTTCTGTTTGTTGTTTTCTTCAGTAGGGAATGCTATAAGCGTGAAAGAGTTGAAAAGAATTGCAAAGGTTAAAGAGGAGCAGCTAAAGAAAGAAATAGCTGATAGTTCAATAGTTGTGAAGACGGTATCAATTATTCCTAACGAGGGGAAGATGACTCACAAAACTACGCTACATACAAAAGGTGCTAAAACTAGAATGGAATTGGAGTATTTGTTCGCTGCTTCACCAGAAATGAATCAGAAGAACGTTTATGTTTATGATGGCAAGAACAACTGGACGCTGACTCCAACAGGGAAAAAAATGATGGATGGGTATTCGGGGGAAGAGAAATCTAAGTTCCAAAAAATATGGATAGATATACCTGAAAATACAAAAGTCCTCAAAGAAGAAAAAATAAACGGACGTGAATGTTATGTTTTATTAATTCCTAGTAAATATAAACAATTAGACTCGTCTGTGTATAGCTGGTTGGACAAAAACACTTTAATTTGGGTAAAAAAAGAGAATAAAAAAGATAAGACAGTTACTATTATGAGCGATTTTAGAAAGATCAAAGGGAAATGGGAATTCCCTTATAAAACAGAAACTTTTTCGAAAGGGAAATTGTATAGTACACAAATCGTAGAGAAATATGAAATAAACAAGGGTGTGTCTGATAAACTTTTTAATGTTGATAATATTCAAGAGGCTCCGGAGTTTGGTTTTCCTAGCTTAAGTCAAGCGCAAATGGATAAATTTCGTAGGCTTGCGGAAAAAAAGTATGGCAAGAAAAATAAAGGAAAGTAAGCTGGATCCGTGTCCCAGCCAGGGCGGACATGGGCTTCGCTAACTCACCCAAGGTAGTAATTCCTTTCAAAAATAAGTAAAATCTAACTACATAATTATCGTTATTAAACAGGGACAGACACCATTTATCGTCGAAGATTCGACCCCTGTTGGTTGACAGCGAACCAAAACTGCATGGGCAAGTGAAAAAGGAGTGAATGTATGGGTGAGATTGGAGTTTTGGCATTAGTTATACTCTTTTTTACTTTATTTCAGACTTTAATATTTAATATACCTGATGCATACTACTCGATAATATGGTTGGGTAATATTATTCTTGTTTTGATTACTTATTTTTACACTAAAAATCTTTTTGTTAAAGAATACGAAGAGAAAATATTTGATTTGGAACACGGCGTTCCAAATCAAGAAGAATTTAACTTATACAAGACCGAACTGGAGCAAATTGATAAGAATTATAATGGGGAAGAATGGTGGAACAAACAAAGGGAATTTATTATGAAAAAGCGGATTAAAAAAGAATTCGGTAACAAAAAATAAGAAGCTGATATAATGGAGGAAAAATGAAAAAGTTTATTGTCTTTTCACTTCTATGTGCAATTGCTTGCTGTACAGTTTCGATTGCAAACGCAAAGGATGAAACGCAAACAAAAGATGCTTTTGCTGTAATTCATTCAAGAAAAAGCGTTAGAAATTTTACCGGTAAGTCAGTAAGCAAGGTTGACCTTGAAAAAATAGTTAAGGCCGGGATGGCCGCGCCTACCGCAGTAAACAAACAGCCGTGGTCTTTCGTTATTGTTACAGAGAAAAAAAAGATGAATGAACTTTCTGCCGGCCTTCCATATGCAAGCATGCTTTCAAAAGCGGGAGCGGCGATAATTGTTTGCGCCGAACCCGAGAAAGCGGCCGGAGGAAGCAAGGAATATGCCGTGATCGACGCATCATTAGCGAGCGAAAACATTCTTTTGGCTATTGAGGCGATCGGCCTTGGTGCAGTATGGACAGCTGCTTATCCAAGTGAAGAAAGGATGGAGCTTGTTCGCAAAGTGCTTGATATACCAAAAAACATAATACCGTTAAATGTAATACCTGTGGGACATCCTACCGGAGAGGATAAACCGAAAGATAAGTTCAAAAAAGAAAATATCCATTGGGAAACATGGTAGAAAACAAAGGGGTCAGGTCTTATTAAAAAGGGACAGTCCCGCCTGATTTGCTTAAGCAAATCAAAGCTGCCGGGATAAAACACCATTTATTGCAGAAAATATTTAGACGAAGGAGTAGTATCCATGAATAATAAAAGAAATATTGGTTTTTGGGTGTTGATTATTACCGGTATATTATTGGCTATACTTTTAGTAGCAGGGCAAACACTTGCAGTGTTTAATTATGATCTTACAGTTTCTTTGGGTCTTCAAGAATCTGCTGAGGAAGTTGGGAAAGTCGGTATTGCATATGCCAAAGGATTTGGATTTGGGGATACTTTAATATATATTCCATTATTGCTTATTGGGATAATTGGCTTATTTAGAAATAAAAAATGGGGATTTGTTTCCATGTTCGGAAGCTTGGCGATCACAGCATACTGGCCAATGGTTTGTTTGTACGCAGTTTTTGTTGAAAGAACTGCGATACAGTTAACCTCTGATAAATATATTTCATATTCGATACTGCTTCCTTTAATAACAATTTATGGATTATGGGGAATGTGGTATTTGTATAAAAATATAAAATCTGATGTGGAGATATGAAAATGGATCGGTCTATATACTTGGAGGGATACCTATGAAAGCAGCTATTTGTACAAAATACGGACCACCGGAAGTTTTACAGATCCAAGACGTTCCAAAACCCGTTCCCAAAGATAATGAAGTACTCATTAAGGTTCACGCAACAACAGTAACATCAGGGGACACGAGAATTCGAAGTTCCACATACGCTCCCTGGTTCCAGCTTCCCGCGCGAATAATGTTTGGTATCACAAAACCAAGAAAAGACATTCCGGGCAATGAGCTATCCGGTGAAATTGAAGCTGTAGGCAAAAATGTAAAAAAGCTGAAAGTAGGCGACCAAGTTTTTGGAATAGTTTATGAGGTTAGTTTTGGTTGTGCTACTGCCGAATACAAATGTCTGCCTGAAGAGTCGGTGGCAATAAAACCGGCCAATATGACCTATGAAGAAGCCGCCGCCGTTCCTATAGGGGCGCTGACAGTATTAAATTATTTTAGAAAAGGAAATATTCAGAAAGGACAAAAAGTTCTTATATATGGAGCCTCCGGAAGTGTGGGCACCTTTGCTGTACAACTGGCCAAATATTTTGGAGCAGAAGTTACAGGGGTTTGCAGTACTGCAAATGTAGAATTAGTAAGAGCTTTAGGAGCTGACAAAGTAATTGATTATAAAAAAGAAGATTTCACCAAAAACGGCCAGGTATATGACGCTATTTTTGACGCGGTAATAAAAACTTCGTTTTCACGGTGTAAAAACTCGCTTAAAGAAAAAGGACCCTACATAACAGTTGACTACCCTCTTTTGGACGCACTATGGACTTCAATAATAGGCAGCAAGAAAGTAGTATTTGGTGTAGCACCCAATAAAAATGAAAATCTTGTTTTCCTAAAAGAGCTTATTGAAGCGGGAAAATTAAAATCGGTAATAGATAAACAATATCCAATGGAACAGATCGTCGAAGCACACAGATATGTCGATCAAGGCCACAAAAAGGGGAATGTAGTAATAACTGTGGGGAAATAGGATCGGGAAGATATAATATGCAAAAAGACAAACCAAGTAGAACAGCCCGCAAGGTTGCTATAAATGTCATTACGCTAGGATCAGTACCGGAAATGAAAAGTATTCTTCCTCGCGGAATTGTAGAAGCTACGGCAAAACTGCTCGTCGCCTCAGGTGTGGTAAGCGCAAAAGTTATTGGAATAGCTCGTTCTAAAACAGCTGTTCGTATTTACGAAGTGTTTGACTGGATGATGCCCGGCCAGTTTCTGGCTTTTGGCCACAGAAAAGCATTTTTTGAACGCATGGTAAGGGAAGCAATTGCAGCAGGTGCCACCCAGGTCCTTTCTTTAGGCGCGGGATACGACACGCTTGGCTGGCGTTTAGCGCCGGAATTTCCTAATGTAAGTTTTTTTGAGATAAACCACCCGGCAACCGCTCGACTAAAGGCAAAGGGAATACAATCGATGGGCGAGAGGGATAACTTGCATCTGATTTCGGAAGATCTTGCTAAAAGAAAACTCGTAGACGTTTTAAAAGCTGAACAGTCATGGTCTACAAAGGCGCAAACTATTATATTAGCCGAAGGCCTTTTAATGTATTTGCCTCCCATAGCAGTAAAAGATCTTTTTAAGCAGTGTGCGGAAATCACCGGTTCCGGAAGTCGGATCGCTTTTACCTATATTGACACTGGTGCTGACGGCCGGCCCGATGCAGGACCCTGGACAAAGTTGACAATGTGGATTCTAAAGGTAAGCGGGGAACCATGGCTTTGGAGTGTACGCCCCCAAGAACTTGACAGGTTTCTTGAAGAAACCGATTGGAAAAACGCCCCGGATTTGCTGGGGACAAACAATAAGCTCGGTATTGAATTTCTGGGAATTGCAAAGAAGTAAACATTCAGCACCAAAAATAATGAGGAAACAAAGGGGTCATGTTTTATTAAATAGGGACAGACACCATTTATCGTCGAAGAATCAACGCGAAAGGAGTGAAAAATGAAAAGATTAGTTATGTTTTGTTTAGTTAGTGTTGCTTTAGTTTTATTTGTGCAGGCTGGTTTTTCGCATTGCCAAATTCCCTGTGGCATCTACGGCGACCAAGTGCGTGTTGATATGATGAAAGAAGACATCACGACTATTGAAAAAGCGATGAACCAAATTAACACTCTTTCAGCACAAGATGAAAAAAACTATAACCAGATCGTTCGTTGGGTTAATGCCAAAGAAGACCATGCTAATAAAATAATGGAGACCGTAAGCGATTATTTTTTAGCACAAAGAATAGAATTTGATACAAAAGCCTACAAAAAGAAGCTTATCGTTTTGCATGAAATACTTGTATATGCGATGAAGGCAAAGCAGTCCACGGATCTTGCCCATGTTGAAAAACTAAAGTCCCTAGTAGAAGATTTCCATAAATTGTATTTCAAAAAATAGGAACAATCCTGCGGGGTAAATTAAAGTGGCAAAAGTTATGCAAGTACTTATAAAAAGGCAATGCATAATCCTTTTTACGTTATTTTTGTTCGTGCCGGGAATATTACTCGCGCATAATCCGCGTATTGTAAAAGAAAATATTACGGAAATAAATAATCCGGAAGTGTCACAGGCTTTTTACGGAGAACTGCGCGGTAAGGAAGCGGAATTTATAATAAATTCGGAAGTGGAATTCAGGCTATATGCAGGAGTATTGGTTCCGGACATAAAGAATGTTAACACAGATATCATGGCTGAAATATATAGATTCAAGGACGAAAAAAAAGAAACACTAGCTTTTCTTGACGGCAGTAGGCATGAATGGAAGCCCTATTATGAAGAATATGCCCAAGATAACTATCTCTGGGGGCCGGAATATAGGGCGGACAACTCCTCGGATGAAAAAGATATCAAAGGACGTTTGGTTCCGGCCGGAAATTATAGAGTTAAAGTTTACAGTCCTTCAAATCTTGGTAAATATGTTTTAGTTGTGGGATTTCTGGAAGCATGGTCTCCAAAAGATATAATAAAAGCTCTGATAGATGTGCCGCCGCTCAAACTGAAGTTTTTTGAGGAACCGGTGCTTAAAGTCCTTTTATCAACATTTGGTTTGGCATACATTATTTTTCTATACCTATTAGCCGGGATAACCGACCTTGCATATCGATTTATTTTACAAAGACTATCCCAAAACTCTAACCGCAGACTGAAGAAAAATATCGGAACAACCGACCGCTTGTTCCGTGCAGCGATTGGTATAGGCTTGCTTATATGGGCCGTAATGACATCCTGGAGTCCGATACTTATATTCTTGTCGGGTTTTGTTATTTTTGAAAGTATATTTTCATGGTGCGGCTTATATGCGGCCTTAGGAAAAAACACATGCCCTCTATAAATACATTTTGAAAGCTGTGATATTGTATAAGACTCGAGGGACACAATACTTAATTATTGTTTAAATCCGGTACAGAGCCTAACCTCTATAGTAATTCTTTTCAAAAATAAGTAAAATCTAACCTCATTTATGTTAATAAAAGCACCATAAAAAAGGAGCAATCTATGAATCAAAATGCGTCTAAAACAGCAAGCCCCAAATATTGGGTTGGATTAATAATAGCGTATCTCCTCGTAGCGCTGGTTCTCATGATAAGCGGATGGGATCTCGGTTGGTGGCAGGGTTGGCTTTATTCAGCGCTGATAGTTATGGAGGGGATAGGTTCACGTATATGGGCAGAAAAAAGGCATCCGGGATTAATGGCAGAACGAGGCAAATTTGGAAAAGCTCAGGATGTGAAATCGTGGGATAAAGTGCTTTCTCCATTAATGGCAGTGAGTTTGACTTTCCCACTAGTTATTGTGGCGGGACTAGATCACCGCTTTGGGTGGTCACCAGTATTGCCGACATGGCTCAACATCTTGGGTTTCATCTTGATTGCGCTTGGATACACCTTCGCTGGATGGTCTTTGGCAGAGAACCGCTTCTTCTCAAGCATGGTGCGCATTCAGACGGACCGAGGGCATATGGTATGTGACAGCGGTCCATATCGGATTGTAAGACATCCTGGTTATGCCGGAAATGTTCTAGCACTACCTGGCATTGTGCTGGCTTTAGGCTCTGTTTGGACAATCATTCCAGTGATAGTAGCGCTGATCATTGCCGTGATAAGGATCGCACTGGAAGATAAAACTTTACAAGAAGAATTGCCAGGGTATCGGGATTATGTGCGTCGTGTGCGTTATCGGTTGATTCCAGGTGTCTTCTGAGAATCATAATTCCGTGATGCAATTTGGCGGAGGTTGTTATAAAAAGGGACAGTCCTGCCTGATTTGCTTAAGCAAAACATAGCTGCCGGGATAAAACACCGTTTATCTTCGACAATTCGACCCCTGCTGGTTGACAGCGAACCAAAACTGCAGGGGCAAGTTAAAAAGGAAACTTGAAATGAATACATGTAAAATATTATCTTTAATATTTCTAAATTTCCTAATCTTTTCGTTGCCTTGTTCTGCAATGGCTAAAAAAACGGACAAGCCTACAGGCACAGCCATGAACACACAGGAAAAGGAGCGTAAAAATATAAAGGTAACTTTTATTGAGCTTGGGTCCGTGAAGTGCATTCCATGTAAAGCTATGCAGCCGATAATGGATGAGGTTGAGAAAGAGTACGGGGATCAGGTGGAAGTAATATTTTATGATGTCTGGACAGAAAAAGGAGAACCTTACGCAAAAAAATATAAGATTAGGGCTATCCCAACGCAGGTTTTTCTTGATAAAAACGGTGAAGAATATTTTAGGCATATGGGATTTTTCCCTAAAAAGGAAATAATAAAAGTTCTAAAAGAACAAGGGGTGGACTGATAATAGAAACTTTGTTTACTTTGCTTTCCAACGCGTTAAACAGTATGCCTCTGATCGCTCTTCTGGGAGCGTTTGTCTGGGGGATTTTAAGTATTGTTTTAAGCCCGTGCCATCTTGCAAGCATTCCGCTGATAGTAGGATTTGTCGGCGAGCAGGGAAAAATATCGGTAAAAAAAGCTTTTTTTCTTTCATTACTTTTTTCTTTTGGTATTTTTCTAACCATTGCGATTATTGGTATAATTACCGGACTTTTGGGCCGAATACTGGGCGATGTTGGCACTTGGGGGAATTATTTAGTAGCTGCAGTGTTTTTTATTTTCGGACTAAATCTTTTAGATGTTATTAAAATACCTTTTTTTTCCGGATCTACAACTTCCGAGTACAAAAGAAAAGGGTATCTTGCGGCTTATCTGATAGGTTTGATTTTTGGGATAGGTATTGGTCCGTGCACTTTTGCTTATATGGCACCTGTGTTGGGTATTGCTTTTAAAGTAGGATCAACGAATATGCTATATTCTTTTTCGATTGTTCTCACCTTTGCAGCGGGGCATTGTTCGGTTATATTGCTTGCCGGTACATTTACTGAAGTGCTTGAGAATTATTTAAACTGGGACAAGAAGTCCAAAGGTTTATTGATATTAAAAAAAATCTGCGGTGCACTTGTTATTTTAGGAGGATTTTACCTTATTTATTCAGTTTTGGTATAATAAAAAAATATGACTGAAAACATTACAAAAAAACTATCTTTTTTAGACCGTTATCTTACTCTTTGGATATTTGCCGGCATGGGGATTGGTGTTGGGGTTGGTTATATTTTTCCGACAATTGCAGACTTTTGGAACCGTTTCCAAGTGGGAACGACAAATATTCCTATTGCAATAGGCCTGATCCTTATGATGTATCCGCCTCTAACAAAAGTGAAATACGAAGAGATCGGAAAAATATTTCATAACAAAAAACTTTTAAGCTTGTCACTTATTCTTAATTGGATTATCGGGCCTTTGGTAATGTTTATTCTTGCGGTAATATTTTTAAGAAATCATCCCGAATACATGATAGGCGTTATTTTGGTAGGCCTTGCTCGATGCATAGCCATGGTAATAGTCTGGAACGAACTTGCCGAAGGCGACAGAGAGCTTGCCGCAGGGCTTGTTGCTTTTAACGCGGTATTTCAGGTTTTATTTTATGCAGTTTATATTTATTTATTTATAACTGTCGGGCTTAAGCTTTTGGGGCTATCAAAAGGTCTTGATATAAATATTTCAATGGCAGACTCTGCCAAAACAGTGTTCGTCTATCTTGGGATACCTTTTTTGAGCGGAATAATTACAAGATTCTCGGTTATTCATTTCAAAGGGAAGGACTGGTTTGAAAATAAGTTTGTTCCCAT
>JBHPNE010000024.1:0-13709 GCA_042562855.1 Elusimicrobiota bacterium
GCAATTAATGAATACAAAAATAAGAACTATTTAAAAGCTACAAAATTGTTCAAAGAAATCAATATAAAATATCCTGAACATGAAATGGCCGATAATTATTCCAATAAAATCTCTTTTGAAATGAAACAAACAAAAAACTTTGAAATGCTTAATTTTGAAAAGCTATCTTACGCAAAAGCATATATTGATTATCATAATCAAAACTTCAATGGCGCAATTAATGAATGGAAAAAAGTGCTGGAAGTGAATCCAAAAAGAAAAGAAGTGATTGAGTACGTTGCCATGGTGAAGGCTTATTTATTGGACTATGAGCAGCAAAAGAGGGAAAAAGAACTTAAAAATGAAATGTTAGAGTATTTTAATGCTGGTGTTGCTTTTTTTGATAATAATAAATGGCTCTTAACTATAAAAAATATGGAAAAAGTACAAACATTGTGCAAAAACAATATTTTTCCAGAATCTATAACGTATTATAAGAAAGCTGCCGACTATATAGAAAAATCAGTGGCCGAACTATCTAAGACTATTTCTGCAGAAAATGAAGAGTCCAACGTAAGAGAAAATACCGAAGTTATTGATGAAGTAGGCGCTGAAAAGCACTACAATGAGGGGTTAGTACTTTATGCCTCTGGGAAAACATTCAAAGCAATAAAATCATGGGAAATAGCACTAAGACTTGATCCAACTCATAGTAAAGCAAAAAAAGCGCTGGAGAAGGTCAAAGAGCTTAAATAGAATGATTTTTAAGAAAGTTTTTTTTACACTAGTAATTATTTTGTTAAATCTTTTTTTTATATATTCATATGCTCATTGCCAGAAAGTATCTATTACAAATATTGAAATCGGTGACATCGATGATCCAAATAGCGCATATCAGAAATTGGCGGAGGTAACGATAAATAATTCTTTGATTATTAAGGAGATAAAATTTATTACGATAAAAAATAATATACTATTAGAGTTTCCGGAATATATTTCAAAAAATAGTAAGGTTTATCCGCAAATAAAATTATTGGACAAAAATACTATAAATATTTTTCGCACATCAATTCTAAACAAAGAAATATCTAAAAATATTTATAACAATCTTTCGTATAAATTAGTAAAATTTTCTAAATATAGCGGAAAGTCAAAAATAAAGGTATTCGTATCACTAATATTCAATGATTCAATCCAGATTGAATGTAAAATTATCGATGGGAAAAATGGTCCCTGGGTTGCATGGCCGTCAAGAAAGCTTGAAAAAAGTGAAAAGTGGATTAAACAGGTCATAATTACAAACAAAAACTTAAAAAAATCTATCGAAACTGATTTGATTAATAGATACAATAAAATGATTGAATACGAGAAAATAGAATCATAAAATGATTAATCCAGAAAAAAAGGACCAGTCGTTCAGGGAGCTTCTACAAACTACAATTTTTCCTATCATTATAGGCATTGTTTTCTTTATTTGGCTGTATGCGCTAATCGTTTCGAATGATTATAGAAACTCAATCTTTCCTTTAAGCATAATAATGCTTTTTGTTATTTATTTTGTGTCCGGAAGCATTTATGCCGGCGTTTTACTTGGGTTTCTCACTGCCATAAGTTTCACCATCATTGTGACCACAATTTATGCAGATACTCGTCTTATCTTTTCTGTTGAAACACTATGGCTTTGGTCCATGTATGCCATACTGGAATATTACAGAATCTTATTTGAAAAACGCCACAAAGGAATAATAGCGGAAAAGGAAGTTCTGCAAACCAATGCCGAGATTTTGGAAAATAAAATTGATGCTGAAAAAAAACATAACGTATCCTTAATCCAGCGCGTTTCTAACTACAAATACTTGGGTGAAATTACACAACAGCTAAGCGCAACCATGACGGAAAAAGAAATAATTCTGCAAATAACTGACTTAGCGCTTAAGTTTATAGGCAAAGGAAGCTGGGAAATAATAAAGAAAAATCAAAATAACACATTCGCTGATTATATAAAAGAGTACAAAATCCCTATTCTCGTCCAAGATATAAATCTTGACAATAGATTTTTTATCGAAAATCCAGATTTTCATTCGCTTGCAGCTGTCCCCCTGAATATTAATGACAATTTCTGGGGAATTCTCATCGGAACAACAAATAAAGAAAATATTCTTGATGAAAGCGATTTAAGATTATTATCAATCTTGGGCGGTATCTCATCTTTAGCTCTTTCTAATGCTCATCTTTATCAGGAAAACCAAAAACTTGCTATTACGGACGGATTGACGGGTTTATACGTAAACAGCTACTTCAAGGAACGTTTGGCTCAGGAAATTGTTAGATCAAAAAGATACAATTTGGCACTATCAGTGGCCATTATTGATATTGATCATTTTAAAAACATCAATGATACCTATGGACATGATGTTGGTGACGAAGTGATTAAACATATTGCTTCAATTATCCGTAAACGTTTAAGAGCAACAGATTTTATTTGCCGCTACGGGGGCGAAGAATTTGCAATAGCAATGCTTCAGACCGAAAAAAGTGATGGGTTTAAGGTGGCAGAAGATTTAAGGAAACTCATTCAAAAGGAAAAGTTTTTCATATATTCAGGAAATATAAAAACCATGTACATAAACACAACCGTAAGCCTGGGTTTAACTGAATTGACAGAATCAACAGAAAATGAAATTGACCTTATTGATATGGCTGACAAGGCACTGTACAGAGCCAAAAACAAGGGTAGAAATAGAACAGAATTAACGGGAAAAAATAAATAAAATGAAAATAAACTTAAAGAATTACATTAACCTTTTTATTTTTCTTGTTGTATTTTTAGTGTTTTATTTCTTAGCACTTGGACAAGTAAGATACTTTTTAATATATATGCTTATTCCTGCAGGGCTGTATTTTGCCTTTAAGGCACGTTTTTCTCCGGGAATTACCTGCATCGTTGGGCTCATACTTCTTATAACACTCAAAGAAAACCCGTGGTGGATTGATACGTGGGTATTAATCATTATGTTAATCACTTCCGCGTTGATTCCATTCAGATTCCTAAAAAGGTATAGAAAGGAAAGTGAAAAGTTTAAAAAATCAAGGAATTCTTCTTTGGAAACATTCGATTCCCTGAACTATAAGCTCTCTGTTATACACGATAATTGCAAAAATTTACAAGACGAAGTTGAAAAAATTACCAGGCTTTACATCTTAGGGAGAGAATCCGTTGAGCATATGGACCTAGAAAGCCTGATCGATCATCTTGCAATAACACTTCTGGGCCGGCCGGGAATAAAATCAATTTCTATATTTTCTGTTGATAAAAGAGACGTTAAGCCTATATATTTTTCAAAATCTGTTGAGAAACAGGATATTATTGAGCTTATTAAAAATAATCAATCCTCCTTTGAAGAAAAATCTCCTTTTGAATTAAAAAATAAGTCTTTTCCAAAAAATGAGTCGCTGGTTGTCTGGCCGGTCCATATAGGGGAAAGCACAGTTATTGCATTTATCTTAACGTTGGAACCAAACCACGTAAACGCATGCCTCGATGAAGGAAAAATCTTTATTCCTCAAATTTCCCTCGGGTTCAACCGAGTAAAGCTATTTGAGGAAGTTAAGGAGAAATCAAGAAAAGACAGTCTTACAGGGCTTTATCTTAGAAGATATTTTCTTGAAAGACTGGAAGAAGAAATGCAGAGGGCAAAAAGATACGAATCGTCATTTTCTATTCTCATGATTGATATCGACCATTTCAAGCGAATAAATGACACCCACGGACATGTCGTGGGGGATAATACTCTGCAGGCTATAGCAAAGATACTCGAGACTTCTTTGAGGCCGGTAGATCTAATCGGCCGGTATGGGGGAGAAGAATTTGTTGTGTTACTTTCACAGACATCCATAGAAGAAAGTACCAAAATAGCAAATAAAATCAGGGAGAAAATCGGAAAACATAAATTTCATGGGAATAAAAGAATCTTTAAATTAGCTGTAAGCATCGGTATCAGCCACTACCCAAACGACGGTCACAAAACGCAAGACCTGCTAAGATATGCCGACAAAGCCCTGTATTGGGCAAAAACTCACGGCCGTAATGCTACAAAAACATACAAGGAAATCGCCTCAAAGATTTAACCGAAAAATTCACAAAAACACTTGACAAATCTGACATAAATTGTTATAAAATTTAAAACTTGGTTTCTTTTTAAAAGTTTTGTCTCAAAAATAACGCAATAAAGGGTATATTTTGTGCCATTAGAATTATCAAACATCAGCATACCAGATATAACGCTTTTCAAAAACAAGGATATTCTGGCAGTTGATATAGGAACCTCTTCAATCAAGGTACTACAGCTCAAAAAAGCGAAAAAAACATACAAACTTACCAAATGGGGCATACTGCCACTAACTGATTCAAAAAACGCTGAAATGTCACCAAACGAAAAGAAAGCGTTTATTCTTTCCCAGCTGCAGGATTTTATTTCAAGAAAAAAAGTGTCCTCAAAAAACGTTGTAACTTCAGTCTCCGGAAACCAGGTCATAGTAAGAAATGTTCAGATTCAAAAAATGCCCCTTTCGGAACTTGCTAAAACCATACAATTCCAAGCTGAACCCTATATACCTTTTGATATCAATGATGTCGACTTGGGCTTTCACGTCCTTGGAGATGTATCAAGCAGCGGACAGGCCAAAATGAACACCATGCTTGTAGCCGCAAAAAAAGATTTCATACAGTCAAAAATAGAAGTTTTTGACGCCCTGAACTTACGTCCGATAATTGTAGACATCGACGCTTTTGCGATATGTAATGCCTATGAGATAAATTCGGATCCTGAAACAGTTGAAACCGTTTTAATTGCAAATATTGGCCACAGTATTACGAATATTTCAATAGTCTCCAACAGACAGGTTAAAGTTGTAAGAGATGTTTTTGTTTCCGGCAGCATGTTTACAAAATCAATTATGAGAAATCTTTCTTGCGATATAAAAACTGCTGAAGAATTAAAATTAAAGAATAAAGTATTTTCTTCCTCGGAAGAAAAAGAAAAAATGACAATCGAAAATCCAAACTCTGCTCAAGTATCTATCTCTCTCACCCAAACTGCGAAAGAATTTATGGGAGAAATTCAAAAATCTATAGACTTCTATGTATCCCAAAACCCTGAAAACACTATCGACCGTATCCTTCTGACAGGCGGATGCTCCAATATAAAAGATCTTGATACATTTATAAACAAACAGCTGAAGATCGCTGTTTCACGTTTTAATCCGCTGGCAAGCATAATACATGGGGATGAGGTTCCGGAAAATCTGGCCCCGCAATTTGCGGTTGCCGTCGGCCTTGCAATACGTTCTGAAAATGATTCTTTAAAAAAATAATTATGATTAAAATAAATTTATTATCTAAGTCAAGCATAAAGAAAGAGGAAAAGAAAGAATTAGTGGTACTACTTACAATTCTTATGCTTCTGTCTTTTTCGGCCATAATATATGCTTATTTTTCAAAAGTCAGCACTATAGAAAAAATCAAAGTGAGGACTCTTTCAGCTCAAGCAGAGCTTGGAAAATACGAAGCCATTGTAAGCCAGGTTAATGAAGTAGAATCAGCAAAAGCTCAGTTGGTAACAAGAAAAAATGTGATAAACGGCTTAATGAAAAAGGGGACTCTTTATCCTCAGTTTATGAGCGATTTAGTTAAAGTTGTTCCTCCGGGGATGTCGATAATCTCTTTAAGTACGGTATTGATATCTGACGATGGCCTTGAAGTATCGATGTCAGGCCAGGCTGTAGATAATTACCCGATCGCGGACTTTATAGCAGGAATGGCAAAAAAAGAAGTTTTTTCGAATATAGAGCTTGGAGCCATTACCATCAGCAGTACCGACAAAGCCATCATTTCGAGCTTTAGCTTAACTTTTGTTTATCAGAGAAAAATAAAATGACAAAAAAAGTGCAGCAAATTTTAATTGTTATGGTTTTATTATTCGGCGGAGTTATTTACGCTCTTTATAACTACTTGCTTCTTCCGATAAACAACAAATACGACCAGGCTATCAAAAACCTTTATCAGGTCGAAAATAAGCTTAACCAAATGAAAAGCAAATCGCTTGAATTACCAAAACTAAAAGCAGAATTAGAATTCCTCCAGAAGGAAGTAAGCCAACTGGCAAAACTTCTTCCTGAAAACAAGCAAATTCCGGGTTTATTACGCACTGTTACGATAAAATCAAAAAAATATGGTTTAAAAGTAAATAATTTTTCTCCAAACACTATGGAATCCAAGGGCAATTATGTCGAAATTCCTTTTCAGATTTCTTTGTCGGGAAGGTACCATCCATTTGCCCGTTTTCTAGCTGACATTGGGCAGGAATCACGTCTGATAAGCATGAAAGATATTAGTTTTTCAATGAAAAAGGGGACAAAAGAGGACCCAACAACTCTAAACGCAAGTTTTAGCCTTATTGCATATTCATATAAACAATGAAGAAATTATTTGCCGCATCATTATTACCAATAAGTTTAATGTTTGTATTGTCTTCATGTGGGAATGATTATCTGCCGCCTCCGCGAACTGACAGACAAATCCAACTTCCGGCACCAGAGAGCTATAAATTTGAAAGACAAAAAATTAAAAAATATGTTTACGCTGCTTCGCAATACAGAGACCCCTTTATACCTATTGAGGGGGAAGCATTTTCCAGTCAGGGAGAAATTGTGTTTCCGAATCTTACCACCTTAAGACTTAGCGGTATAGTGACAGATAGAGGCAGAAAAATTGCTCTTCTAAAAGGCGGGTCTGTGGGATATTTCTTAAGAAATAGCCGCCTGTATGATGTAAGAGAAAGATTGATCAAGGGATGGAGCGGATCTATAATGAAGAACAAGGTAATCATCGTATCGGGTGACAGAACAAAAAGAGAGATTCCTCTTAGAGACAAAGATGATTATTAATCATTGCACGAAAGGAACACAGTCCCGCGCAACGCTTTGGATCAACTATTATGAATTACTTAGAGGTGGCTTGAAATGAAAAAAATAATATCTTCAGTTTTGTTTTCGTTTTTTCTGCTATTTCCTGCGTCATTTTTGATTTGTCAAGACAATTTTGATACCCCTAATCCGATGGAATCAACCGATAGCTATGAAGAAAATTTTGATTTTAATTATGATTTAGATTTAAATGAGGCTGAAAATAACTTTTTCAGCCAGGACCCTACACAAACACAAAACGCGGACTACACGGCTCCTGAGGCCGCTCCCAGAACTGAAAATAACTACACTGAGGGGGCTCAAAGCTCTGCTCCCGCGCAGACCGATGAATCCTCTGCCGCTGTTGAAAATTATGTAGAAATAGTGAACACTTTGGATGCCGTGGCGATAAAGGAAGATTCATTACTCTTAATTCTATCCGGAAATCCGGAGTATAATATTTTTGCTTTATCAAAACCCGAACGCTTGGTAATAGATTTTTCTAATACTGAATATGCAATTAAAAAGGGGATAATACCCGTTAGTAATCCTTTTGTAGAAAAGGTAAGAGGTTCGCAATTTAAAAAGGATCCGGTAAAAGTTACCAGAATGGTGATCGATTTAAAAAAATCGGGGATCGATTATGAAGTAACAAAAGAGGATGAAGTTATTATTTTAAGCTTCTTTAAGCCAAAATCACGAAAATAATTTATGCGAAATGTAATAAAATTAATCATTGCCGCTACAATAATCTTTGGAAATCCAATTTTTTTGCCCGCTGCTGGCGAGGCTATCAGCAAGCTTGAGAGCATTGAGGTTTCTGAAAATGCTATTTTCATGGTTCTCACAAATGATACCGAATATGATGTATTCAATCTAACCAATCCACAAAGGATGGTTGTCGATTTTATCGATACGCAATACAGCCTTAAAAACAACATTATGCCGGTCAACAATCACTTTGTTAAAAGAATTCGCGGCGCACAACATAAAAAAAATCCTATCCAGATAGCACGGATAGTTATCGATTTAAATATACCGAATGTAGAGTTTGAAATGACGAGAGAGGGAAACATAATAGTTATGGAATTGTTTGAATCAGAAAATAAATCTAATGATAACCACCAAGGAGGGCAAACTAGATGAAGAAACTGTTAACCAGTTTTATAGTAATCGGATGTTTAGCAATTTGTGCTAAATCCGTTTGGTCAGATAAAAATATGCAGACACTTGATAGTATTGAATTGCAGGATAATTCTGTGATCATGGTGTTATCCGGAAGCAGTGAACCTAAATACAACGTATTCGGTTTATCTAAACCTGAAAGAATTGTTGTTGATTTTTTAGATACGACTTACAAATCTAAAAACGGCCCAATTCGCGCAAATAACTCCGTAATTCGTTTGGTACGCGGCGGACAATTCCGCAAAAGACCTTCAAGGGTGGCTCGCGTTGTAATAGAACTTGAAAGCCCTGCAAAACACGAGATAACTGTGGATGGAAGTGTTGTTATCCTTTCTGTCCTTGACGAGAATGGGGATTTCTCAAGCAATACATCAGCGTCTAAATCTGCAACCGAAAGCGAAAGGATAAATAGCGTTGAGGGAGAATTCCCAGCTACTCCTATTACTTTCGATTTTGAAGAAGCTGACATTAGGGATGTCTTGAGAATATTGTCCATAAAAAGCGGTATCAACATAATCTATGGGTCCGATGTTACCGGAAATATCACCATGCGCTTGGAAAATGTACCTTTTGATAAGGCGTTTAAGACAATTTTAGGCCAGTTAAATTTAGTCAGCAAAAAAGAAAGCGATAATATTCTGCGTGTAGTTACTCCTCAGCAGATCACGGCCGAACGCTCTCAATCTGTAACAGTAACAAAAATATTTCCGCTAAACTATGCTGATTCAACTGACATGAAAGCAAGTCTTGATACGATACGGACTGCGGAAGGCAGAAGAGGAAGTATATCGATTGACGATAGGACAAATAGTCTGATTGTAACAGATACCCCCGAAGGCCTTGAGAGCATTGAAGCCTTTATCACAAAATTAGATACCGAGCCCCAACAGGTTATTATCCAGGCAAAAATCGTTGAAATAAATAAAAACAGTTCATTCGATATTGGAATTGAATGGCAATATGCTGGCGATTCAGGGATGGGAACAATCGGAAGAAGCCAGGCTGTTGTTGGAGATATTCAAGGCGGGCCAGATGCTACAATAGGAGCAACTGAGGTGACCCCAATCGGAACGATAAGCGGTGGAGCCGGTGTAACTCTACCTGCAACACCAGTTTCCGGGCAAATGGGGCAAATTCAGTTTGGAGTAATTTCTGATGGAAACCGTTTAACCGGTATTCTTAGCTCTCTTGCACAAAAAGGAAAATCTAAGCTGCTTTCCAGCCCTAAGGTTACTACCGTAAATCACAAAGAGGCAAAAATTTTAGTCGGTCAAAAAATACCTTATACAACCACTACTGTTTCAGTGAGCGGATCAACGCAAGCAACCGAATTTCTTGATGTCGGCATAAAATTAACTGTTACGCCCTCAATAAGCGATAATCAAAAAATTATGCTTGACGTTCATCCCGAAGTCAGTCTTTTCATAAGAGCTGATCCGGCGGGACCTGTTATCGGAACAAGAGAAGCTGAAACTACAGTTTTAGTTAATGACGGGGAAACTGTTGTAATCGGCGGATTAATAACTGACGATGACAGAAAATTGGGAACAAAAGTGCCTCTCTTAGGCGATA
Source organism: Elusimicrobiota bacterium (assembly GCA_042562855.1). Taxonomy (GTDB): domain Bacteria; phylum Elusimicrobiota; class Endomicrobiia; order Endomicrobiales; family JAPLKN01; genus JBHPNE01. The sequence goes on from JBHPNE010000024.1 coordinate 9,700, forward strand.
TTCCAGTAATAGGAATACTGTTTAAAAGGAAATACGATACAAAAGAAACAACTGAATTGTTAGTATTTATTACTCCCACAATAATGAAAAACTAATTAATACTTAAAATATGATAAATACATAAACCCAGTCTTCGTAAAGATTGGGTTTATGTATTTATAGCCACGCAAAGATTATGAAAAAGCTGATAGATTTCTTTTCAAATAACGTTTTTTCTGAGAAAATTGTTTATTTCTGGCCTGTTATTCTACTAAGTTCAATACTCATCTTCAGTGCGATTTTTAGGTTTTCATGGGATATCTCTTCTCAAGTAGTTTTACACATCATAGTCCTTATATTCCTGTTTGTTATCTTAAATTATTATAAAATAGAGCTCAGCTTAAAAAATGAGGGGCTTTGGCTTCTTTTTTTCTTAGCCGCGCTTTTATCCGCTTATAAGTCAACGGAATTATCAAATGTTAGAAATGAATTATTCAATCTTTTCGATTGTCTGATAATTGGATACATTGCAAGTTTAATCCCCTTACGCATTAGGAAAAAGTTGTTTTATGTTCCTGTATTCATCGGTTTATGGCTCAGTATTATTCTTTTGTTTTATTTTTTCAAAAATCCTGCCAACTTTTTTGTATCGGACAAAATCCCCTATGAATTTCTGATAAATCCGAATGTTTTGGCAGGATATCTAATAATATGTCTGCCATTAAGCTTTATTTTCTGGGATAAAGCGTATCCAAAAAAGGATAATTATTCACATATTTTGCTTTTCATTTTAATTTTTATTGGAATTATATTAACAAAATCACGAACAGCCATATTAATTTCTTTTTTTGTGTCGGGCTTTTATCTCTTCAAATACAACAAGGAATTTATGAAATATTACAAAATACTACTTATACCATCCTTAATGCTGCTTTCTTTATTTATTTATCTGCTTTTTTCGGTCAAGGGGCATTTTTTCCATAGAATCTCATGGTGGCATGCGGCTGTGAATATGTTTGCCGATAATTTTATTAACGGCGTAGGGTGGGGAAATTTTGGGAATCTGTATCTTGTATACAGACCGTCACTATCCTTGAATTCATTATATGCGCACAACATATTTCTGCAAATGCTTGCTGAAATCGGTTTAATTGGAACAATGTCCTTCGTTCTTATTGTATTAAGGCCATTCCAAAAAAATATTATGGAAAATAATCCATTAAATAAATATTTGCTAATGGCTGTCGGCTGTTTTATACTGTACAATCTCTTCAATTACAGCTTTTATATCCCTGCTATTGCGATTCTTTTTTGGATCTGCATAGGCTCTACGGTAAAAAATAGTTTTACACTGCGGTCGAAACCTATTCTAAAGCCATGGATCCTGCTCATACTTGTGTTAGTCTTTACATATCCATACACGCAAATATTTTCAGCTAATGTCCATTTCCAAAATGGAATATTTTATATGAAAAAAGAAGATCTCCAACGGTCTAGTGTTGAAATGCAAAAATCTATTCTGAGAGATCCTTTACCTTCAAAATACCATAATAAACTTTCCGAAATATATTTTCGAATGTTTTCATTGGATAAAACAAAAGTAAAAGTCTTAGATAAATCGATTGATGCTCAAAAAAAATCTATTGAAAGGTATTCGTATAACGCAAAATATTGGTCTGATTTGTCTTGGTTATACTGGATTTCAAAAAATAAAAAAGCGGCTGTAAGATCCATTAAAACAGCAATGGAATATGATACATATAACCAGAAATATCCGAAAACTCTAAAATTTTTCACCCAAAAAAGAAATGATTAGAAAAAAGATATCCGATTACCCTATTCTTATTTATCTCGCCCTCACCTTTATTTTTTTATTTCCGGTGCTTTTTCTGGGGAAAACTTATTTTTTGCGGGATTTAACTTATATATTCCATCCCTGGCGAGCTTTATCGGCACAAATCATACAGTCCGGACAGATTCCATTGTGGAATCCATATTCTGCATGCGGAATGCCGTTTCTTGCAAACTGGCAATCAGCTGTATTTTATCCTTTTTCAGTTTTCTTCTATTTTTTCTCGTTTGCTTTTGGTTTAAAAATCTATCACTTAGTGCATATTTTTCTTGGGGGATACTTTGCTTATCTTTTCGCAAGGCATAATAAATTTTCCAAATGGCCTTCTATCGGCATAATGGTTCTTTTTGGTTTAAACGGCTATATTATTTCTAAAATGGAATTTTTAAGCCATTTAGGTACTGATATTTGGATATTTTTACTGCTTCTTTTAATTAGAAGGCCTCTTTTGCTTGCATTGGCATTATGTATTTCCTTTTTAGCCGGTCACCAAATGTTTATATTTCTTGTCTTTATTCTTCTGTTATATCTACTATTTCATTCTGAATCCTTTGCATCATTGAAATTAAATACAACCAATATCACAATAGCGGGAATTTTAAGCCTTGGATTAATTGCCTGCCAGCTTCTGCCAACGCTTGAGCTTGTATCCTTATCAGCGAGGCTGAAAGGGGGTATTGCCGCTTCTGTTGCCATGCTGCATTCATTGAATCCTTTTGACATGCTGGGCCTTATTTTTCCTATTCCCGTCAAATCGGCCAGTTTATTGGATTTTACCGGCGAAAAGTTTTTCTGGGCCAAAACTTTCTACATTGGGTTAATAGCCTCATTTGTTATTATCGCAAAAGTCTCAAAGGATTATCTTAAGAGAAGATATATTTTCGGCCTGACCTTGTTTCTTTTAGGTCTAATACTGTCATTAGGAAATACAACTCCTGTTTACCAATGGCTCTATAATAACTTTTTTGTAATAAAATTAATGCGTTATCCTGCACAGTTTATGTTTCTGTCCATTGTGGGCTTATGCATAATTTTTACAGAATCTCTTAAAAAATTCAAATATTCATTCATATTCGTCCTGCTTTTATCAACAGAACTGCTCATTTTTGCGCATTTATCTCAAACTACAGCTGATAATTCATTTTTTGTGAAAAAACCTGTGACTATTTCACATATTCAGAAATCTCAAGCTGAGTCGAGATTCATATTAAGCCCCGGAACGGAAAGCAATCATTTAATCAGAGGAAAAAGCGTTCAAGATTCCTGGCAAAAAGCCAGAAGTTACTTTTATGGATTATCATGCATACCCTATCACCTTCAAAATGCTTACGGAATGGGAGAGCCCTTACTACCTGTAAATATTGAATATTCCGTCAACGATACTTACAAACAAATATCAGCCCAGAAAGCTTTGCCGTATTTTAAAAAGCTGGGCATCAAATATCTTCTTAACCGCAATATACTAGGAAATGCTGATGGATACACCTTAATATCCAGCCAACCCTTAAATGTATACGAATTGAACCAGGAGTCTAAAGTATTTGATTTTTCTGATACTAATTCAAATATTAACTCAATTGAACGGGATTATTCAAAAATTAAAATCTCGCTATCGTCCCGTAAAAATTCACAATTAATATGGAAAGAAACATATGTTCCAGGATGGAAGGCTTATAGTTTAAAAAAACAAATAAAATTATATTCCTGGGATGGATTGTTCCGCATTATTGATTTGCCCGGCGGAGGAACAACAATTTGGCAAAAATATAGCCCGTTATCGTTTATTATAGGAGTCTTGGTCTCTGTTTCATTTATAATGTTTTTTATTTTTTACGGTGTTTTTATTTTAAAGAAATCTGATATTTCAGGAAAATAATTATGTTTAAGTCAAAAATATTTTTTCTACTTTTAATAATTGCGATATGCGTTTTTTTTGCTCCTCTCATATTTTCGTTTAATAGCATTGCAGGAAATTATGGCGATATATTTCTTCATTATTATCCGTTAAAACACCTTGTTACCGAAACTCTTATTACCGGCAAAATTCCTTTATGGAATCCTTATATATTCGCAGGCCAGCCCTTACTTGCAAATCCTCAGAGCGCGATTTTTTATCCTTTAAGCATTATATTTTATATTTTTCCGATGCACCTCGCATTTAACTATTTTTTTATTATAC
>JBHPNE010000025.1:0-13166 GCA_042562855.1 Elusimicrobiota bacterium
GGCTCTGATTTTCGGCTATGCAGGCATGATCAACTATGTTAATGTCGGTGTAAATATAAAATATATATCCAGCAATATCGACGATGTAACAGCCACTGCATTTGCCGCAGACATTGGAGCTCAGAAAACTTATGTCGATGCAAGAATTCAAGTCGGAGCCGCTGTACAAAATCTCGGCAGCGAAGTTAAGTTCAACTTTGAGGGCGATCCCCTGCCTTTAAATTTTAGACTCGGTGCAAAATATGCTTTGCCGATAGGTTTCGGCGAAGCGGATGAGAATTTAAACTTTTACATTTTCAAGTGTTGTTGCAGCAAGGTTTACGCTTACCAATGCATACATTGAAAGGTGAACCAGCTGTGCCGTTACAGTTTTTGCAGTCTCGTCCAAAACATGTTCGCCCTCCACGACTTCCCATTCAAGCGTTGCGGGATTTAAGGTAAATATCTTCAAGGTACCCGTCCTTATAGGCGGATTTGTATTATCTATGATATCGTCGTTATCTGCATCCGGATATTCCATAACCAGCCTAACAGGTTTGCCTGCGGTAAATGTACCGGTAAATGTGGAACCAACCAGGTCATATATGTGCATTTCCAAACCCGAGCCGGATAAAAGAGTATTCCTTTGATTTAAGAGATCTGTTGCATTGTCAACCTGCGGTTTCGTAAAGCCTTGAGGACTGTTTTCTGCGTCGGTATTTATAAGCATATAGCTTGTTGTATAATTGTCCGTTAGTGCTCCGGCAGGAATTGTTATTGTAACTGTGCCCAGACTATCCTCGGCGGTTTTTGTGGTTGTAGTCGAAGAATAAATCAGACTTACTCCTGCCGGCAAGTTTTGGGTTTTAATGGCTGAGCTTGTGGCGCTTGAAGTTGCAATAATTCCATCTCCGTTGTAACCCCATACGGCAAAATAGTATGTAGTATCAAGCTCCAAACTTTCTAAAGTGTATCCAGAAGCTGAGACACCCGTTGCCACGCCTGTTGACCAGTCTACCCCGTTTGTGGATTTGTCAATGCTGAATGTTGTCCCGCCGTTTTCTGTCCAGGTGAGCGTGACACTATGCCTTGTTACGGCACTTGATGATAAATTTACCGGGCTGTTGGCTGCCGTATAAACCGATGCTGTAGCAGACGGGGTACTTTCGCTTACACCGTTATATGCTGTTAAATACCTTAAATATTGCGTATTTGCCTGGAGGCCGGATTCTATCCCTGAGCTAATTGAAACGTCTGCAAATGTCGCAATATAACTACCCGTAGACGTATATTTTTTATACCCTTGGACGTTCGTCCCGACATAGGTTCCCGTAGACCAATGCCACGTAATGCTTTCCGTACTATCAGCCACTCCGTAAAACCCTGTGGGAGATTCGAGTAAAGTTGATATACTGCCAAGGGATACAAAATTTGTATATGTACCATTGTGGCCGATGGCTTTTACTTGGAAATGATATGTTACGCCGCTTTCCAGGCCTGAATACAATAAAAAGGTATTCAATGTCTGGCTGGATTGCAGTACAGTTCCTCCGACGCTGACGCTTGAAATTTCTGAAATATAAATGGTTGCCTCTGAATTATTATTCGCATCCCAATTTGCCTGTATGGAATGTCCGTTTACATTACTGAATGCCAAAGCTGTCGGCGTATTAAGCTCCGTTATGGTTGAGACTGCGGAATTATAATCACTGTAGGCATTATCCTGGTTTATTGTTCTGGTTTTTATCCAATAAGTAGCATTTGAAATCAGCGAATAAAAAGTTGCCGAAGTATTCAAGGTCTGGCTTGAAGCACTGACACTCGCGAAATCATCCGTTGATATTTCGCATGAATAGTTTGTCCAGGATGGATTGCCGTTTGTGCTCCAGCCCACAACAATGGAATCGGTGGATACAGAAATTAAATTGTTAGGCCCGGGAACTTCGGCTTTAGTCCATCTATAAACCTCTCCGCTTTGCCAAGAGAGCCCGCTCTCATTGCCTGCTTTGAAATATACACCGTAATCCTCGTTTGTGGAAAGATTTACCATGTCGAAATATGTGGTTGGAGTTTCAATATTGGCAAGCAGAACATTCATTGTGGAATAAACATGATAATACGTCGCATTCGGGACCAAATCCCAATACCATCTAATTGAAGAAGATGACAAAGCAACTCCTCCAACACTTTCGGGTTTTTCCGGGACACTTACACCCGGCATCTGATATCTAATAGTTCTGATATCATAATTTAACCCGCTATGAGACTGGCCAGTCACATACACATTTGAAGAAGAATCAACATCCACCCCGTAAGCGTGATCCGCATTTGTCCCTGTGTATGTTGAGATAGACATTGAAGAAAGATTGACATCATATTTTACAGTTAGATAATCATAGGAAGTAGCACCGCCTGAAGAAGCACCAACAACATAGACACTGCCTTTATCGTCCAAAGCAATTCCGTGAGCTCTCTGATCTTTCCCAGCCGAATAATAGACAGCTGATGACAAGACTACCGAAAGATCAGAATTATACTTAAGCGTTAAATAATCGTAATGTGAGCCGTTGTGAGAATAACCCGCCACGTAAACTTTGCCATCCCTTATTGCGATATCATCCGCTATATCAAAAGAACCTCTGTCAAATGTTGCAGAGGAAATAAATTTAGATAAATCCGAACTTAATTTTACCGTAGAGAAATTATTATTGCTTTTCCCGGTTACATATACATTTCCGGAACTATCCACTTCAACCGCATATGCATAGTCGTCAAAGGTGCTATCGAATGAGACTCTGTTAATTTCATTAAGCGAGGAATCAAATCTGACAATGAGAAAATCATTTGTTGGCGCTGTCTTTCCTACCGTATAAATATTGTTACCTGACGAGTCTATTGCCACGCCTTCTGCAAAGCCAACTGAAGCTACTGTATCGAATGTGATCAAATCCAAATTATTATTGAATTTAGCAGTAACAAAATTCGATAAAAAAGCATCCACACCGGAAACATACACATTTCCTGAATTATCCGTCTTTATATCTGAAATCCAACTTCCGAGACCAGTACCAAACGCTGTATTCGTAAGTTCATTACCTGAACTATCATATTTAAGTATAAGTCTCTGGCCGGCATCTTCCCCGGCAACAAAAATATAAGGACCTCCGGCGGTAATTGTATCTACGGCAAGTGCGTGGCCAATATCATTTAAGCCCCCGTCAAAAACAACACCTGAAGAAATGCTGAAATCACCGGAAGATGCATTAAATACCAAGGGTGCCCCAAATTTTCCGTCTAATTGTTCCGGCTGTTTGGGGATTGTACTGATAGTTTCATAAGATACTGGATAATTGGGGTCATCGGAAAAACTGCTGGCTGAAACATCGACACGGCAGAACACAGCTGCCGCAAGCAGGAATATTGATAGGAAAAAAATGGTTTTAACTTTTTTATTATTCATTCTATTTTGCCCGGCCTTTATAAAACCACAATCACACTGATTTTATAGAACGAATTTGCTTCTTTGTCAACCATTTAAATATCAAAAATCATTTAGCTATTTTATAAATTTTTCGTACACTTCTTCATTTGTTTCTAAGTCTGTTCCAAAAAATTCAATGTACTTTACTTGAGGCAGAAAGAAGGTTTCTTTTGATTTCACATACACTTTTTTTAAAATTGACGGTCTGCCGTTTATCAATATTTCAGGATAGATGTTTTCGCCATTTTGGCGGATTTTTATTTTTCTTTTCTTTATGGATTGTATTGTAAAGTAAAATGAATCCTCACCTTTTGATTTTTTTACCCTAAATCCATATGCTCGTTCGTCAAGGATAGTAAGATTTTGTCTTCTGTCGGCCTTTTCGTGAAGAATCCAATAAGCCCTTATGGGCTTTTTTGGATTAATTTTTCCGTTATCATCAATATTAACATCATAATAAACGGCATTGGAATTTTTGTTGCGTTCAATTTTAAATAAGTTGACACTCGTATCCGCATAAGACCCAGCCGGAAAAGAAACCAGCATTGTAATAAATAAGGCGCTGAATAATTTTTTTGATTTCACTATTTTGCTCCGCTTTGTTTTAATAATTCTGCAATATCGGGATGCCCCTTGCTTAGAGCAGTTGACAGCGCCGTCATACCGTAGTTGTTTTCCGAATTAAGCCTTGCGCCTTTTTCTATCAGTATGCTGACCAGTTCAAAATCCCCCTTGGCGGATGCTATGATCAGAGGAGTAGACCCATTATTATCTTTGGCATTAATTCTTGCGCCCTTTTCAATTAAAAATTTGGCCAAATCCATATACCCGTAATTTATGGCAATATTTAATATTCTGAATTTATTTTCGCCCTTTTCATTTATTTTTGCGCCGCTTTCTATCAATAATTCTGTTGCCTCAAGGTGTCCGTTTGATACTGCCATAATCAAGGGGCTTGCTCCGTGTTTGTCCATGACTTCTATTTCTGCCCCTTTTTCTATCAAAAGCTTCATTATGTCGATATTGCCTTTTCCCGATGCAAGAATAAACGCAGTTGTACCGTTTCCTCCTTTTAAGTTTACGTTGGCTCCCTGTTCCAACAAGGCTTGGATTATTTCAAAATTCCCGGTAATCACGGCATTCATAAGCATTGTGTATCCATTTTTATCGTTGAAATCCAAATCTTTGAAATGCACGATAAGAGTTTTGAGAACTTCTGTATACTCTCTGCTTATTACCCAATTAATCGCTTTAAGGAAATCTTTATCCTTAAAATCAAAAGTTTTATCCTTGTTCAATAAAGTCTTCACTTCGCTTACATCGCCCTTTATCATCGCCTCAACAAGTGTTTGTGTTTTATAGCCCGAACCAACCAAAAGATGAACTATCTCTTCGCTGTTATTCCTGATAGCTAAAACTAAAATCGGACGCCCGTTTTTGACATTAATATCGAGGCTTGCGCCTTTTTCTAGCAAGTGTTTTACAAGATCGTCCTGGCCTTTACTTATGGCAATATAAAGAGCAGTTATTCCTCGGCTGTCTTTTGCATTTATATCCACGCCTTTCTCAATTATCAGCCGTGACAGATCGGCCGAACCTTTCATAATAGACAGCATTAAAACGGTTTTTCCGTAATTAAAAGTCGGGGTTACCTCGGCGCCGCGCTCTATTAAGATTTTTGCAAACCCTATCCTTCCGCGCAATATCGCTATTATTAATGCCGTTGTCCCGTCCTCATTTTGCTCATTTATGTCTGCGCCGTTTTCAAAGATCTCTACCGCAAGACCGATATGCCCCCGGTTGATGGTCTCAGTTAGTAAAGTTCTTCCATTACTGTATTTAACACTGACGTCTGCGCCCTTCTCTATTAAAAGATTTGCTATTTCGACACGGTCGTATTCAACTGCCCACAAAAGAGCGCTTTTCCCCTTTGCATCTTTTTCGCTTGGAGACACTCCGGACTTCAAATATTCTCTGACTTCCGAAATATAATTCATTTTTATGGAATTAAAAATATCCTTTTCTTCTATTTCCTGGCTAAATAAAAATGAAGAAGAGCTGAATAAAATTATTAGAATGGCTGATGATATGGTTTTTTTCACAAAAACTCCATTACGTTATTTATAAGATTCCCTTTAAGCTTTTCTAAATAGAATCTATCCCTTGGGGATAAGTTTTCGTCCAGAGCGAAGCGTCGGATATAGTTATGATTTTACACTTTTTTTCTTATAATATCCATGGGGTTTACTTGTTTTTCAACCCTTAAACTCACTATTTCCTGAGGATGGTTTGCAGTTTCAATTATATTTTCTTTGCTGTCCCACATTTCTTTTACTATTTGAGTATAGTAATCCCTAAAAGGGCCGATTATCTCAATTTCGTCGCCGACTGATATTGTATTCTGCTGCTCAATTTTAGCGATTTTAGTTTTTTTATTGTAGTCTAAAATGAAGCCTGCATAATCATACGGTTTTACATAGCCGCTGCCTTCATAAATGTGGCTGTCCGCGCCCGGCTTGGAAAATAAGAACCCTTCAGAATGCTGCCTATGGCTAATCTTTTTTAATTCATCCATTAGTTTTTCGTCAAATTTATATTTTGCAGGGTTTTTAAAGTATGAATCTATGGCTTGCCTGTATATTGAAGTGACAAGGGCAACATAATAATTACTTTTCATGCGCCCTTCTATTTTAAAACTCCCCAAGCCCGATTCGATAAGCTCAAGGGTGTGCCTGATCAGGCACAAGTCTTTTGAATTAAATATGTATGTTCCGTTTTCGTCTTCATAAACCGGAAAATATTCCCCGGGGCGTTTTTCTTCCATTAAATTATATTCCCACCGGCAAGACTGTGCGCAGTCCCCCTTATTTGAATCTCTGTTTATCATATAGTTGCTTAATAAACACCTGCCGGAATAAGAAATACACATAGCCCCATGAACAAAACACTCATATTCTACTGCTTCACTGCTATTCTTAATAATTGACTTTATCTCTTTTATGGAAAGCTCTCTGGCCAAAACGACTCTATTGACGCCCATTTTTTGCCAAAACATTGCACTTTTAACGTTTACATTATTTGCCTGGGTGCTCAAGTGGATACGCATTTTGGGAGCGGTTTCTTTGACCAAAGACAATACACCGGGGTCGGAAACAATAACTGCATCTGCGCCTATCTTTTGCAGCTCTTTTGTGTACTCTTGCAATCCTTCAAAATCCTCATCGTGCGGGATAATATTGACGGCAACATATACCTTTTTGCCCAGTTTATGTGCAAATTCAATACCTTCTTCCATTTCATCAATGGTAAAATTGTCGGCTCCGGCGCGAAGCCCGTATTTTTTCCCGGCAAGATAAACCGCATCGGCGCCATATTTACAAGCAATTTTAAGCTTTTCAATATTGCCGGCAGGGGCAAGTAATTCCGGTTTTTTTATTGATGCTTTTTGTTTCATTTTTCTTCCTTTTTTTTGTTTTTTGATTATATCATAAATTTCTGAGGCTATACAATAAAAGCTGTTTAAAACTTTTGACAAGTTTGAGTTTTTAGAGTATAATGCCATTTCGTATTGAAAGGACATGTATTTATGCAAATTAATAAAAGACTCTATTTTCTCATAATTGCCCTTGCTGCTACGCTTATTTTTGCATTTGCAAACAGCATTCGCGACATTCTTGGCGACCTGCCGTCCATTAGCGAACTAGAAGATTATACGCCGAATCTCGTGACAAAAATTTACGACAGAAACGGCGACCTTGTTACCGAGCTTTTCACGGAAAGAAGGACCCTTATACCTATCAACGAAATACCCGAAGATCTTAAAAACGCAATACTAGCCATTGAAGATAATAATTTTTATAACCATTGGGGAATATCGCTTAAAGGAATTCTGAGAGCTGCATACAACAATATAGTAAGACGAAGGGTCGCCCAGGGCGGATCTACGATAACCCAGCAGCTTGCAAAATCCATATTTTTATCTCCCAGAAGGACATTGAAACGAAAAATAAGAGAACTCGCACTTACCGTTCAGCTGGAAAGAGACTACTCGAAAGATGAAATTCTACAACTATATTTTAACCAAATTTATCTGGGAGCCGGCGCATACGGCGTGAGCTCCGCTGCAAGAATGTATTTTGATAAAGAAGTAAGCGAACTTACCCTCGGTGAATGTTCAATGCTGGCAGGCCTGCCAAGAGCTCCAAATTGGTATTCTCCCTTTAGAGACAAGCACCGCGCAGCGATGAGGCGTTCGGTAGTTTTAAGCAGAATGAGAGAACTCGGCTTTATTACGGACGAGCAGCTATTTGAGGCTAATGCAGAAATTATAGATGATACGAAAGAAAAAATTCCCCGCGTTGCACCGTATTTTGTTGAATATGTCCGGTTAGAACTTGAACCGAAATACGGAACGAATATGATCTACCAGGGAGGGCTTTCTATCTACACAACTCTGGATATTAAAGCTCAAAAAGCTGCAGAAGAATCTTTAGAAAAATACTTAACCGAATTTGATGAGAAAAAGCATGAAGAATTATTTTCCAAGGATGAAAGCACCGAAACTGTTAAACCGATAGTTCAAGGTGCTTTGATAGCTATCGATCCGAAAACCGGCGGAATTAGAGCATTGATAGGAGGCAGAAATTTCGGGGAGTCGCAATTTAACCGTGCACTCCAGGCTCAAAGACAGCCAGGTTCTGCTTTCAAAGCTTTTGTGTATACTGCAGCATTAGACAGCGGTTTCACGCCTGCAACGATTGTAGAAGATACGCCTTTAGTGTATGTTCACGACGGCCTGCGGTGGACATTGCCGTCGACCAGTACCGGTTATTTAAAGCTGCTTGCATCTGAAGACATAGAAGACCCGATGAAAGTCTGGATTCCAAGAAATTATGGAAACAGGCACTATGGAAAAATGCCTTTAAGGCGGGCTGTTGAACGCTCGATAAATATTTGCGCAATTAAAACAATCGATGAAATAGGCCCGAGGACCGTTATTGAATATGCCAGAAAAATGGGGATCGAAAGCCACCTAACCCCCCATCTTTCGCTTGCCCTGGGTTCAAGCGTGGTAACATTGATGGAAATTGTGAGCGCTTTCGGAGTGCTTGATTCCGGCGGAATCAGAACTAAGCCTTATTCGGTAACAAGAGTTGAAGATAAAAATGGAAGAATATTGGAAGAAACTTTCCCTGTTGAGGAAGAAGTTTTATCCCCTGCGCTTTGCTATGTAATGACAAATATTTTAAGAGGAGTTGTCCAAAACGGCACTGCAAGACGCGCCAGGGCCCTACGCAGACCGTGTGCAGGAAAAACGGGAACAACAAATGATGCCAGTGATGCCTGGTTTATAGGATTTACCCCTCAGATCGTTGCGGGTGTATGGGTCGGCTACGATGATATGACAACGCTAGGCGACAGGATGACAGGCGGACGCGTGGCATGCCCCATTTGGGTAGATTTTATGAAAGGTGCATTGGATGGCGAACCAATATTAAACTTCAACCCGCCTGAAGGAGTGAATTTTGCATTAATTAATCCTGAAACAGGGATGCTTGCTTTAAGCAGTTCTCCGGGAGCATATTTGGAAGCCTTTGTTAAAGGCACGGAACCTAGGTCGTATTATCCCGAAGAAAGGAAAAGAATTACCAACACAACCGAAGACGAAGCGGAATATACCGACTATATAAGACTGCACAAAGAAAAGAAGCTGCAGGAAGAAGAAGATCTTAAGAAAAAAGAATCGACCAAAAAAACTATGATTTTTTACTAAGCGATGAGATTAATGCCTGGGCCTTATTGTATGTTTTTTTGTATGAATATATTTAAAGTTCTTATTAGTTTTTAGTTTCCCGTCTTCGTCATACTCTTTTCTATTGATAGCCTGCCCGTTTTTATAAGTGTCTATATACTGTGCTTGTCTTGCTTTGCTGTCGAAATAAATCTTTTTGATTCCGTTTTGAATACCGTTTTCAAAAGTTGTCTCGCTGTATAAATTTCCGCTTCTATAAAACAGTTTTGCAACACCCTCTCTTTTTCCGTCTAAATAAACAAACTCAGACATTGCCTTTCCGTCTTCATAATACGTTTTGTAAACACCTTCGAGCTTTCCGGCTTTGTAGTGCCTTTCCGACAAAATTTTGCCTTTACCATAGTAAGTACTATACATCCCTTCCTTCGCTCTGTCTTTAGAAGAGGGCATCATAACTACAACGAATAATGCGATTGCAAGTAGTAATCCTTCCATTTAAAAAAAGAAAAAACTATATTACGCTCCCCCTGTAATATAGTCCATTAAATTTTTGCTGTCCGACACTAGCAGCCTCATAACTCTAGTGCTCATTTTTCAATGTTAACTTTTAATTTACAAGTTGTCAAATCGGCTTTGAAAATTTAGGAGCTTTTTCAGCTACTTTTTGATATTGTTATCATCATTTAAGATGTCTTTTATCGATTGCTCATCCTGGGAACTCAAAATCCCATTTTCATCGTATGTTTTAATTGGTCCTTCCAAATTGCCGCTTTTGCAAAGAATTTCTACCATTACATTCCCGTTTTTATAAAATCCGTTCTGTAAACCTTCCAATTTGCCGTCTGAGTAATTTCTCAACCTCTTAACTTCCCCTGTCTGGTAGAAATCCCTTTTTTCCCCGTTCAGACGGCCTTTTTTATATTTTCCCTCGCTCTTTATATCACCAGTTATGTAGTAATTCTTTAGATCTCCATGAGGACTGCCCTTCTTAAATGTTATTTCGCGCTTTATCACTCCGTTTTCATAATAGTCAATCTGTGCGCCATGAAGCATACCGTTTTTATAATTTCCTTCGGATGCAATTTCTCCGTGGGGATAATACTTCTTAAACTCTCCTTCCATTTTCCCCTTTCTATAGTTTCTTAATATTTCTAAATTTCCTAAAGGATAATAGAGCCTGTATTCACCTTCTGTCATGCCATTTTTAATATAGCCATCCGCGCGTTTTGCGGAATCGTCATAATATGTTTTAAAGTTCCCGCATTTCTTTCCTTTTTTATAATTTATTTCCGAAAGCAAAGTTCCGTTTTCATAATATGTTTTAAACGGTCCCTCTAATACCCCTTTTTTTGAACTCCACTCGGAAAATATTTTTCCGCTGTTATAATAGGTTTTAGATATTCCGCTAAGCTCACCGCTTGCATAATTATATTCCGAAGACCATTCTCCGTTATCGTGATATCTTTTTACGGTACCGTCGGGGATTTTGCCTTCCGTTTTTATTACATTACCCTCCGGGTCAACAATCTGTTTTGCAATTTCTTTGCCATCGGACAAAAAAAGAATTACATCGCCTTTTTTCTGCATTACTATTTCTGCTTGCGCCAAAATTGGATATAAAATTAACGTAAACAATAATAATTTTAAAATATGTATTTTCATTTGTCGCGTGCACTCTCAAGATGCGCCTTTATGCGCATAAAATAACTGTCCAGCCTAGTTAATGCATTTTTATTAGCATCGCCGTTTGAAAAACTCCCAATTCGCCGGCACAAAATTTTAAGAGTTTCTCTTACGCCATCAATTGAAGCAATAATACTTTTGTTATCAGAAAACTCATCACAGCCTGTTATTGAGCTTAATAGTACATCATAAGTTAAAAAGGGCAAAAATGAACATGCAATATTTTTAAAACTTCCCAATACAGGGCAATCACTCGCGAGCATCGAAACACTAAAAATTGAGCTCAATGCGTTTTCCAAGCTTGTATTTTTTTCGATATTCTCAGCTATTACCTTTACTTCGTCGTATGATTTGGAATTTGAGAAGTATTCGAGCAATTCAATGTTTCCATTTATTGCAGGGCAAAACTGATATTGTTCAAGACTACATTTGGGACACTTATTAAATTCAAGTTTAGCCCAATACGGCAGTGCTTTTTGCTTTTGAGTATTTTCGCCAACAATAAACTCTTTGCTCGATTTATTGTCTATTTGAAATTTGTATTTAATTTCTTTTGTATTACAGATCATAAATGAATCTACTTGAAATACTCGAATATTTCCCCGAATTTAAAACCTAAAGCTTCCCTATTTTTATATTTGCTGAGTAAATTTTCTTTTGCATCCACCAAATGTTTCGATTTGATACCGCTGTCTATGGACAAACAGGCTTCAACATATGCTGCAAATTTATCCGCAGCCTCTATGAATTCCCCATCAACCGGTGAAAATTCATTTTTGTTATACGACTCATTGATTTCTTTTTTTTCAACAACGGATGAATTTTCGATTACTCTATTTTTAAACTCATTAAGTATAAAATATTTGATCTCATCATGCCATTCTTCAGGCAAAAGAGGAAGTATCTTCTCGTTTATCTGCCTTCTTTCATAGTCTTTAATAATACTATCCAAACCGCTTATGGAAGTTTTTATCGGGCTGATGATATCCCGGGTTAACACTTCAGGTAAATCGTGCAAAAGTGCAGAATAAAAATTGTTGTACATCCGTTTTTCACAATAGTTTTTGTCCATTAAACATACATATGAAAGTATTGCGACAATGAGCATATGGCCTAGCACAGAAGTTTTCGGCTGCATGTGCTGTTGGGCCCATCTTTGCTGAAACCCAAGCTGGCCGCAGAGATCAATAAATCCATAATATTTTTCATTCTTTAAAAGGCTTTTTACTCCGGCTAAATCGCTGTATTTTTTTATCTCATTATTTATTTCTTCTTTTCTTTTTTCAATACCGCAAATCATTGAATTCACATTGTAAATGATATTAAATTCCCATTTTGTCGCAAGATAATGCGCGGCCTTTAATATCCTTTTTTCTGCCTCTGCGTATGACGGATCATTTAAGTATTTTTCAAAATTGCTTTTAAAATTCCCTTTTAAACTTTCTAGATCATCATCAAGCTCTTGCAATACCCAATTATTAAGCTGCGAACCCTTTTTCTCCATTAACTCATGAAACACGTCCGGCTTTAAATCGGTTAAGGTGACTCTGTGAAGAAATTCGAAAAGCCCTCCTTCAATCAGATTTATCCAGTTTATCTCATTTCTATTTTGCGTTTCTTCCATTTTTGCCAGAACGTAAGCAATGATCATTTTATGAGCCTGCTTATCGAGCTCGCTGAAACCCGCCACTGGCCGGACATGATCGTTCCACCTCTGTATGCTTGCTGCAGAATATATAGTTTCGATAAATTTCTTTGTTAGCACTAATCCTCCGACCGGTTGGAATTTATTTTTTTATCATCCTTTGATATATCCTCTACATCTATAGCATCATCATATTTTTTTCTCATGTCCTGGCCGTATTTCATCCCGCTGTAAAAGCCTGCTCTAAACCTGTTGTTTGGATTTACTAAAAGATTTAAAATAACATTCACTATACTGAAAATCAATGCTCCAAAAAAAGCACTTGCAAAACTAACAATCGTAAAACCATGAACTATTTTAGATACAAGATAAAACATGAAGCCGTTAATAAACAATGTGAATAAACCAAAAGATATTATGTTTATCGGAAGCGTGATTAATAATATAAGCGGCTTAATAAAATAATTCAGCGCCACAAGGATTAAAGCTGAAAGCATTACCACGCTCCAGCTTTCTATAGCAATCCCTGTAAAAATAGCATCAACAACTTTTAATGTAACGGATACTATAAGCCATTTAATTACAAAAGCTTTCATGATTTTATCCTCTGAAAAACAGTGACAGTC
>JBHPNE010000026.1:0-12933 GCA_042562855.1 Elusimicrobiota bacterium
AAATACTTTTGCCTGATCCTTTGTTATCAGACCACCCATACGGTCCAGATCAGAGCATTCCAGAATAATTGCGCAGTCATACTTTTTGCCAACTTTTGAGACGACTTTGATTTTCTTCGAATCAGGAAGAAATTCCAGAAAGTCAGGAATGATATCTCCCGAACACACATCCACTTTCTTATTCAATCTTTTAATTAAGGAAGCCAAAGCCAAAGCAGACCCAATGGTATCTCCATCGGGTTTTTTATGGCCAGCAATAAAAAATGTTTTATTTTTTTTAATTGCTTTGCTTATTAATTTTAGAGCTGTATCGTTTAGCATTATTTTTCTTCGTCTTCTTTTTTGATTTTTTCCAATAATTCGAAAATGTGAGTTGCTTTTTTTGGGGTATCGTCGAACTTAAACATTATGGTGGGGGTACGCCGTAGATTAAGACTCAAAGCTAGTTGATGACGTATTTCTTTTACTGAATCCTGGATGATTTCGTTGCTCTTTTGCACTTCTTCTTCACTGCCTAAAACTGAGTAATAAATACGTGCATCCTGCAGATCATCAGATAATTTTACATCGGTAATGGTTACGAAGCCAAGTCCAGGTTCCCTTAACTCCTGTACAATTTTTGACACTTCTTTTTGAATTTGTTCTGCAACTCTTACAGATCTTTTATAACTCAGCATATTTATAATTTACGCGTGATTTTTTCTTCGATCAGACATTCAACGATATCGCCGGGCTTAACATCCGAATATTTTTCGAGCACTATTCCGCACTCGTAACCCTTTTCGACTTCCTTGACATCGTCCTTAAATCTGCGCAATGAAGAAATATTGCCTTCATGCACAATAACATTGTCTCTTATAAGACGGATTTTCGCGCCCCTTTGCATTTTACCTTCTAAAACATTGCCCCCCGATATTGCACCCGCTTTTGAAACTTTAAAAACTTGCTTCACCTGTGCTTTTCCAATTACCTTATCTTTCAGATGCGGCTCCAGCATTCCTTCCATCGCTGCGGTAATATCAGATATTACTTCATAAATGATCCTGTAAATATTTATACTTACGCCTTCTTTTTCTGCCAACTTTTCTACCACTGAATCCGGCCTTATATTAAACCCTATTATCATAGCATCAGAAGCAGCTGCGAGAGCAACATCAGACTCTGTAATACTTCCCACTCCCCTGTGAATAATTTTCAAGCCTATTTCTGAAGTTGAAAGTCTCTCCAAAGAATCAGACAATGCTCCGAGAGACCCTTGCACATCAGTTTTTAAAACAAGTCTCAATTCTTTCACTTTACCGGCGCTAACATCTTCCAGCGATAAATGATGCCTTGGTCTTTGAGCATCTTCACGAGCTTTACTTCTACGTGCTTCTGCAATTTGTCTTGCCTGGAATTCCTGCTCCACAACCACAAACTTATCACCGGCCTGAGGAGTTCCGTTTGTCCCGAGTATTTCTACAGGAGTGCTTGGAACAACATCTGTGATTTTTTTGCCGAATTCATTATGCATTGCGCGAACCTTTCCGTAAATATTTCCCACTACAAAATTATCTCCAACATGAAGAGTCCCTTTCTGCACAAGAATTGTTGCAACTGAGCCTCGCCTTGAATCCAGTTTTGCTTCCACAACTGTTCCCCTGGCCAAACAATCTGGATTGGCTTTCAATTCCATCATTTCAGCCTTAAGAAGAATCATTTCTAAAAGTCCATCTATATTGATATTTTGTTTTGCAGAAACTTCAACGGTTATGGTATCCCCGCCCCAATCTTCAGCAATTAAATTGTGTTTTGTTAATTCCTGTTTGACATTTGCCGGATTGGCGGTCGGTAAGTCTATTTTGTTAACCGCAACTATTATCGGTACGTTTGCGGCCCTCGCATGGTCAATAGCTTCAACGGTTTGAGGCATAATTCCGTCTACAGCAGAAACAACTAGTACTACTATGTCCGTAGTCTGTGCACCCCTTGAACGCATAGCAGTAAATGCTTCATGACCGGGGGTATCAAGAAACGTTACTTGGCCTTTATCAGTCTTTACTTTATAAGCGCCTATATGTTGAGTAATCCCGCCTGCTTCGCCTTCGGTAATCTTGCTTGAGCGCATAACATCGAGTAAAGACGTCTTTCCATGGTCAACGTGGCCCATAATCGTAACAACAGGAGAACGAGGTTTTAATTTTGCGGGGTCATCTTTTTCTTCTTCCATAGACTCTTCAGAATAAAGTGATTCATATTTTGCCTTGTAACCATATTCATTCATCAAGAGCGTTGCAACATCTACATCCAAACGCTGGTTTATAGTAGCCAAAGTTCCCATAGAAAGAAGTTTTTTGAGAATTTCGCCTACATTGACATTCAATTTTTCGGATAAATCACGAATAGTTACTAACTCGTTAATCTTAATTTCACCTTTATATTCGACTTCCTCTTTTTTAGGTTCAGCAGCCGGGACAGCGACCGGAGCCTGTTTTTTTTCTTTATGTTTTTCTTCTGCTTTTGGCTTTTCTTCATGTTTTACGGGGGGTTTAACTTCTTTTTGCTCTACTTCACTTATTTTCTTTTCTATATGTACTTTTTCTTCACCTAAATGCTGTTTTTTAGTCTTTTTTGGGCTTACCGCTTTTAGTGGTTTTTCTTTTTTTACCGCTAGAGTCTTTTTTGGAGTTTTTTCGGCCTTGCTTATAGAGGCTGCTTTGGCAAGTTGTTCCTTGGAAAAACCTGAAGCTACTTTTTTTGCCGTTTTTGCAGCCGTTTTCTTAGCGGGCTTGGACTTTGCAACAGCAGTTTTTTTTACTTTTTCTTTAGTTTTTTTACCCTTAGAAGAAGCTTTTTTTGCAGAGCTTTTTTCCTTTTTTTGGGTCATAATTATTTTCCTTTTTTAGAAATATGTTTTTTTGCCGCTGCTATAATTTTTTCTGCTGTTTTTGCGCCGATACCCTGCAAAGTAGTGAGGTCCTCTACGCTTGAAGTAGCAAGTTTGTTTATATCTGTCAATCCTGTTTTATTTAAAATTTCAGCTGTTTTAGGGCCAATGCCTGCAACCTTCCCAAGAGCCTCAGTCTTAGCAGTATTTTTTTCCTCAACAGCCTGTTTTTTCTGTGATTCAGATTTCAAATCAATATGCCAGCCGGTCAATTTTGCGGCTAGTGCAACATTGTGGCCGTGTTTACCTATAGCTAAAGAAAGCATATCGTCGCCCACTAAAGCTTCTGCCTTTTTTCCTTCTTCGGACAATATGGTTATGGCCACAACTTTTGCCGGAGAAAGCGCTGACGCGATATATTTCTGCGGATCTTGCGAATAGGTTACCAAATCAATCCTTTCTCCCTGCAGCTCATCTATAATTGGTTTTACTCTTGCTCCCTTTACTCCTACGCAAGCTCCAACCGGATCTACTTTCGGATTATGCGATAAAACCGCAACTTTTGATCTCAAGCCCGGATGACGCACAATTTTCACTATTTCAACAATTTTTTCATAGATTTCAGGTACTTCGATTTCGAATAAATTTTTCACCAAATCAGGGTGCGTTCTTGACAAAACGACTGACGGGCCTCTTGGCGTTTTTTCTGCCTTAATGATTATCGCTTTCAAATGCTGCCCAAGATTAAACTTTTCTCTGTGTACTTGCTCAGAAATAGGCAGAATCGCTTCGGTCTTTACTATATCAACTATTAAGTTTTTATTTGCAATTCTCCAAACCACTCCGTTTACCATCTCGCCGATTTTCTGCTTCATTTCATCAAGGAGAGTTTCTCTTTCGGACTCTCTGATCTTTTGCACAATTACCTGTTTTGCAGTTTGTGCAGCTATTCTTGAGAAGTCCTGGGTGTCCAGAAGAATTCTTACCTCTTCGTCTATTTTTGCATTAGGAGAAACTTTTTTTGCCTCATCCAATGTAATTTCAATTAACGGATTATTGACATTCTCTACTACTTTCTTTATAGAAAAAGCTACCATATCACCTGTATCGGGATTAACTTTTGCCTCAACATTCACGTTTTTCCCCACGTGTTTCTTATATGCAGATATAAGAGCATTTTCTATTACCTGAAGAATATCTTCCTTCTTAATACCTTTATCTTTCTCAATCTGCTCTAAAGCCATCACTAATTCTGTTTTTTCTGACATCTAAGTACATCCTCCAATTAAAATTCTGTTTATTACATTTCCGGCGCTAAATGCGCCTTAACAACTCTTGCTAAAGAAATACTGACCTTTCCCTTTGTTACATCATCAATTAAAATATTGCCGTTTTCTACTGAAATAATTTTCCCCAAAAACTTTCTCTGTCCGTTTATTGATTCAGAAATCATAATTTTTGCGCGAGACCCTTTAAAACGGATAAAATCCTTCTCTTTCTTTAATACTCTCTCAAGACCGGGTGAAGATACCTCTAACACATACGATTCCGGCACTATTTCGCTCTTATCCAGAACATCTCCGACTTTTGTGCTCATTTTTCCACAATCATCAAGAGTAATACCGCCTTCCTTATCCAAAAATATTCTTAAAACCTTCTTCCCGGATTCTGATCTATATTCAATGTCTACCAGCTCCATATTATTTTCTTCGATTACCGAGCTTATAGCCTTTTCTATAGCGATTATGTCCATAATTAATCCTAAAAAACAAAATCCATCTCATTACTGCGAGATGGATAAGAATTCAACCTTTAGAACCCCAGCCAAAACTTTCTAAGATTGTACAAAATTTAATTTGTTTTATCAAGTAAATAGCAAAATATTTGCATATCATTAAAGCTATTTAATGCAATGCTTGTCCAGGCTCCAATTCGGGTCGGATTTAATAATATCTAAAAACTGCGCATAGTGCGTGAGCAGGTTATTCTTTTTCAGAAGGACTTCCAGCCCGCCAATAATCTCTTCTCGTTTATTTTGGTTTTCTAAATCAGTGAAAGGTAAAATTCGGGGCATTTTGTGAAGTCTTGCAAAAGACGGTTTTATTTTGACTAAAGAAAGATTATTTTCATCAGCAATATATTCAAGTATTTTTTCTTCGTCACTGCGGTCTAGTTCTTCATTTACAAGATCTACAAGAGAGTTTATCCCGAATAGCAATACAGGTTCATACGTTATTCTATCTTCCGGTAGGGATTCTTCGGCAACTTTTTTAACATCCTCGTGCATTTTTTCATCAAGATGTGCAGCTTGAGATTGGAAACTCTCAGGGTAAACAAAAGCTAGTAATTCATTTTCTCGATCATTATACAGCAGAAAATGCTCAACATGAAAAAGCTGTCTGCAATTCGGACATGTAACAACATTTATTTCCCCACATATGAGAGCCTCTCTTAAGTTGGGGCTTTCCTCTACATCTACGGACGTCCACACTTCGGCTTCAAATTCTTCGCCACATGAACAGTGTATTTTTTCTAGTATTGAGGCGGACATAACGTTCTCATAACATATTTTTTATAATCAAAGGTGGGTTTAAAGATATTTTACAAACGCATTGTTTTTATTAACAGCAACTGCAGTGTGTTTAATCGGTTTATTACTGAGCTCAAAACCCATAATGATTATTTCTTCGCCTTTTTTAATTAAATGGGCTGCAGCACCGTTCATACATATCACACCGGAACCACGCTCCCCACTAATCACATATGTCTCAAGGCGATGCCCGGTTGTATTGCTGACTACAAGCACTTTTTCTCCGACCCACAATCCCGAACGCTCAATGAGGTCTTCATCTATGGTAATACTGCCCTTATAATCTACATTGGCTTCGGTAACAAGAGCTTTAAATATTTTAGACCTTAAAACCCAACGCATCTTCTCTTAACCTCACATATTAAACATCGGGGCGACCCGCCCTAGGCGGGCGACCTCTCCTCCGCCATAGGCGCCGTGCCTGCGGCAGGCAGGGACGCTAGTCAGTACTACGAAAAACTTGAAAGGTCCTTGTTTTGCTTTTACAAATATCGGGGCGACCCGCCCTAGGCGGGCGACCTCTTCTCCGCCATAGGCGCCGTGCCTGCGGCAGGCAGGGACGCTAGTCAGTACTACGAAAAACTTGAAAGGTCCTTGTTTTGCTTTTGCAAATATCGGGGCGACCGGACTTGAACCGGCGACCTCTCCCACCCCAAGGGAGTGCGCTAGCCAACTACGCCACGCCCCGTATCATTACTTTTCTGCAAGAGACTCTTCAAAAACTTTCTTCCAAAACCAGTTTTTAACTGGCTTTCCCTTTTAATTGCCTGACTTCTTGTTAAACACTTTTCAAAATATATCAGTTTGAATGGTTTACGATTTCTCGTGGATTTTTGTTTGCCTGAATTATGTTCTTCGATTCTCTTATTTAACTCTCCAGTTTGCCCGGTATATAATTTTTCATCCTTAAGGCTTTTTAGTACGTATACGTAAAACATTTTGTTCAATTAATGTGGCCTCTCCTCCGCCAAAGGCGGACTCTAGCCAACTACGCCACGCCCCGTAATCTATTTTTTCAAAGCATCAAGTATTTCCTGCAATTCCTGCTTGATATCTTTTATTGCTTTGCTATCTACATTTGCAGAACCATTCTGCATAGAAACATTCAAAGTATCGGACTCTTTCCTTCTTTTATCTCCTGCCAAATACTTCTTTGCGCCCAATATCGTAAACTTTTTATTGTGAAGCAAATCTTTTACTTTAAAAACTATTTCGATGTCCTTTCGCATGTATTTACGCTGGCCGGAACTGCGCCTTATGGGCCTTATTAACTTAAACTCACTTTCCCAATAGCGCAAAACATATGCCGGAAGCTGTACAATTTTACTTACTTCTCCGATTGAAAAATATTCTTTTTCAGGAAGCGGTGGAATTGAAAATGTTTCTGCCATTTAGATTAGACCTCAAAACTTAAAGTAGTACTTTAATATTAAACAAAAGACCGACCGAAATGTCAAATCTTTTTGAATGCTTGATTATTTATTTTTCAAATAAACTTTTTGATTGATGAAAACGGACTTTCTTTTTTGGCGGTATTTGAATAGTCTGTCCGTTATTAGGATTGTGCCCCTTTTTAGCTTTAGCTATATATGGGCGGAATGTCCCGAGCTCAGAAATTATAACCTTATCGCCTTTCCTTAAAGCCTCCCTAATTGAAACAAATATTTCTCTAACAGCATTTTTTGCTTCTTTTTTTGTCATAAAAACAAGTGATAGTCTTTCAATTAAATCTTTCCTATTCATATTCGTATAAATCTATTTCAGGCTTGGCATCGCGCATCATTAGTTCGTTAAGGGCTTCTTTAGGGGATTTATTTTTATATAAAATATTGTACACCTGCTGAATGATAGGCAAATCAAGGCCATGCTTTTTACCCAGGTCGTATGCGCTTTGGGTAGTTTTAACACCTTCTGCTACCATTATGAGCTCTTTTTCAGATTCTTCTATGGATTTCCCTGAACCTATTTTTTCTCCAATTGCACGATTTCTTGAATGTTTTGAAAAGCAGGTAACAATTAAATCTCCGACGCCGGAAAGCCCAAAAAATGTTATTTGTTTCCCGCCCATTTTTGTGCCTAATTTAACCAGCTCCCTTAAACCGCGTGTAACAATAGCTGCTTTTGAATTATCCCCCAAACCTAAGCCATCTGATATACCCGAAGCAATGGCAAAAATATTTTTCAGTGCTCCGCCTGTCTCTACGCCAACAATATCAGGATTAGTATATACCCTGAAATAAGGCTCCATTAAAATATTCTGACATTGTTTTGCCGCATCCATATTTTTGGATGCTACAGTAACCGTTGTAGGAATCTTTTTTGAAACCTCTTCAGCATGCGTAGGGCCCGATAAAGCCACAACACGGTTTCCGATACCCGAAATTTCTTCTGCAATAACCTCCGACATTCTTTTTAAAGAATTGTTTTCTATCCCTTTTGTTGCTGAAACGATAATTGTATCTTTAAGGTCAATACCCAATAAAGAGACTTGTTTTGAAACGTCTCTCATGGTATGCGACGGAACAACAAGAAAAATAATATCTTTCTTCTCAACACTTTCTTTTAAGTTATTTGTTATCGATATATTGTTCGAAAGTTTAAGCCCCGGGAAAAAGCTAAGCACTCTTTTTTTTGCAAACTCTGATGCCGCCTCTTTATCAAACTCCCAAAGCGTGACCTTGTGCCCTTTACTGCACAGTAATGAAGCAATTGTCGCCCCCCATGATCCGGCACCGAGTATTCCTATGTTTTTCACTAAAATCTCCTTAGATTTCCTTAGGATTTCCTTCTAGATATTTATATAGAATCCATCCTGTGGATTAAGATCTCCATTCTGTTTTAAATAAGATCTAGTAACTTATTTATTTTGTCCTTTGGGATAATTTTTTCCTGTAGTACTTTTTTTCTCAACTATTTTGTTTTCTTTTCCCGAAATGAGCCTTTTAATATTTGAACGATGAGTATAAATAATCAAAACTGCAACCAATGTTGCAAAAACCGAAATAATCGGGTCTTGTTTTGTAACCCATGATAATATAGCAAATGATATACCGGCAATGATAGAACTTGTTGAAACATATTTTGTAATAGCAAACATTATAGTAAAAATTGCGATACCTATTAAAGTGTTTATAGGAAGTAAAGCCAAAAACACTCCTGTGGCTGTAGCTACACCTTTTCCTCCCTTAAACTTTAGAAAAACAGTATATACATGGCCTACTATTGCCGCTAAGCCTACAAGTATTGAAAATTTCAGGTTTTCTGTTCCAAAATACTGCACTGCAAACAATACCGGTAAAAATCCTTTTAAAATATCAAATGTAAATGCTGTTATGCCAGGTATTGGGCCCAATACACGAAAAACATTTGTTGCACCAGGATTTCCAGAACCATGCTCCCTTATATCTATTCCTTTAAAAAGTTTTGCCGTAATATAGCTAAACGGAATGGAACCTACTATATAAGCCCCTATGAAAAAAATAAACAAAACCATAATTAATACTCCTGACGTATTTTTTAGTCTTTTTTGTTTCTATAAAACCTCAATAATATCGGAGACCCTGCTAAACCAAAATGATCTCTGATCTGATTTTCCAAATATCTTTTGTATGAGAAGTGTATAATTTCCGTATTATTAACATGTATTGAAAAAGCAGGGGGATTACTGCCGGTCTGTCTGACTTCTTTAATTTTTAAAACAACTCCGTGTCTTGAAAGTGGATTTTTGGTTACCGCGTCACGAAATGCTTCAGACAAATCTTGTTGGGGAATTATCCTAGAATATTCACTATAAATTTTTTCCACCTCGGACAAAATTTTATCAGTGCGCTGCCCGGTTTTCGCAGATACATGCAAAATCCTTACCCATGACAAAAACTTCAATTTTTCTTCAATTTGTTCTTTAATAATTTTTACCGCTATTTCCTTTTCTTCAACAAGATCCCACTTATTTATTACTATTAAACATCCGTTTTTCTTTTCCAAAATGAGCTTTCCGATCCTCGCTTCCGTTTCCCCTATTCCCTGATCCACGTCAATTACTAAAACAGCGATATCTGCCCTTTCCATAGCATGGCGGGCACTCAGGGCTGAAAGATACTCCATGTCATCTTTGAATTTTCTTTTTCTATGCAGACCCGGGGTATCTATCAACGTAAAGTCAAAATTATCTTTTTTAATCACAATATCAAAAGCTTCTATTGTTGTTCCTGGTTTATCATAAACTATACTTCTATCTTCCTTCGATATAGAATTTACCAAAGAGGATTTACCCACATTAGGCTTCCCTACTAAAATTACATTAATTGCAGGATTTTGCTTTAGTTTTGAGGCAGTATCTTCTATCCGTGACAGCTTTTCCAAAATTCTACTTAATAATTCGGGGATGTTTCTTCCGTGATTTGCTGAAATATCTACCAGATTATCTATGCCCAAATTGTAGAAATCATATATTTTAGTTTCATCGCCTTGAGTATCAATCTTATTAATAACCAAAATAGTATTTGTTTTACTTTTTCTTAAAATATTATTTATTTCTTTATCCATTGGATGAGAGCCTTTCTTCCCGTCAACTATAAAAAGAACTAAATCTGCCTTTTGTAGCGCTATTTCCATCTGCTTTTGGACTGATGCCGAAAATATGGATTCATCTACAGCCCACCCGGCAGTATCAGCCAGAACAAACTTTTCGTCTTTCCAGGAAATGAGCACTTCATTTCTATCACGTGTTGTGCCGGGAACATCATGCACGAGAGCGCGCCTTCTGCCTACCAGCCTGTTAAATAATGTAGACTTTCCTACATTGGGACGACCGATGATAACTACGTTTTTATGCATGATTATTAAGCCTTTTAGTTCCTTGCCAAATATAA
Source organism: Elusimicrobiota bacterium (assembly GCA_042562855.1). Taxonomy (GTDB): domain Bacteria; phylum Elusimicrobiota; class Endomicrobiia; order Endomicrobiales; family JAPLKN01; genus JBHPNE01. The sequence continues at coordinate 10,328 of JBHPNE010000026.1, forward strand.
GCTAAGCCTGAAATTACAGTTGTAGCGACCGTAATTAACAACAGTTTATTTATCCAGAAATCGGGTATTTGCATTAAAATAAACCAAATCGTCCCCATTTGAAATACCGTAGATATTTTTCCCCAAACATTGGTTTTTATTGTCCGTGAACCTGTTAAAAAGTAGATTATTACCCACCCCAACACTATTATGATATCACGGCTGATAATTAAAACAAATATCCAAAATGGCACTATTTTTAATAAAGCCAAAACCAAGAAGCCTGAGACTATCAGGAATTTATCGCCCATGGGATCAAGAAATGTTCCCAAGGCAGTTGACTGATGTTTCCATCTCGCTATAAAGCCATCCAAAGCATCTGTAGCAATGGTAAAGGTGTAAATTACAAGGGGCCAGGGATGCTGCTGACGCACCAGAAATATAATAAAAACAGGGATTAAAATTATTCTTAAAATAGTAATTTTATTTGCCAGCGTCATGCCTTTGCCTCCAAAAGCTTCTGTATCTGTTTCCAGTGTTTGTCTGTGCTTTCAAGCCTAATACTTATACCCCTAGCAGTATATTTTTGATTTTTTATAACTGCCATTTTAAATATCTGCTGAACATACTTGCTATTTTTATAGCTAAGAATAAGTTTATGTGAATATAGCTCCGGGTTGACAATTTTTTCTATTCTATCAAGCAGTATGTCAATTCCTTCTGTGGTTTTTGCTGAAATCAAAAGGTGGCCATGTTTAAGTAATTTATCCTTTTCTCTTTCCGAAAGAAGATCACACTTATTGTAAACATATATTATGGGTATTTTGTCGGCTCCGAGACTTTTTAAAACGGTAACAACATTTTTTATCTGCTTTTTGTGTTCCGGATGCGATGCATCAATAACATGAAGCAGGCATGTTGCCTGCCTTGTTTCTTCTAGGGTAGAGCTGAAGGCAGAAACAAGTGCATGCGGAAGTTTATCGATAAAACCAACCGTATCAGTAAAAAGAACTGTCCTGCCACCAGCAAGCTTGATTTTCCGTGTTGTAGGGTCCAACGTTGCAAACAGCTTATCGTCAGCATATATTCTGTTAGTCTTTGTCAGAGTATTTAGTATACTTGATTTCCCAACATTTGTATATCCGACAATTGCTATTAAAGCGCTTTCTGAATCAAGACGCTGTCTTCGAAGCAGATTATGATGGCTTTTTATTTTATTCAGCTGTTTTTCTAAATACGAAATTCTGTCGCGTATGCGCCTTTGGTCAGTTTCAAGTTTTCTTTCTCCGGGCCCCCTGGTTCCTATTCCTCCCGTTTGGCTATCAAGCATTGTTCCTTTTTTGCTCAAGCGAGTAAGATAATACTCAAGCTGTGCTCTTTCAACTTGGAGTATTCCCTCACGGGACCTTGCTCTTTTTGCAAATATATCAAGTATCAGCCGCGTTCTGTCTACAATCTTGGCCTCTATTAACTCTTCAAGGTTTCGCTGTTGACTGGGCTTAAGCTCATCATCAAAAATTACTGTTTTAATATTTTGTTCGTGAACAATGTCGCGTATTTCGCACGCCTTTCCAAAACCTATCAGGTAAGCAGGGTCAACACAAGACCGCTTTTGAACAATCTTTATTTCTGCCTTTGCACCTGCTGTTTCAGCAAGCCGAGATAGTTCATCAAGAGACCTTTCGACATCTATTTTCTTAGTTTTTGATAAATAAAATCCTACTATGATTGATTTTTCCATATTCAAGGCTTGATTATACCTAAATTTTACTAGTATTTATTCTTTTTTCAATTAAACCTTAAGGTATATTTTTATAATTTTATCCGCTATATCTTCCGGGTGGAACGATTTTTCTTCAACCTCGATCCAGTTTATCCGCTTGTCTCTCTTAAACCATGTGATTTGTCTTTTTGCATAATGCCTAGTATCGGCTTGAAGCTGAGTCTCAACATCATCTATTTTAATCTTTCCATCAATGTATTTTACAATACTTCTATATCCAATTCCCAAAAGACCCTGGCATTCTTTTGAAAAGTTCATTTTTAGCACATTTCTTGTTTCTTCTATCATTCCGATTTTAAGCATTTGCTTAGCACGGTCATTGATTTTATCATACAAAACTTCCCTGGGCCAGCTTAGCCCAAACTGGATAAACTCATCTTTTGGAATCTCATTTTTTTTCTGCAATATTGATATCGGCGTGCCTGTTATTTTAAATACTTCCAACGCCCTGATAAGCCTATGTGGGTTAGTTTTATTTTTTTCAGCAGACGTTGGATCAATTTTTTGAAGCTCTTTATATAAATACTGTGTGCCATGCTTTTTAAGATCATCATTCAGCTGCTTTCTAATCTCATCATTTTTTTCAGGCATCTTTGAAAATCCATCGATAAGAGCCCTAACATATAAACCCGTCCCACCCACTACTATAGGAACCTTTCCCTTTTTTTTGATATTAGATATTTGTCTTTTTGCAAGTTCAATAAATTTTCCAGCGCTGAATATTTCTGAAGGCTCAATTACGTCGGTCAAATACTGGCTTATTCCATCAATAACTCTTGATCCCTTTTTTGCGTCCCATTCACCTTCTTTATTGGTTCCGATATCCAGATATTTATAAACCTGT